>JAFSIC010000049.1 GCA_017439985.1 Oscillospiraceae bacterium
AGCTAACTGACTTAATCAAAATCAGTTAGCTCTTTATTGTTGAATAATGAAGTTTTGTTGCCATTTCGTTGCCACGAATGGCTCAAATCCTTAAAAAGTCCGGTGATGACTGGGCTTTTTAGACCTGTGGGATCATTCCCATTCGATGGTTGCCGGCGGTTTAGAAGTGACGTCGTAGCAGATACGGTTGATGCTGCCAACTTCGTTGATGATGCGGCTGGATGCTTTTTCGAGCACGTCGTATGGAATACGAGCCCAGTCAGCGGTCATGAAGTCAGCGGTGGTAACTGCACGCAGAGCCAGAGTATAATCGTAGGTTCTTGCGTCGCCCATTACGCCAACGGAACGCATGGAGGTCAGTACTGCGAAGTACTGGCTGATCTCGGTGTCGAGACCTGCTTTTGCGATCTCATCGCGCCAGATGTAGTCTGCTTCACGGAGCAGATCCAGTTTTTCCTTGGTGATGGCACCGATCACGCGGATTGCCAGACCAGGACCTGGGAATGGCTGACGGTTTACCAGATAGTCAGGCAGACCGGCTTCTTTACCCAGACGGCGAACTTCGTCTTTGAAGAGCAGACGCAGTGGTTCGATGATTTCTTTGAAGTCAACGTAGTCAGGCAGACCGCCTACGTTGTGGTGAGATTTGATCACAGCAGCATCGCCGGAACCGGATTCTACGATGTCAGCATAGATGGTACCCTGAGCCAGGAAGTCAACAGCGCCGATTTTCTTTGCTTCTTCTTCGAAGACGCGGATGAATTCTTCGCCGATGATCTTACGTTTCTTTTCAGGCTCTTCTACGCCTGCCAGTTTGGACAGGAAGCGTTCTTCTGCGTTTACGCGTACGAAGTTGATGTCACCGTTGCCGAATACAGCTTCGATTTCATCGCCTTCGTCTTTACGCATCATACCGTGGTCAACGAAGATGCAGGTCAGCTGTTTGCCGATTGCTTTGGACAGTAGTTTTGCAACAACTGAGCTGTCAACACCGCCGGACAGAGCCAGCAGAACTTTACCGTCGCCAACTTTTTCTCTGATGTCGCGAACAGCGGTCTCATAGTAGTTGGACATGGACCAGTCGCCTTTTGCATGGCAGACATCGAAGAGGAATTTTTCGATCATTTTCAGACCGTACTGGGAGTGGAGAACTTCCGGATGGAACTGGAGGCCGTAGAAGTTTTTCTCAGCACATTCCATACCAACAACAGGGCAAGCGTCGGTGTGAGCGGTCACGCGGAAGCCTGCAGGCAGTTCTGCAACCAGGTCGGTGTGGCTCATCCAGGTGATGGACTGTTCAGGCAGATCCTTGAACAGAACGCAGGATGGGTCGAAGTAGGTCTCGGTTTTACCGTATTCTTTGGTCTCGCCGGAAGCAACTTTACCGCCCAGAGTATGAGCCATCAGCTGATGACCGTAGCAGATACCCAGAACAGGAATGCCCAGTTCGAATACAGCCGGATCAATGTGTGGGGAAGTTTCCAGATACACAGAGTTCGGGCCGCCGGTAAAGATGATACCGATCGGATTTTTTTCTTTGATGGTTTCTACTGTTGCCTTTCTCCAAGGAATGATCTCGCAGTAGATACCCATGTCGCGTACACGACGGGCGATCAGCTGGTTGTACTGGCCGCCGAAGTCCAGAATCAGTACGATTTCGTGGGACACAAAAATCACCGTCTTTCCTTTATTTTTCTATGTTTCGCTGTGTGGATTGCGCACAGCATTTTTTATGAAAGATAGAATAATCCATTCTTTTATTATAAAGAGAAAAGGGGATTTTGTAAACAGGTCCCGACGATTTCCTGTGGGAAAATTTCCAATTCTGCCGCTCAGAGCGTTTTCGGGCAGTTCAGCCGCTGAAGAAATTCTTCCATGTAGCAGCGGCAGGGTGTGATGATATGGATGTCCACGCCGGATGAAGCGGCGTAGGCCCTCAGCATTTCCTTCAGATTATCCGCAGACTGCAGGTAGTCCTTGATGATGTATTCATCGTCGTAGCCCAGTCGGCGCAGCAGCAGGGCAGAAACTACGCCGGTACGGTCCTTGCCGGCATTGCAGAAGTACAGCACGCCGCAGTCGGAAGTTTCTACTGTATAAATGATGTGCTTCATCTGCTCATCCACCATGGCAACATAGGAGGCTGAGACCTCATCGGGGCAGGCAGGAACGGCACTTCCTCCGCTGACGGGCAGAGAATGATACACAAAGTCTGTCTTCTGAGACAGAGGGCAGGGCTTTTTCTTCTGTTCTTCCTCGCTGCGCAGGTCAACGATGCAGCGAATATTCTGTTGTTGCAGCCAATCGATTTCGCTTTCTGTCAAAGAGGCGGGCACATCGCTGCGAAGATAGCGGAGAGAATCCGGCAGGATGGCGCGGGTGTTTTGGGTGCTGTTGAGAAGTGAGGACATGGCAGTTCCTCCTTTCGGTGGATTTCCACCAGAATAACACAAAGCAGTGGAAAAGTCTATAAAAGCTTCTCCCGCAAGGCAAGAAGGATTTTCTTTTCCCGTCGGGAGACCTGTACCTGTGTCATGCCCAGCTGCTGCGCCACAAGGGTTTGGGTCTGTCCCTTGAAGTAGCGCAGAAAAATCAGCTCGCGGTCCTTTGCTTCCAGAAGAGATAAAACCTGCCGCAGAGCGATGGAATCAGACAGAGCCTCCACGGGGGAGTCCACAGGCAGGTCGAACTCGGCGTTGTCCTCTTCGTGGGTCAGGGACAGGGGAGGCGCGGAGGCGCAGAGAGCCTCCACAAGCTGTCCGTAATCGACACCGAGACGCTCCGCCAGCTCGTTGATGGTTGCTTCCCGACCCTGTACACGCTGAAATTGCTCCTGCTCCCGCTTGGCTTTCAGCGCCAGCTCCTTCAGAGAGCGGCTGACCTTTACGGTGCCGCCGTCGCGGAACAGGCGGCGGATCTCGCCCAGAATCACCGGCACAGCGTAGGTGGAGAAGCGCAGACCGCGGCTCACATCGAAGCCGTCGGCGGCTTTCACCAAGCCGACACAGCCCGCTTGATAAAGGTCGTCGTAGTCGATGCCCTTGCCCTTGTAACGCTGTGCACAGGCGTGGACCAAAGCAAGATTCTGTTCGATGCAGTCCTGTCGGCTCTTATCAACGAGCGGAGTCATTGGCGGCCTCTTTGGAGCGGATGACCCGCTCTAAGGTGATCGTAGTGCCTTTTCCCGGCTTGGATGAAACTTTCAGTTTATCCATGAGGCTTTCCATAACGGCAAAACCCAAACCTGCCCGCTCCTCTTCGGGGGCGGTGGTGAAGAGCGGCTCGCGGGCTTTTGTTACATCCTCGATGCCGCAGCCCCTGTCCTGCACCTTGATGACAACTCGCTTGTTTTCATAAAGGGAAGCGCTGACGGTGACTTTGCCGATGGAATTGCGGTAACCGTGAACGATGGCGTTGGTCACCGCCTCGGAAACAGCGGTTTTTACATCGAGGATCTCCTCCACGGTAGGATCCAACGGGCAGAGAAAAGCCGCTACTGCCGTTCTGGCAAAGGCTTCGTTGGCGGAGCGGGAATCAAAGCTCAGCCGCATTGTATTGTATGCTTTCATAATCTTCCTCCTGTTATGTAGCGGGGCCGATGCCCCTAAAACTTCGCCAGCTTGTCCATGCCGGCAATCTGCATGACACGTTTGCTGCCTGCTGTCAGACCACAGAGCCGCAGCTCCGCGCCCAATTCCTGCGCCAGTTTGTAGCGTCCCATGACCAGTCCGATGCCGCTGGAATCCATGAAGCCGACACCCGCAAAGTCTAAAATCAGCTCTTTTGGTCGATTTTGCAGAGCCATGGCATCGATCTCTTCCCGCAGCGGCTGGACGCTGTGATGGTCCAGTTCGCCGTAAAGCCGCGCGATAAAGACCTCGTCCTGTATTTCAATGTTGACATAGGTTTTTGCTGTCACCGTTCTCCCTCGTTTCCTGTAAATTCTGCTCTAATGATAGCCTGTCCACCCTGCATTTTCGGGCGAAAGCTGTCGCTGACAGCAAAAAAGGGCGCAAAAAAGCCCCGCCCATGCGGGCGGGGCGGGGAAGTATCTTTAATACTCAAACTGTCTGTAATAGCGGCGAATGCTCAGCGGATGGCGCAGAAACAGCTCCATATAGGCGTCCACGCGGTTGTTGATGGCGTGCATCACCAGATGGGAGATGCTGCCGCGATACTCCTTGGAGATTCCCGTCAGCGGAAATTCCTTGGTATCGATGATGGTATAGTTTTCGCAGACTTTCGGCAGGAAAGCAGCCACACGTTCCGCCAGCGGACGCTGTTCGTCCTCACCCATGAAAAGGGTGACAGGGGTGTCTCTCACGATAATTTCCTGCATACCGTGGAAAAATTCCTGACAGGAGATGGATTTGGTGCGGATCCACAGCTGTTCCTCCCAGTAGCACATGGCGTAGGAGTAGGTGGCACCGTACTGATTGCCGCTGCCGATGAAGTAGTGCGGCAGGTCAGGGCGGGCAGTAACAGCGGCCGCTTTTGCTTTGGCGTAATCATGTGCCCAGCTGTCCGCCAGTTTTTCGGTCTCGCAGAGAGCGAGAGCAAGATGAGCCTCCATCTCGGCGTTGTAGCGCTCGTAGTCCGCAAATTCGCCGTTTTTGTACATGAGGTAGTTGCAGACCATGTAGAATTTCAGCTGCTCATTCTTCGGATAAAGAATGAGGTAGTCCTGCTTGTCCGGCTGAGTCAGGATGGAGCCGGGAGTATCAATGAAGCTGAATACCCGCGCACCGATCTCATGAACTCTGTCCACCAGCTGCACCATTTCCTTGGTGTTGCCGGAGACGGAGGACAGGATCACCACACTATTTTTCGTGAAACGTTTGTTGCCGGTGGTCAGGAATTCTGCGGCATTCTCTACGAACACAGGCAAGGCGGATTTTCCGCGCATATAGACCTCGGCCTGCATGGCGGAAGCATAGGTGCCGCCGATGCCGATGAAGTAGATGCCATCGAAGCCCTGTTCCCAGATCTCATCGATGATCTTCTCAATTTGCGGGCGCAGAGCCAGCGCACCGTTGACGCTGTTGATATCGCCCTGTTCGTTAAAATTGCGAAGGCAAGGACCCTCGTTTTCTTTCCAGCTGTTGTTGATGATCATGTTTCTCCCCCTTGTTGTTTACCACGCGCCGAAGTATTTCAGCGTCTCGGTGGCGTTTGCAGCGCCTTTGTGCATGGCTTCTTCGATGCTCAGACCTTCGGTCATGCCGAACAGGAAGCCTGAAATAAAGCTGTCTCCGGCGCCCAGTGTGTCCACTAAATTATCGCAAGGCACGATGCCGCATTTGTGGAAGTCCTTGCCGTCGAAGCAGAGGCTGCCTTCCTCACCCAGCATAGCGATGACCAGCTTCGGACCCATGGAATGGACGATTCTCATCAGTTCCCGCAGAGTGCGGCAATCGCCATCATCGGCGGAGAAGAACAGGTAGTCGCAGTGCGGCATGACAGACAGCGCCGCCGGACTGCTGACACGGGTGGAGCAGTCGTAAGCGGTCGGAATGCCCATTTTCTGCAGTTTCGGGAAGTATTCCGCGATTTTTCCCCACTGGTCGCTGACCACCACATCGTGCTGTTCGGCGATGAAGCGAAGTTCCTCGTCGCTGAGGGTGAAGTCTGCCAGTACGCCCTGATCGTAGGCTGTGAATTTGCGGTCACCATTGATCAATTCCACGGTGGTCACAGCGGTTTTGCCTTCCAGAACGGACACATGGCTGCAGTCCACGCCCTTGGCCTTCATGGCTTCCAGCTGGACTTTGCCGTAGTCATCCGTGCCGACCGGGCCGATGTAGGAGCCGCTGCCCCCCAGACGAATGGTATAGACGGCCATATTCACCGGGCCGCCGCCGGGGAAGGGCTTGCCGCCCTCCAGGTTCTTGTAAAAGTCGATGCAGTTGCTGCCGATGGCCGCAAGACGCATAGAGATCCCTTCTTTCTCAATTTTCTCCCAGATTTATTTAAGCACAGGGCGGAGTTTTTTGCAAGAAAAAAGCCCCGCGATGAAGCGGGGCTTGTGAAAACTATTCAAAAGATTTCAGGGATTCCAGAATCTTCGCCATACGTTCTTCGGCTTTCGCCAGTTTCTCGCGTTCTACAGCGATTACTTTTTCCGGAGCTTTTGCAACGAAGCCCGGGTTATTCAGCTTACCGGAGAGGAACTTGATATCCTTCTCGCAGTCAGTTTTTTCTTTGTTCAGACGAGCGATCTCTTTGTCGCGGTCTACCAGCTGTGCCAGAGGAATGAACACTCTTGCGCTGTCGGTGATAACCTGTACGCAGGAATCCGCGTCGAAGTCCTTGCTGAAGTCCACGGTATCAGCCCAAGCCAGTCTTTCCAGGAAGGCCTGACCCTGACGGAATACATCTTCAAAGGCAGTCTCAATGTGGAGAGTTGCTTTCTTGGAAGGTGGTACATTCATTTCGGAGCGGCGTGCACGAACAGCTTTGATGGCGTCCATTACTTTCTCGAAGTCCTGTTCTTCTGCTGCGAAGTTCAGTTCTTCTCTGTAAACAGGCCATTTGGAGATCATGATGGTCTCGCCTTCGTGTGGGATAGCCTGCCAGATCTCTTCAGTGATGAATGGCATGAATGGATGCAGCAGTTTCAGGATACCGTCCATCAGGTAAACCAGTACCTGACGGGCAGGGTCAGCCTGTTCGCCGCCTTCCCACAGACGGGTCTTGGTCAGCTCAACGTACCAGTCGCAGAATACATCCCAGATGAAGTCGTAGAGCTTGCTGATAGCAATACCCAGCTCGAATTTCTCCAGGTTGTCGGTTACTTCTTTTACCAGCTTGTTGAACTTGGAGAGAACCCATTTGTCCTCGATGGTCAGTTCAGCAGGAACCTCCACTTTCATGTTTTCATCGGTGATGTTCATGAGAATGAAGCGGGCTGCGTTCCACAGTTTGTTTGCGAAGTTACGGCTTGCCAGAACTTTGTCATCGCTGAAGCGCATGTCGTTGCCCGGGGTGTTGCCGGTAGCCAGAGTGAAGCGCAGAGCATCAGCGCCGTACTGGTCGATTACTTCCAGTGGGTCGATACCGTTGCCCAGAGATTTGGACATCTTGCGGCCCTGAGCGTCACGAACCAGACCGTGGAAGAGAACGGTCTTGAATGGGATCTCGCCCATGTGTTCCAGACCGGAGAAGATCATTCTGGATACCCAGAAGAAGATGATGTCGTAACCGGTAACCAGAGTGCTGGTTGGGTAGAAGTATTTCAGCTCCTCGGTGTTGTCAGGCCAGCCCAGAGTGGAGAATGGCCACAGAGCAGAGGAGAACCAGGTGTCCAGAGTGTCAGGATCCTGATGAACATGGGTGCTGCCGCACTTGGAGCAAACATGAACATCTTCTTTGGATACCATTACTTCGCCGCAGTCCTCACAGTAGTAAGCAGGGATGCGGTGACCCCACCACAGCTGACGGGAGATACACCAGTCTTTGATGTTTTCCATCCAGTTGTAGTAGGTTTTGTCCATACGTTCCGGAATCAGACGGATGTCGCCGTTGCGAACAGCGTCGATAGCAGGTTTAGCCAGAGGCTCCATGCGAACGAACCACTGTTTGGAAACCATAGGTTCAACGGTGGTGGAGCAGCGGTAGCAGGTACCAACGTTGTGAGCATGGTCTTCCACTTTAACCAGGAAGCCCTGTTCTTCCAGATCGGCAACGATTGCTTTTCTTGCTTCGTAGCGGTCCATACCTGCGTATTTGCCGCAATCTGCGGTCATGGTAGCGTCGTCGTTCATCACTTTCAGGATTGGCAGGTTGTGACGGGAGCCAACGCCGAAGTCGTTCGGGTCATGAGCAGGGGTGATTTTAACCACACCGGTACCGAATTCCATGTCAACGTAGTCATCAGCTACAACAGGAATTTCACGGCCTACCAGTGGGAGGATTACGTTTTTGCCAACGATGTCTTTGTAGCGTTCATCGTTAGGGTTTACTGCAACAGCAGTATCGCCCAGCATGGTTTCCGGACGGGTGGTAGCCAGCTGAACATAGCCGCTGCCGTCTGCCAGAGGGTAGCGCAGGTGCCAGAAGTGACCGGCCTGTTCTTCGTATTCAACCTCAGCGTCGGAGATGGAAGTCTGGCAGTGTGGGCACCAGTTGATGATGCGCTCGCCCTGATAGATCAGACCTTTGTTGTAGAGGTTAACGAAAACTTCTTTCACAGCCTTGGAGCAGCCTTCGTCCATGGTGAAGCGTTCGCGCTCCCAGTCGCAGGAAGTACCCAGCTTTTTCAGCTGTTCTACGATGCGGCCGCCGTACTGTTTTTTCCATTCCCAAGCGCGTTCCAGGAAGCCTTCGCGGCCCAGATCGTCTTTGGTGATGCCTTCTTTTGCCATAGCCTGTACGATTTTTGCTTCGGTTGCGATGGAAGCATGGTCGGTACCAGGCATCCACAGGGTCTCATAGCCCTGCATTCTGCGGAAACGGATGAGAATATCCTGCAGAGTGTTGTCCAGTGCGTGACCCATGTGCAGCTGACCGGTGATGTTCGGTGGCGGGATCACGATGGTGTATGGTTCTTTTTCCGGATTTGGTTCAGCGTGGAAATAACCGCCGTTCATCCAGAACTCGTAAATTCGGTCTTCGAACTTACTTGGCTCGTAAACTTTGTTCAGTTCTTTCAAAATGAGCTCCTCCTTTGATTTGTTGGGGCTGATAGAAAATAAAAATCCGCCCCAAGCAGTTTTTTGCTTAGGGCGGATGTGAAAATCCGTGGTACCACCTAAATTCAGAGGAAAATCCTCTGCACTCGACTCTCTGTAACGGGAGAACCCGGTGAAATCTACTTGGGGACAGGCCCCGTTCCGTTCACGGCTCCGAGGCTACCTTCCATACCACCAAAGGGCTTCTTCCACCAGCCGAAGCCTCTCTCTGCTTTGGAGCGGTATGTACTCCTCCTCATCACAGCCAAAAATATTGTGAAGATATTGTAGCAGAAAACCCGCAGGATTGCAAGGTTTTTTTGCTATTTTACATTTCGGTAGTAAAGACCTCTGGTGATGTCCTCCCGTTTCTCATGGGTGGAGGTGTAAGCGCGGATGACAGCATCGATCTCCTTCGGTGTTTCGCCGGTGAAGTAGAGCAGCGCGAAGTCGAAGCCTGCCCACTCGTTCCAGCGGTCTGCCAGATACAGCGGTTTGCCGTTGAAAATCTCAGAGTACTGGCGCTGGGTGCAGCGAACCTCGAAAGTCTCATCCTTGCGGTCGGTGAGGGTACCGAACTGCTGACAGTTTTTGCAGCCCTTCAGCTTGATCGGGCAGTTGCGGGTGGCCATCAGCGGCAGCTTGCCGTAAGCGAAGAAGCCGTGAGGCAGATAGTCGCCCAGTGTTCTTGCCTTCTGCTGAGACAGCTCGAAGGAAACGGTCGCATCGTACAAACCAAGGTCGGCATACTGATTCATGGACAGGGAGTTTGCGATGTTCAGGCTGGTCTCGCCGTGTACGCAGAAGCCCAGCTTCACGCCCAGATGCACCATGCCCACGTTGCCTGCGGACAGATGGCGGATGCCTTTTGCTTTCAGCGCCAGCAGACGCTGTTCCAACTGTGCGGCGTCGTCGCCAAAGACAAGGCGCGGCGGGGTGACTGCGATTTTTTCCACCAGCTCCGCAGGGATCTGTGCAAAATCCGCCTCCAGCTGATCCAGTGGAACGATGATGAGCTCGCAGGTTTTTGCCATCAGCGGGGTGATCTGCTCCACTTTGCGAACCTGCGCGCGGAACTCACTGCGGCGCAGGGACAGCTTCTTCGGATGGGCCGGAACCGCGGTATCCACAAAGGTCCAAGGCTTGATTTGAGAACGAATTTCGGTCAGCTGTTCCAGAGCCTCGCGGCGCAGCTGATTCATCTGAGAAGCAGGACAGATGAGGCCATCATCCAGCTCACAGCTCAGCTCATTGAGGTAGTAGAAGGTGCCGCCCAGTTTTTCCATGCTGCGGCGTACCAGTTCCTCGCTGGTCGGGCGGTTCATGGCGGTCTCTGCCGCATCGCCGCTGACAGTCACGGAGTTGCCGTCGCAGTCGGTGGCACACAAGGTCACAGGTTGGCCTGCTTTCATGACAAAGCGGAAGTCCACGCCAATGTGCGGATATTCTTTTTCCAGCTGATTGGACAGCTGTTTGAGGACTTTCTGACCTGCCAGCACGTCCTCGTGCTGACGGGTGCCGAACATATCAATGCCCAGCTTGCCGTCAAAGTAGCCGCGGGTGAAACCGCTGCGGCTGAAGGCAGCTTCCAGCTGTTCGATGTTTGGTTCTTTGCCGTCCAGAGCCTGACGGAAACCGGTTACAGCTGCCCAGACATATTCCGGACGTTTCATGCGGCCCTCAATTTTCAGAGAGTCCACGCCCAGAGCTTTCAGCTCTTCGATGCGGTCCACGAGGGTCAGGTCTTTCAGAGAGAGGGCGTAACCGTTGTCGCCGCGGCCGCTGCTGAATGGCAGGCGGCATGGCTGTGCGCAGAGTCCGCGGTTGCCGCTGCGCTCACCGATGAGGGAGCTCATGTAGCACTGGCCGGAGAGGCACATACAGAGCGCGCCGTGAACGAAGACTTCCACTTCCACCGGCACCTGCTCCACCACGGCCTTGATTTCTTCGGCGCTCATTTCGCGGGCAAGAACCACGCGGGTGAAGCCCAGCTCATGCATCTGTTTGGCGCCGGAAACATTGTGCACCGCCATCTGGGTGGAAGCGTGGAGAGGGATATCCGGTGCCCACTGGCGCAGCAATTCCATAACGCCCAAGTCCTGCACCAGAATGGCATCGACGCCGTTTTCGCAGGCAGTGCGCACGGATTCCTTCAAGTCCTCCATCTCACGGTCGAAGACCAGTGTATTGAGGGTCATATACATTTTTACGCCGCGGGCCTTGCAGGCTTTCGCCATCTCGCGGAACTGTTCTTCATCAAAGTTTTTGGCGTTGCGGCGGGCATTGAACTGACCGTAGCCAAAGTACACCGCATCGGCGCCGCCGTTCAGCGCAGCCTGCAGGCTTTCCATGCTGCCGGCAGGAGCCAGAATTTCCAGTTTGCTCATAAAAGTCCTCCTTACAGGGCTTATTCAAACAAAAGCCCAGAGAACACTCTGGGCCTGTTGCTATTCGGATTTGCTTTCGCTTGGCTGTACGCCGCTCTGGCGCAGCAGGTTGATCTCTCGTTTCAGCTTGTCGATCTCCCGCTTGTACTCGTCCACTTCCAGATGGGCGCGGGCGGATTCCTCCAGATACTCGCTGAGCTGTGCGCGGAGATGATCCGCATTCTGCTCGCATTTTTTCAGGCGATCCGCATAGTCCAGCAGGTTGATGAGGTAAGCATCGCTGAGAGAGGAGCGGGGATGTCCCGTCATATAGCTGCGGATGGCTTCGTCCAGTTCTCTTGCGATGGATTTGACATAGTCCGGCGATTCGGTGGAATTGATGACGAATTTCACACCGTAGATTTCAATACGGATCTTGTTTGGCTGGATCATGGCTGTCCTCAGCTCCTTTCCTTTGTTGTTCTGTCTCTATTATAACATAAAGTTTGCCCGGTGGAAGAATAAACTGTAAATTTTCCTTTGGAAAATCCCTTGAAAGTCGTCTCTGCCTGTGCTATGGTGGAAGTATAGAAATTGAGAACAGAAAGGGAGGCTCCTTATGAAACAGAAAAGCGCAGAGATCCTCTGCATCGGTACGGAACTGCTCATGGGCAACACCGTCAATACCAACGCCACTTACATCGCCAAAGGTTTGGCACAGAACGGCATCAACGTCTATCATCAGGCGGTGGTGGGCGATAATCCACAGAGACTGAAGGAGAGTCTGGATCTGGCTTTCTCCCGCAGTGATATCGTCATTACAACAGGCGGTCTTGGTCCCACCTACGACGACCTCTCCAAGGAAACCATCGCCGCATGGTTCGGCAAGGAGTTGGTTCTTCATGAGGAATCTCTCCGCCATATTGAGGATTTCTTCCAGCGTCTTGGCCGCGAAATGACCGACAACAACCGCAAACAGGCCATGATGCCGCAGGATTGCACGGTCTTTCCAAATCCAAACGGCACCGCACCGGGCTGCGCCATCGAAAAGGATGGCAAGGTGGCTTTCATGCTGCCGGGCCCTCCGAGAGAAATGCGCCCTATGTTCGATAACTACGTTATTCCATATCTGCAGAAGGACAGCGATACGATTCTGGTGTCCAAAATGATCCATCTCTTCGGCATTGGTGAATCCATGCTAGAACACAAACTCCACGACATCATGGTGGAAAGTAGCAACCCAACTCTGGCTCCTTATGCCAAAGAGGGCGAGGTTCAGCTGCGCGTTACCGCCCGCGTTCATCGCGATGAGGATGCAGAGGCGATCCTGCAGCCGATGATGAATAAGGTTTCCGAGATTGCCGGCGAGTTCATTTACGGCATTGACATCGGTGACCTGCAGACTGCCGCCGTGACCCGTCTGAAAGAGAAAGGGCTCCACGTTGCCACTGCAGAAAGCTGCACCGGCGGCTATGTGTCCAAGCGTCTTGTGGATGTAGATGGCGTGTCTGAGGTCTTTGACTGCGGCGTCTGCTCCTACTCCAATGACATCAAGGAGAAGGTTCTGGGCGTCAGCCATGATACTCTCGTTGCGTACGGTGCGGTTTCTGAGCAGACTGCCAGGGAAATGGCAGCGGGTGTTCGCCGTCTCAGCGGAGCGGAGATCGGCGTTTCCACCACAGGCATTGCCGGCCCCGGCGGCGGAAGTCCGGAGAAACCGGTGGGTCTGGTTTATGTTGCGGTGGACAGCGACAAGTACAGCGAGGTGCTGAAGCTGAACATCCCATCCCGCAGCGATGACGCTCGTGAATATATCCGTTACATCGCCTCCTCCAATGCACTCCATCTCATCTGGAAAGCAGCAGGCTTCCTCGACTAATAAAAAAGCACCATCAAACGATGGTGCTTTTTCTTTGCATTATTTGCGTCTGCATTTGCGAATGTAGGTTGCCTGCAGGCGCTTCACGGTAGCCTTGCGGCGGCGTTTTTCCCAACGGGCTTTCAGATTCCGATGCAGTGGATTTTCCACGATTTCCGCAGAGTTTTCCGCAGTCTGAACGGCAGGCTGTGGAGTATTCGGCAGCATGTTTTTGTAGCTGAAGAGGCAGTCACGCTTCACAAAAGCCCACAGCGCCTGATAGAACAGCTCCGGCTGTTCCTTGCAGCACCAGTGTTTACAGCTTGGCATGATGTGCAGACGGCTGTTGGTGATGATGCGGCTTGCGCGCTCTGCATGAGAGCGGGGAACCAGCGGATCCCGCTTGCCCTGCACCAGCAGAACAGGCATTTTCAGCTTGGACAACTCCTCGCCGAAGTAAGGGATGGCACCCTTCGGGGTGATGGAGCTGCGCTGGAAGAACTCAATGGAATCCAGCACGGAATCCTTGTTCAAAAGCTCTTGCAGCTGAGCAACCAGCTCCGGAGAGCAGGTATTTTTGCGGCCGAAGAGCACGTTCTGTACATAGAATTTGGTCATGGCAGGGGACTGTGCCAACTTGCGGCAGGTATTGCGGACAAAATCGCGGCGATGGATGAGCCAAGAGGACAGACCGTGGAGGCCGACTTTTTCGGAGAGGCCCCAGCTGCTGACAGGCACCAGACCGCAGACCTGTTCCGGATGAGCCAGCGCATAACGAATGGAGATGGCGCCGCCCATGGACAGCCCCACCAGCACAAAGCGGTCCAGCTTCAGCTGATCCACGATGGCCTCCAGACAGTGATGGTAGTAAGGGTAGAAGCCTTCCTCCGGGATCTCTTCCAGAGGGTCGCTTTCGCCGTAGCCCGGCAGGTCGATGGCGTAGACGCGGGTGCGCTTGCCCAGACGTTCCAGTACGCCGTCCCAGCTCAGCAGAGCATGGTCACAGCCGGAGCCGTGAAGCAGAACGACAACATCGTTGCCCGTGCCGCAGCGGTATGTCATGATGGTTTTTCCGCGATAAGACAGCGGAATGCGTTCAATATTCATGGAGAAACCTCCTGAGATGTCATAATTATTCAATTTATTATAGCACAGATAAAAGGAAAAGTACAGAGGCCATAAAACTGTACAGAAAGCCTGTATTTCTGCGGAATTTTTTATGTTTTCCTACAACATTTCTTCATTCAGAAAAAATTCAAAAAATATCGGTTGAGATTCCTTCTCTTTGCGGATATAATATAAGAATGAACATCATGGAATACTGTGTCCATGAGGGTCAAAACGAATATTTACGCCGCGGGGACGGCGTATCATCATAGAACAAGAAAACATCTTCAGGAGGAACAACATATGGCAGGATTTGATTTTAAATTCGGCTTCGGCCAGGACATCGGTATCGACCTGGGTACCGCCAACACTCTGATTTTCATGAAAGGCAAAGGCATCATCATGCGCGAGCCTTCCGTTGTGGCTGTGGACACCCGCACCAATAAAGTAAAATACGTGGGTCAGGAAGCAAAAGACGTAATCGGTCGTACTCCTGGTTCCATCAAAGCGGTTCGTCCGCTGGAAGACGGCGTTATCGCTGACTTCGATGTTGCTGCAAGCATGCTGCAGATCTTCATCAAAAGAGCCTGCAACAACACTCTCTTCTCCCGTCCAAACGTCATCATCTGCATCCCATCCGGCGTTACTCCGGTTGAGCGCCGTGCAGTAAAAGAAGCTGCTCAGGCAGCAGGTGCAAAACACGTTGCCATCATCGAAGAACCAATGGCTGCGGCCATCGGTGCAGAACTGCCTGTATCCGAAGCAACCGGTTCCATGGTTGTTGATATCGGCGGTGGCACCAGCGAAGTAGCTGTTATCTCTCTGGGCGGCATCGTTGCATCCCGTTCCGTTCGTGTGGGCGGTGACCAGTTCGACAACGACATCATCCAGTTTGTAAAGAAAAAATACAACCTCCTCATCGGTGACCGTACCGCAGAGGATATCAAAATCAACATCGGTTCCGCTTATCCATACGACAACGAACAGCCGATGGAAATCAAAGGCCGCAACCTGTCCGACGGTCTGCCAAAGAACATGATGATCTATCCGGACGAAGTGCGTGAAGCGCTGGCTGACTCTGTCATGACCGTTCTGGATGCCATCCGCGCAACTCTGGAGGAGACCCCACCGGAACTGTCTGCCGACATCATCGACCACGGCATCACCCTCACCGGCGGCGGTGCGCTGCTGCGCGGTCTGGATAAACTGATCTCCAAAGAAACCGGTATGCCGGTGCAGATCGCAGAAAATCCGCTGGACTGCGTTGCACAGGGCTCCGGTAAACTGCTGGAAAATACCATCGCCATGAAAGAGCTGCTCTCTGCTGACGACGAACCACGCTACTAATTGCAAATCAAACGGCTGTCGGCTGTCCGATGGCCGTTTTTGTCTTGTTTTAACTTTGTGAGTAAACTGGAAAAGGAGGAAACAATGAGCGAATTTTTCCAGAGTAAGATCTTCAAATTGTTCCTTGCTCTCGCTGCGCTGATTTTTATTCTGATGCTGCGCAGCTCCTTTGTGCAGGGCAACGCCAATTTCTTCAGCGACATGGTGGGTATGGTGACCACTCCTCTGCAGAAAAGCACCGCTGCTGTCAGCGAATCCGCAGGCGGCTTCTGGAAGCGCCTGTTCAGTGCCGATGAGCTTTACGAGGAAAATCAGCAGCTGAAAGAGCAGATCCGCGTGCTGACGGAACAGCAGGTGGAGTTGGAGCAGTATCGCTGGGAAAACGAAAGCCTGAAGGAGTTCATGGGCCTTAAGGAAGAGCATCCCGACCATGAATATGTCATGGCTTCCGTAGTCAGCCGAGACCCCAACAGCCGCTTCCATTCCTTTGTTCTTGACAAAGGCTCTCTGGACGGCGTGGAATATCTGGATCCTGTCATCACCGAGGATGGCTTGGTGGGACGTATCTCCGAGGTGGGTCTGACCTTCTCCAAGGTCACCACGATTCTGGATCCTGCGCTGCATGTCGGCGCTTACAACGCCCGCACCCGCGATATGGGTACCATCACCGGCCGCATCGAAGCGGCAGAGGAAGGACTCTGCAGCATGGAGCTGGTCTCCCGCAGCAGCACTGCCGCCAAGGATGATATCATCGTTACTGCCGGCAGCACCGGTCTGTTCCCGAAAGATCTGGTCATCGGCCGCATCGTCAGTCTGGAAAGCGAAAGCGACGGCAAATCCATGACCGCTATGATCCAGCCTGCCGCCGAGGTGGACAGCGTCACCAACGTTCTGGTTGTGACCTCCTTCCGCGGACAGGGCAGCTCCATGGAACAGCTGGGCGACGAAAAAGCGGAAGAAGCAGCCGACGAGCAGGCTGACGAACAGCCGCAGGAGGATGCAGAATGATTCGTGAAACCAAGCTGCGCATCCAGAAAATGTCCATCTACGGGGCATTTCTGCTGCTCTTTTATGTTCTGCAGACCACACCGGGCTTTCTGACCTTCTGGGGTGCGAAGCCGCTGCTTGTTCTGCCCTTTGTCATCTGTATCGCCATGATGGATGGGGAGCTGGTGGGCGGACTCTTTGGTCTTGCAGCAGGCGTTCTCTGCGACACCAGCGGCATCACTCTCTTTGGTATCAATTCTCTGCTGTATATGGCGGCCTGCGTGGCGGTTGGTCTGCTGGTCATCTACTATATGCAGCCTTCCCGCCTCAACAGTCTGATTTTCACCGGCACCACCATGGTGCTGCGCCAGCTGTTTGAGTATTTCTTCTACTATGTCATGTGGGGCTACGAGGACATCAGCATCATCCTCCTGCGCCATATGCTGCCAACCGTACTGCTGACACTGGCGGTGACACCGCTGATGTATGAGCTGGTGCGCCTGATTTACGCTTACTACCGCAGGAAACTGCATGATTAAATTTTTCTCACAAAGGTGAGGTGAGAGTATTGAAAAAACAGAACAGCTTCGGTCTGCGCCTGCTGATTTTGACTCTGGTCATTTCCATGGTCTTTGTGGGCTTTGCTGTGCGCCTTATGTCCCTGCAGATCGTCCACGGCGACGAGTACAAGGAGCAGGTGCAGCAGGGTGTTACCTACCGCCAGCAGGTGGAGCCTGCCCGCGGCGAAATGCTGGACCGCTATGGCCGTCCCTTTGCGGTCAACAAGGTGACCTACGACATCATCATCAATGTAGCCTACCTGCCGTCCTCTCAGCGCAACGGCGTCATTGAGAAAATCATCGCTCTGATGGAGCAGGAGGGGCAGGAGTGGATCGACAACCTTCCCATTTCCTACACAGAGCCTTTTACCTTCAGCACAGACGAAAACGCGGAATCGAGCATCCGCAATCTGAAGCGTATCGCCGGCAATCTGACCGCCGACACCAACGCTCAGACCACCATGGAACAGCTGTTGGAGAAGTACGACCTTCACGAGATGGCGGATCGCCGCCTTGCCCGCAAGATCGCAGGTGTCCGCTATGAAATGGAGCGCACCGGCGCCAACTCCACTACGCCTTACACCTTCGCCAAGGATATCCCGATGGAGCTGGTGGTCAAGATTCAGGAGTACAGCTTTGATATGCCGGGCATTGAGATCGCCCAGTCCACCGCCCGCGAATATGTGGACGGTCAGTTGGGCAGCAGCTTCATCGGTATCACCGGCCTCATCAACGCCGAAGAATACGAGAGGGTGGACAAGAGTCTCTACCTGTACAGCGACCGCATCGGCAAAAACGGTCTGGAGAAGGCCGCCGAATCCCTGCTGAAAGGCACCCGCGGCACTCGTGAGATTTTGGTCGATGCCAAGGGCAACGTGCTGTCGTCCACGGTGACAGAGCCTGCCATTCCCGGCAACACCGTCATCACCACCATTGACAAAGACCTGCAGGCCGCGGCACTTCGCGGTTTGGAGAAGCAGATCGCCCACATGCAGAATACCATGGCGGAAGACGACGGCGGTCTCGCCGACGCCGGTGCTGTGGTTGCGGTGGATGTGAAGACCGGCGAGATCCTTGCCATGGCCAACTACCCGACCTTCGACCTCTCCGACTATTACAGCAACTACTCCGAGCTGGCTGTTGACCCGATGCAGCCGCTCTTCAATCGTTCCACACAGGGCACCTACGTTCCCGGTTCCATCTTTAAGCCTTCTGTGGGCGTAGCGGGCATGGCGGAGGGCATCATCGACCGCGATTCTCTGGTGGAATGCAACCATATCTACACCCGCTTCACCGACTATCAGCCGCGCTGTCTGGGCAACCACGGCCGCATCGACCTGAATTTCGCCCTGACCGTATCCTGCAACATCTTCTTCTATGACACCGGCTACCTGCTAGGCATTGACAAAATCGCCGACTATGCCAATCAGCTGGGCTTGGGCGTCCCGACAGGCATCGAGATCGAGGAATCTCTGGGCCGAACCTCCACACCGGAGCTGTTTGAGCAGCTGCGCGCTCACTACGACCCACCGGAGACCTGGTCCGCCGGCAACGTCCTGCAGGCCTCCATCGGTCAGCTGGACAATAAATTCACTCCATTGCAGCTGGCGTCCTACACGGCGACCCTCGCCAACAACGGCCAGCGCATGAAGCTTCATCTCATCAAGGAAGTCAAAAGCTACGACCTGGAGGAGACCATCGAGACCGTAGAACCTGTGGTTCTCAACACAGTGGAAGCCGACGAAGAAGTCTGGGATGCTGTTCGTGAGGGCATGGTCAGCGTATCCCGCGACACCACCTACGGTTCGTCCCGCTACTATCTGGGAGCGTACCCCATCACCGTAGCCTCCAAGACCGGTTCCCCTCAGTCTCACGGCACCACCGACGCAACCTTTATCTGCTACGCTCCTGCGGAGGACCCGCAGATCGCCATCGCCGTGGTCATCGAGAACGGTGCCAGCGGTCAGAAAGCCGCTCCGGTAGCGGTGGAGATTCTGGATGAGTACTTCGGACTCAACCAGGAGGAAGAAGAAAGCCTGCCGACATCCGCTTTGCTTCCATAGAGAAAAAAATAATAACTTTTTGTAACTTTTGTGCAGAACGGAAGAAAAAACTTCCATTCCTCTTTACAAATTCGGTCAAAGATGATAACATTAGACTGTGTAACGACGTATTTTTACCACCCCGGGAGGACATACTCATGGCAAAAACAATACTCATCACCTCCGGCAAGGGTGGCGTGGGAAAATCCACAGTCTGCACCATGCTGGGTTCCGCACTGGCACGGCAACACTGCCGTGTGCTGATGCTGGAGACCGACTGCGGTCTGCGTAATCTGGACCTGATGAACGGTCTGGAAAATCAGGTGGTCTACGATCTGGGCGACGTCCTTCTGGGACGCTGCGAACCGGCGAAGGCTATCCTCAAGTGTCCGTCCTGCGAAGGGCTGGACTTGCTTCCCGCCGCAGGCAGCACCCGCTTCCAGATCCCTGCAGGAACGCTGAGCCGCCTCATCAGCGGGCTGCGTGATTTCTACGACATCATTCTCATCGACTGTCCGGCCGGCTTCGACGATATCTTCGATGCGGTCATGGATGTGTCTGATATGGGTCTGGTGGTGGTGACCCCGAACCTCATTTCCGTCAAGGACGGAGCCAAAGCCGCCGACTTGCTGGTGCAGGGCGGCATCAAAGAAGGCCGTCTGCTCATCAATATGGTGCCTCGCCGCTGGAAACCGACCGAAGCCCTGCCGGACTTCGACGCCATCATCGACATGGTGGGTCTGCAGCTCATCGGCGTTGTCCCTGTGGATATGGAAATGGGCGAAAACCTCAACCGCGGACGACAGGTTGGCCTGTATTCCGAGGGTGTAGAGGTCTTCGACAACATTGCAAGACGTCTCAGGGGAAAATGGGTTCCTCTGAGGATCGATTAAATCGCATTAGGAAAGGAATGGAGAACAATGAACATAGCCCTTATCGCACATGACACGAAGAAAGAACTGATGGTGCAGTTCTGTATTGCATACTGCGGTATCCTCAGCCATCATAAAATCTGCGCTACCGGCGTAACCGGTAAGCTGATCGGTGACGCAACCGGTTTGGACGTTGTCCGTTTCCTTGGCGGCGCACAGGGCGGCGACCAGCAGATCTCCGCACGCATCGCCTGCAATGAGATCGACCTGCTGCTCTTCTTCCGTGACCCGATCTCCGCAAAACCAAACGAACCAAACGAAGCAAACCTGCTCCGTCTGTGTGACGTGCATAACATTCCTGTTGCGACCAACATCGCGACCGCAGAAGCGCTGATCCATGCGCTGGACCGCGGCGACCTTGACTGGCGCGACATCGTTAACCCAAAACGATAGAATTTCAGCCGCTGTGGACTTCCACGGCGGTTTTTCTTTTCAATCGGTGCGATCGACGCGCTTCGCTTACTTGATCGCACCCTACAAGCATATTATATAGTTTTTCCGGTTATTTTTCTTCCGCTCATTTTCCAAAAGGGGATATCGTAGGGCGCGATGCCCACATCGCGCCGCTGACAGAAAACTTTGTGAAAAACAATAAAAATCCCTTGAAAAAAGCAAAAAATTGTGTATAATAAAAGAATACAGCAAAAGCGTAGTTCGGAGGAGTACCTCTGCCGCACCTGTCCAGAGAGAAGCCGTTTGCTGCAAGGCTTTCAGGAAGCAGTGGGAAGACACCGGATCAGCCGGGCGGTGACAAAGCCGATCCGTGATCCCGCGTTAAGGGACAATGAGTCCGTGGAATCTCCACGGAAATCAGGGTGGCACCGCGTGAATCACGCCCCTGACTGTTCTTGTGAGCAGTCGGGGGCTTTTTTTATCCCATCTCATTATGTATGTATCAAATCACCCCACTTAAGGAGGAATTTTATTATGGCAGACACCATGCAGGGTCTGAAAAGAACCCATTACTGCGGCACTCTCCGCGAGGAACACATCGGCCAGACCGTTGTTGTATCCGGCTGGGTGCAGAGAAACCGTGACCTTGGTAACCTGATGTTCATCGATCTCCGCGACAGAAGCGGTATCGTTCAGCTGTCCTTCGATGACACCACCGACAAAGCGCTCTTCGAGAAAGCAAGCACTGCTCGTTCCGAGTTTGTTCTGATGGCACAGGGCGTTGTTCTCGCACGCGAATCCATCAACAAAGACATTCCTACCGGTAAAATCGAGATTCAGGTCAACGACCTGAGAATCCTGGCAAAATCCGAGACCCCACCATTCGAGATCACCGATACCACCAACGTAAAAGAAGATCTCCGTCTGAAATACCGCTACCTCGATCTCCGCAGAAGCGAGCTGCAGAACCGCATCATCTCCCGTCATAAGATCGTGAAGATCGCTCGCGACTACTTCGACGAAAACGGCTTCATCGAAGTGGAGACCCCAATCCTCATCAAATCCACCCCGGAAGGCGCACGCGACTATCTGGTTCCATCCCGTGTACACCACGGCAAATTCTACGCACTGCCACAGTCTCCACAGCTGTACAAACAGCTGCTGATGCTCTCCGGTTACGACCGCTACATGCAGATCGCCCGCTGCTTCCGCGACGAGGACCTGCGTGCTGACCGTCAGCCTGAGTTCACTCAGATCGACGTAGAAATGTCCTTCGTAGACGAAGAAGATGTAATGACCATCAATGAAGGCTTCATCAAACGCGTGTTCAAAGAGTTCCTGAACTACGATGTTCCAACTCCATTCCGCCGCATTCCATACGATGAAGCAATGGACCGCTACGGTATCGACAAACCGGATACCCGCTTTGGTCTGGAGCTTTGCAACCTCTCCGACCTGCTGACCGACTGTGAATTCAAAGTATTCGCAGGCGCTCTGGCAAACGGCGGCAGTGTTCGCGGTATCAACGTAAAAGGTGCTGCTTCCGCCCTCTCCAGAAAAGAAATCGATAAACTGACCGACTTCGTAAAAACTTACCGTGCAAAAGGTCTGGCCTTCACCAGAATCACCGCTGACGGCGAATCCTCTTCCTTCGAGAAATTCCTGAAACCGGAAGAAGTTGCTGCTATCCGCGAGCGCATGGGCGCAGAAGTTGGCGACGTTCTGCTCATCGTTGCAGACAAAAACCAGGTTGTTTACGACTCTCTGGGCCAGCTGCGTAACCATCTGGCACGCAAACTGAACCTCATCGAGCCAAACACCTACGACTTCCTGTGGGTAACCGACTTCCCACTCTTCGAGTACGACGAGGAAGAAGGCCGCTACGCTGCAAAACATCATCCATTCACCTCTCCAAAACTGGATCAGCTGGACAGACTGGAAAACGATAAAGACCACTGCTACGCACGTGCTTATGACGTGATCATCAACGGCTACGAAGTGGGCGGCGGTTCCATCCGTATCAACGACCCAGAGGTACAGAACAAGATGTTCAAAGCGCTGGGCTTCACCGAAGAACAGGCAATGGAACGCTTCGGCTTCCTGCTGAACGCTTTCAAATACGGCGTACCACCACACGGCGGCATGGCATACGGTCTGGACCGTCTGATCATGATCATGACCGGCACCGAAAACATCCGCGACGTTATCGCCTTCCCGAAAGTACAGAACGCAAGCGAACTGATGACCAACTGCCCGGACTTTGTAGAAGACAAATCTCTGGCAGAACTGGCGATCGCTGTTGTTCCTGAGGAAGAAAAATAATCATCGGCATCCTGAGCCGGACAACTCCGGTTGTCCGGCTCTTTTGTTTCCATTTTTATTGTTAAGCAACTAATACAAGGAGGTCAACCCTATGAGATTAGAACGACTGACCTGGCCGCAGGCAGAACAGTACTTCAACGAAAATGACATGGTCATTCTGGCCATCGGTTCCATCGAATGCCACGGCACCCATATGCCTCTGGGCACCGACACCCTCATTCCAAACCGTATTCTGGAGCTCATCGAAGAGAAATCCGACGTGCTCATCGCACCGACCATTCCATACGGTGCGACTCAGTACCTGTCTCCATTCCCAGGCACCATCAATCTGGGTCCTGACGGTCTCTACACCGTGGTTTCCAAGGTTGTGGAAGGTCTGTGGAGCCACGGCGCAAGAAAGATCATCATGCTCAACGGCCACGGCGGCAACGTCTCCGCTCTGGAAAAAGTAGCTCTGGAGCTGGACGAAAAAGGCGGTCTCGGCGTGATCCTCAACTGGTGGCTCATGGCCTGGGATCTGAATCCTGCATGGAAGGGCGGCCATGGCGGCGGCGAAGAGACCGCCGGTGTGCTGGCTGTTGATCCATCTCTGGTGGATTGGGACGCTCTGCAGGAAATGAACATCAAAAACGACGTCACCGAGAACATCAAACGCACCAACTTCAAAACCGTGGAATACAAAGGCGTGCCGATCGTCATCTGCCGCAAGGTGACCCGCTTCACCAACAACGGCTGGGTCGGCGCAGACCATCCAAAGGATGCTACCATCGAGTGGGGCACCGAAATGCTCCAGACTACCGCGGATTACATCGTTGATCTGATGGAAGAGCTGAAAAAAGCTCCCATTGATGCGGCACGATAGGTGAAGGCATGAAGAAACGTGTATATTGCTCCGACGTGGACGGCACACTGGCTCGTCAGGGCTACTATCTGACCGAAGATACCCTTGCACTCGTTCACGAAATGGTGGACGCGGACATCAACTTCACCATCGTAACAGGACGTTTTCTGTCC
This sequence comes from Oscillospiraceae bacterium, assembly GCA_017439985.1. Taxonomy (GTDB): domain Bacteria; phylum Bacillota; class Clostridia; order Oscillospirales; family Ruminococcaceae; genus Negativibacillus. Next base: position 23,598 of record JAFSIC010000049.1, read on the forward strand.
CGTTCTCTGCCGGTGATGCAGCAGCTGAAGCTGAAAGTTCCTGCTTTCTGCCTCAGCGGCGCACTGGCTTACGACTGCGCCAACGAGCGCATCCTCAAGGTCTGGCCTATCGATCCTGCTGTTGCAAAAACCGTGGCAGAGCGCCTGCAGAGCCTCAAACACAACGTGCTGGCGGCAGTGTATCACCCGCAGGAGAACCGCTGCAAACTCTGTTTCAACTGGGTGAAGAACCCGCAGCCTTTCCCAATGGACAAGGTCAACGAGCTGGGTTATCTCCACGATGAGATCGTCACCGCCGAGAACATCATCCCTCTCATGGAGGAGGGACAGTGTATCTTCCTTGACATGGCGGGCGATGAGGGCACCATGAAAACCGCCTACGGTCTGGTAAGAGATATCGAGGGCATCAAGGTCTTTCTCCACGAAAGCCCCCACAACAAGGGTCTGTGGGTGCTGGACATCGTTGCCGAGAACTCCGGCAAGGGCAACGCCATCCAGTGGATGAAAGAGTACATGGGCGCGGAGGAATCCGTGGGCTTCGGCGATCACTACAACGACCTGCCGATGCTGTTGGCTGCCGATATCGGCGTCACCATGGCGGAAGCACCCGAGGACATGAGAAAGATCGTGGATCTGGTACTGCCTGCCACCCCAAACTGCGTTCCCGATTACATCATGGCCGAGGAAGGCCTGCGATAGCAAAAAAAGAACCCCCGTTCCGAAGAACGGGGGTTTTACTATGTACTGATTGGACTGCGCCGTGTTAGCGAATAAACAGGAAGATCATGTAAGCGAAGTATACAGCAACAGCGATGGCACCTTCGCTGCGTTTGATCTTGTCGCCGCTTGCACAGAAGGCCAGCATGATGAAGTGTACCAGAATGGAGAAGGCAATATCGATGAGGTTTTCCATACCAACAGCGATTGGGCTGAGAGCACAGGACATACCCAGAACCAGCAGAATATTGAACAGGTTGGAACCAACCACGTTACCAACTGCCAGACCGCATTCGCCTTTGCGGGAAGCCACAAGGGAGGTCACCAGTTCCGGCAGGGAAGTACCCATTGCCACGATGGTCAGTGCGATGAAGTTCTCGCTGAGACCCAGAGACTGAGCGATTGCGGTAGCGGAATCAACGACCATGTCGCCGCCGAATACAACAGCCACCAGACCGCCCACGATGTAAATCAGGGACATGAGAGGGGAGAGAACTTTGATTTCTTCTTCCTCAGAAGCTTCCGCACGACCCTGCAGCGCAGAGCGCACCATCAGCAGGATAAAGCCTGCAAAGAGCACCAGCATGATGAGACCTTCCACACGGCCAACAACGTAACCGGTCCAGCCGAAGAGCAGCAGGAGAATGGATGCGCCGATGGTCATTGGGAAGTCGCGTTTGATGAAGCTTTTTTCAACAGGAACAGGGTTAACCACAGCGCAGAGACCCAGCACCATCAGCAGATTGAAGATGTTGGAACCAACCACGTTGCCCAGAGCGATGGCATTGCTGCCGTTGAGACCTGCGGTGATGGAAACAGCCGCTTCCGGAGCGCTGGTACCCATAGCCACGATGGTCAGACCGATGATGACGGATGGAACTTTCAGAAGTTTAGCCACAGAGGAGCTGCCTTCTACGAAGTAATCCGCGCCTTTGATCAGCAATACGAAGCCGACCAGCAGTAAAACATAGGACATCATAAAATTTTCCTCCTTTATTTTGGGAGCGGAGAAAAAGAAAAAGACTCCTGCCGCGGACTCGCATCTGCGGCAAAAGTCTTGTTTTTTCTCATCGAAAGCGTACAGCCGGTTTTTCACGTGATGACGACCGCACACACAGCCGTCCCCGTTTCCCCGAATACAGCTGCAAACTACTCCCTTTTACAAGTCAATTATAAGGGAGAGCAGGCGGGGAAGTCAAGAAAAATTTACGGTATTTTTACACTCTTTTTACGGCTGAACGGTCTCGGTCTGTTCCGTCACCGGCATTTCCGGAGAAGCAGGAACCATCGGAACTTCCACGAGCTCGGTGCTCTCAGTTGGCGGCACCTCAGACGGATACACAACGTCTGCTCGTTCCTGTGTTGCACCGTCCATGCTGATAAATTCCTCTCGGAGATAATTCTCCAGCTTTTCTCTCAGCTTGCCGATGCTTAAATCCAAATCGACCTGCTGGCTGTAGCAGGAATCAGCCACACGGCTGAACTCATGCTCACCTTTTTCGCCGTTGTTCAGCTGGAATCTCGCCTCTTCCACCTTCGCGCTGAGCAGGTCATACTGCTTCTCGTAATCGCAAAGCTCCACGATGACATCATTCATTTCCAGATAAGCCGCATCCAGCGCCTCAGCGCTCTCAGCGCCGTACTGTTTACGCAGATTGTAGGAGCGTTTCAGCAGGTCGCTGCGGCGTTCTTTGATATCCATGTAAAGCTCCGCCTGATCCAGCTGGAAGCGTTCCGCATTGTCATAAGAGTCAGCAGCGTTGGCAATTTCATAGCGCAGATTCTGAATATGACTCAGCTGATTTTCTACGATACTGAGGTAGTCCGCATAAGCGTTGCGGGCTTCCAGCACAGCAGTCCAATCATCCAGCTGGGTCTGCAGCTCCTCATAGTTGGCAAAGCCTTTGTAGTCCAGTCGCACATGATGGTACAGGTCGCCCATATTCTCCTCAGAGAGGTGGAGGGACACAGAGGCAGGCAGCTGAATGATGCTCTGCCGGGAGTAGTTGTCATACAGCTCAGCAGACAGCCACTGCATGATGTTCTCCTCGGTCAGTTTCGGGTCATTGATCCAGCGGAAGTTCAGTTCCGCCTTGTCGCCGCGGATGTTCACATCAGGAACGATGTAGCTGAAGCCAAAGTCCTGATTTTTGATGTGGATCTGATTGTCAGGGGATTCCTGCACGGTAATGATGCCGTAGTAGCCGCTGTCAGCGATGGTCAGTTCCTTCACCGCAGAATCCACGGTGGTGTCGAACCAGTAGCTGTCCCAGTTTTCCTCCGCTTTATCCAGAATACCGTTGTAGAAATCAATGCCGCCGGATACAGCGAACGGGGTAGCGATGATAGCAGCCAGCAGTGCCAGCGCAAAGATAATGCCGGAAATGGCAGCGATTTTTTTCAGGCTATTCATAGAGTTCACCTTCCTCTTCCTGAGATACAGCTTCTTCACACATAATAGGCATCTCCGCCTGCGGAACGGTCACAATGACCGGTTTGTGAGGCCAGTCCAGAATATAGCGCAGGATCTGCAGAAAGACCTTGCCGCACCAGCCCATGAGCATCAGCATCAGTGCGCCCAGACAAACGATGAGGGCCAGCAGGGCGATGCACAGGGCAATGGCAAAGACCGTCACCGGCAGGGTCATGAAGTGGGCCGCCATGGAAGCGGCAAAGAAACCGAGGATCACAGCGCCGAAACCGCAGAGCAGGCCAATGAAAGCACAGCCAACGCCCACAGCCGCCAGACCAAAGACAGCTGCCAGCGTTCCGCCCACCACCAGCAGAACGAAGAACTTCATCAGCAGCAGCAAACCGCTGCCCAGACAGCCCAGTGCGCCCTTTTTGCTTTCAGGTTTATTATAAATCTTCTTCTCACGTTTTTCTTCCGCAGAATTTCCATCCTCAGAAGCTTCTTCTTTGTTGCCGAAACCGAACTTCGGCATTTTGAATTTTGGCAGCTTAAACTCAAACTCCGCCTTAGGCACGGCAGGAGTGATGGCCACTTTATAGCCGTTTTCCTCCATGATCTGCTGTGCGATCAGCTCCGGGGAACCCAGCTTGGCGGCGATCTCCTGATCGCTCTCGCCCTGACGCCGACCCTCCTCAAAGAACTCGGCGTAGTCTCGGATAATGTCGTCGATATCGGCTTTATCCAGATGTTGTTTCTTTAAAATCGTCTCCAGTTGATTCAGATACTCCAGTTTATTCATGTGTTTCACCTCGCAAAATCTCTTCCACCATGTTGGAGAATTCCTTCCAGTCCAGCTTCAGCGCCCCCAGATAGGCGGCGCCCTTCTCGGTGATGTGGTAATATTTTCTCGCCGGACCCACGGTGCTCTCCTTCAGGTAGGTCACAAAATATTCCTCCTGCGTCAGCCGCCGCAGGATGGGGTAGACCGTACCTTCATTGATCTCGGTGTAATAGGCGATGTTTTGGACGATCTCATAGCCGTACATATCCTTACGGGCGATGAGCGCCAGAATACACATCTCGATGATACCCTTTCGGAACTGTGTGTTCATCTCAGCCCTCCTTCTGTCTTACTCTCAGGCGACAGCCTTCGTCACCTTACGTACTGATTATAGCACACTACTGTGTAAGACACAATACCTAAAAATGAACAATACTTGAATTTTAACAATAGCCTTATCAGCTCAAAAGAAAAAATCCTCTCGCTCAAAAAGGAGAGGATCGTTTTTCTTTTTCAGTATTGTTATGATTAGTATAGTTTGAATTAGTATAGTTAGGGTCGATACGGTCGACTTCTATAAGTCGATGCTGACGACTTGATAAGTCGTTCCTGTCGACTGGTATGGTCGATTTTCTCGAGTCGATGCCGTCGACTGTCGATCAGGTCGACTCGATCAAGTCGATTCGAGCAGATCGACTCGATTTGCAAATAAAGAAGATTGATATATTCTGTTCCGCGACACAAAAGTATCGCAAGGTACAGGCTGAAACGCGAAACAGACAGTGGACTCGGTCCACCGCGACACAAAAACATCGCAAAGCACAGGCTAAGCCGCGAAACAGACAGCGGACTCGGTCCGCAAAAAGACCACCCCGATCGGAGTGGTCTTTCATACTCATATTCTGGTCCGCGACACAGGGCTTCTGTTATACACAAGCTGCAGCGCGGTCAAGCCCATCGGGGCACCCGATTAGAAACCTTTGATGATGGATTCATTCAGCTCTTTTACGATTTCGGTAGCCAGCTGTACGCCTTTTTCGTAGTCGCTGTAAGAGCAGAAGCAGTGGTGAGAATGAGCGTAACGAACAGGGATACCAATTACGATAACAGGGCAGGAGCCGTTAGCGATGTGGATTGGGCCGCCGTTGGTGGAGCCGCCTGCACGAACGGATTCCTGAACGTCGATGTTGTGTTTCTTCGCCAGATCCAGAGCGAATTTCTGGAAGCGAGGATTGGTGATCATTTTCATGTCGATGTGACGGAGCATTGGACCTTTCTGCATTGCGGTCTGAGAATCGCAGCCGGAGTAGAAGGTGTCATCAGCAGGGCAGCCTTCGAATACGATAGCGATGTCAGGTTTTACAACGTTAGCAACAACCTGAGCGCCGCGAGCGCCAACTTCTTCCTGAACGGACCAGGAACCAACAACGTCAACAGCCAGATCCTGACCTTTTACGTTTTCCATGGTAGCCAGAACAGCAGCACAACCGATACGGTTGTCGAATGCTTTTGCCAGCATTACTTTGTTTTTCTCGTTGTACTCGAAAGTAACATCAGGAACGATAGGGTTAGCCATGCTGATTTTGAAGTCTTCGCGAACTTCTTTTTCAGAGGTAGCGCCTACGTCGATAACCATGTCAGCGATTGCAGGCAGAACGCCGCGTTCGTTCGCGGTCATGAAGTGAACAGGTTTTGCAGCAACGATACCGGAGATCCATTTGCCTTCGTCGTTGCGGATGAGCACTTTATGTGCGGAAACGTCGCGAGGAGTCCAGCCGCCCAGAGGGATGAATTTGATGGTGCCGTTTGGTTTGATTGCGGAAACCATGAAAGCACATTCGTCGCTGTGGCCGTCCAGCAGAACAACCGGTTTGTTGCCGGTATTTTCTTTGCGGTAGAAGTAGAGGTCACGCAGGGAATCCTCTTTGATATCAGCAAGGTCTGCGCCGTATTTGCGGCCCAGCAGGAGCACGTCGTCCTCAAAGCCAGGAGCGCCGTAAGCGTTGCAGAGTTCTTCGATCATTTTCAGTTGGTTCATAATATTTACCTCCTTAAATTAAGAGAGTTTCTTTACAACAACAGTATAGTACGGAAAAAAGCGGATTGCAAGAGTTGGGGGCAACAGGATTTTCTCGGACTTTTTAGCATTTTGCACAAAGTTTCCTTAAAATGGCTGTGCCCTGTAACAGATTCTGACAAAGTCGCACAGGAGCCATATAACAAGAAAACAACTCTCGTCAATACATGATTCGCACAATCTTTTGGAAAAACTTTCGTTGAGCGTACTCAATGTTCTTGCGCCAAGTTTATGGTATAATATTACTAATGAATGAAATAAATTCACCTTTTTCATAGATAATTTTCATAAGAAGGAGTGTTTTCTCGTGGCAGAAAAACGTCAGATCGACCCGAAAATCGAACAGACTCTGCGAGTCCTGTAGATGGACAACGCACAGCTTGGTGACTATATCAGCGGCAAAATGCTGGAAAACCCACTGATCGAGATGGAGACCGTCTCCAGCGACGACAGCGAAAAGCGCATCTATCAGCGCAAGCTGGACTGGCTGGAGGAGCAGATGCTCAAACAGGACGAAAACGCCGTTTACTACTCTCCGGAAATCAGCAAGCCGGAGGAAAAACCGGCATGGCCGACACAGAACGTGAAGGAAGTCCTGCTGGAACAGCTCTATAAACTGGGCCAGGACGACGACGACCTCGCCGTGAAATTCTGCGATCACATTGACGACAACGGCTACTTTACCCTCGACCTGGAGCAGCTGATCGAACAGTTCGAATGTACCGAAAAAAACGCGCTGAAAGCCGTTTCTCTTATTCGTTCTCTGGAGCCGAAGGGCGTCGGCGCTTTCACACTCTCCGAATGTCTGAAGCTGCAGCTGCCGGAAGGCTGTGACCTTGCCTGCCGTCTGGCAGAGGACTATCTGCCGGGCATCGCCGCTCATCAGTGGCAGGATATCGCCAAAGAGCTGGATGTTCCTGCTGAAGCGGTGGAAGCCGCTGCGGAGCATCTCTGGAGCTGTCACCCACGTCCGGGTATGGCCTGCGGCAGAGAAGAATTGCCGTTCTATCTGACACCGGACCTGCTGGTCATGAAATTCCGCGACCGTTACGAGGTCATGCTCTGCGAATACAACATCCCGAAGGTTCGCATCTGTCAGGAGTACATCGACATGGCGAAGCAGGAAAAGGACCCTGCCCTCAGCGTTTACATCAAAACCAATGTGGAGAAGGTAAAATGGCTCCATCAGTGCGTAGAGACCCGCGGACAGACCCTGCTGAAAGTGGCCAAAGCGGTGCTCCGCCATCAGGAGCGCATGATCCACTTCGGCCCGCAGTATATGCGCGTCATCACCGTGGAGGAACTGGCTGCTGAGCTGGGCATGAATGAAAAAACCATTTATCACACTCTGAAAAACAAGTATATCCAGACCACTTACGGTGTGTTCCCACTGAGCAACTTCGTGCTGCGCTCCAGCGAGGACAACACCCAGACCCATATCAATGAGGAGATCATCAAGGAAGCTCTGCAGGAGGTCATCTCCAAGGAGCAGGAAGAGCATCCATTCAGCGACCTGAAACTGACCCAGATCCTCAACGCCAAAGGCTATCTGGTTTCCACCCGTATGGTCAGCAAGTACCGCAGAGAGCTGGGCATCGGCGGCGAGGAGGAACGTCTGGATCTCCATGTTGTCAGCGACGAGGACGACTGCGACTGTGGCTGCGAGCATGACCATGACCACTGTGACTGTGACCATGACCATTGCGATTGTGAGCACGACCACTGCGACTGCGGACACGAGCACCACCACCATCACTAAACAAAAGAGCAAGCCACCCGCAAGGGTGGCTTTTTTGTTGACATCATCGGAAAATCAGCGTAAAATCAGTAGCATACTGAAACAGTGTGGTGAATATTTATGAACTCGACCAACAAAACCCTTTACATACCGCTGTACGGAAAATCTCTGGTCAGCAAAAAAGGCAGCATCCTCTCCGACCCGAAAGCGGAGGAGATCTGGCAGAAAGAGCAATTCCCTTTGAAAGGCAAAGCAAAATCCAAGTGGCTGGCTTACTACATGGGTATGCGCGCCTGGGTTTTCGACCACTGGACAAATGAAGAGCTGAAAGCGCAGCCCAATGCAGTGGTTCTTCACCTTGGCTGTGGCTTGGATTCCCGCTGTCTGCGGGTCAAAGAGCCGTGTCAGCGGTGGTACGATTTGGATATGCCGCAGGTTGCGGAGCTTCGCCGCCGGTATTATACGGAAAGCGACCGCTATCACATCATCGGCTGTGACGTTCTGGATGAAAGCTGGCTCCATGAGCTGCCTGCCGCCGACTCCGCCATCGTCGTCATGGAGGGTCTGAGCATGTATCTGCCGCTGCCTCAGCTGCAGGACTTATTCCGCCGACTGGAGCAAAAATTCCCGCAGCTTTCCCTTATCACCGATGTCTATACAACGTTTGGCGTTCGCGCCTCCGCGTGGAAGAATCCCATTCAGTCAGTGGGTGCGTCGGTCTGTACAGGAATCGATGAGCCGCAGCTGCTGAACGGCGAAACGCTCCGCTTCGACAGCCGGCTGTGCATGACACCGGAGGAAAAGATTCGGGAGCTGCAGGGCTTTGAACAGCATTTCTTCCGTTTGATGTTTGCGGGCAAAGCATCCGATTCGATTTATCGTATTTATACATACAGAAAGGAAACACTTCATGGCTAAACAAAAACAAGGACTGAACGTCAGCGTCAAGTCCTTTCTGACGGCCATCGTCGTCATTCTTCTGCTGATGGTCCTGACCTACGGTCTGACCTTCCTGATTCCCGGCGGCGAATACGCCCGCATCGCGGATGAAGCCGGCAACCTCATCATCGATACCGCCGGCGGTTTCTCCTACATTGACGGCGGACTGCCGTTCTGGAAGTGGCTGCTGTCACCGATTCTGGTGCTTGGCGCGGAAGGCGGCGGCATGGTAGCCGCCATCATCGTCTTTCTGCTGGTCATCGGCGGCGTATTCAGCGCACTGGAGCGCTGCGGACTGATGAACTACATGCTGGATAAAATCGTAGCTCAGTTTGGCGGCGCACGCTACCGACTGTTGGCTGTGCTCAGCTTCTTCTTCATGGCCATGGGTGCTTTCATCGGCTCCTTTGAGGAATGTGTGCCGCTGGTCCCCATCGTGGTGGCGCTGTCTGTCAGCCTCGGCTGGGACGACCTGACAGGCCTTGGCATGAGTCTGCTTGCAGTGGGCTGCGGCTTTGCATCGGGCGTCTGCAACCCCTTCACCGTCGGCGTCGCACAGAGTCTGGCAGGTCTGCCTATGTTCTCGGGCATCTGGCTGAGAGCCATCAGCTTCCTGCTGATTTACGCCCTGCTGCTCCTGTTCCTGCTGCGTCACGCGAAGAAAATCGACAAAAACCGCAGTGACGCTCCAACTCGCAGCTTCACCGCCGACAAACAGCTGGACCGCGCATTGCTCTGCTTCGGCGGCATTGTGGGAGCGGGCATTCTGCTGGTGCTCAGTTCCAGTCTGATTCCGGCGCTGCAGGACTTGACCATGATCATCGTGGCGGTCATGTTCCTGGCGGCAGGCATCACCGCCTCCCTTGTCTGCGGACTGAAGGGCAAGGCGCTGGCACAGAGCTTTAGCAAGGGCATGAGCGGCATTTTTCCTGCTGTTTTCCTGATTCTGATGGCAAGCTCCATCAAATACACTCTGACCGAAGCCAAAGTTCTCGACACACTTCTCCACTGGGCGGTGGAAAGTCTCAGTGGACTGCCTCAGTGGCAGGTCATCCTCTTTATCTACCTGATCGTGCTGGTGCTGAATTTCTTCATCAGCTCCGGCTCGGCAAAAGCCTTCCTGCTGATCCCGCTGATCGTGCCCATGGCGCAGATCTTCGGCATCCAGCCCCAGCTGTGCATCATGGCCTTCGCCTTCGGTGACGGCTTCTCCAACGTCTTTTACCCAACCAACGCCGCTCTGCTGATTTCTCTGGGCTTGGCAGATGTGAGCTACGGCAAGTGGGTGAAATTCAGCTGGAAATTCCAGGCCCTGAACCTGCTGCTGACCTCTTTGCTCCTGCTGGCAGGTCTGGCACTGGGCTATCGTTAAGCAAAAGAAAAAGCACCATCCATAAGATGGTGCTTTTCTTCTTTTTGTTAACATTTATGATCGCATTTGCAGCGGCAGCGGCAGCGAGTACCGGGCTGGATCTCGCTGTTGATGGAGTTAACATAGCGCTCGATCTTATGATCCAGACGCGCGATGGTCTCATCGATCTGACGGCGCTGTTCCTGAAGCACCGCACGCTGATCTTCCAACAGCTGCAGTCGGTCCGGAATGGTCACGTCTCCCAGGTGACACAGACGGACGTATTCGATCATTGTTTCTACCGGTAAACCGGCCCCCCTCATACAGATAGCCAGTTCCACCCATTTCAAGTCCTCAGACTGATAATCGCGGATACCGCTGGCAGTGCGGTTTACCGGAGGGATCATGCCCACACGCTCATAGTAGCGCAGGGTGTCCACGGAAATGTTGTATCGTTCACTGACTTGCTTGATCGTCATAAAGACGCCCCCTTTTCTGTCAGTATTATTATACAACTTGGAGCAGACTCTAAGTCAATAGTTTTTACAAAATTCATAAAATCTTAACGAAACTTGTCATGGAATCACAAAATCCACTAACAGAAAAAGGGACAAATATGTCTGCTTTCGAGGACTCTACCAACAGTCGATTGCCTTTTTGTACAGAAAATGCTATGCTGAAACCGAGGTGAGTACGATGATCGACAAAGAAAAATTCGGGGCCTTTGTAGCACAGCTTCGAAAAGAGCAAGGGCTGACTCAGAAGGAATTGGCAGAGCAGCTTTTTCTCTCCGATAAGGCCGTCAGCAAATGGGAGCGAGGTCTCAGTATGCCTGACATTGAGGTGCTGACTCCGTTGGCAGAGCTTCTCCATGTCAGCGTGGCGGAGTTGCTGCAGGGCGAGCGTATGCCGCCGAAAGAAGCTGTCGCCCCCGAACAGGTGGAAGAACTGCTGCAAAACGCCATTAGCCTCAGCGAAAGTCCAAGCCTCCCCGGCTGGAAACAGCCGAAACGCTGGCTGACGCTGCTGCTGACTTGGCTTATCGTTGCTGTGGAATGGAGCGTTCTTTCCGCACTGAAGCACGACCCGCAGGTCATGTCCTCAGAGATGGGCGTTTTTCTGCTGCTGTCATTTATTTTTGGACTGTATTTCTTCTTCATCGTGCAGGAACGACTGCCGAAATACTACGATGAAAACGAAATTCGCTATTACCATCACAACGGCATGAAAATGAATATCCCCGGAGTGCGTCTGAACAACAGCAACTGGCCCCACATTATTAAAACACTGCGGGCGTGGTGCATTTATCTTCCTGTGACGGTGCCGCTGATTTTCGGTATCGGCCATCAACTGCTGCTGCAAAACGGCGTAGGTATCGTCATCGCAGGCAAGAGCATTGTGCTGTGGCTGCTGCTGATTTACGCACTGACGAGTCTGTTCATGCCGCTTATCATCATTGGTAAGAAATACGAGTAAAAGAAAAGCACCATCAATCGATGGTGCTTTCTTCGTCCTCCTCACTCTGCAGATACAGCTCCTCCGTCAGTCGCTGGACCTCCTGCAGTTCTTCGATGATATCGGTGATTTTATTAAACAGGGTCGTGTACAATTTCTGATAATCCGGCATAGTTCCACCTCACTTTCTTAATTGACATTTAGTAAATGTCAATCGTAAAGCGATTTTATCACATAATAATCATATTGACAAGAACTGAATGTCAATGTGAGGAGATGAAATCGTGTACAAAAATAAGAATAACGATGGAACATTGAATCTCTGCGGAAAGAACATCAAGCGTTTACGACAGGCTCTGGTTCCTGCTGTTTCTCAGCGTATGCTGGCAGATCGCCTGCAGCTGCTGGGTCTGGACTTGGACAAAAACGCCATCCAGCGCATCGAGAGCGGTCAGCGCTTCGTCACTGACATTGAACTTGCCGTACTGGCGCAGGTTTTTGACACCAGCGTGGACGAATTACTGAAATAAGAAAAGCCTCCCGTTTGGGAGGCTTTTTTGCGTCTATTTGTCGTCGGCGTTGAAGTTCGGCATGATTTTGAACTGTGCGCGGATGAAGATCAGCGCCAGCACTGCGGCAACAAAGTCCGCGATCGGTGCGGCGTACATCGCGCCGTCGATGCCGAAGAAGATCGGCAGAACGACCAGCAGAGGCAGCAGGAAGATGATCTGTCGGGTCAGGGACAGGAACACGCCGCGTTTCGGCATACCCACTGCGGTGAAGAAGTTGGAAGAGATCGGCTGCAGGAAGTTGACACAGATAAAGAACATATAAATACGGAAGTAACGTTCCGCGAAGGCGAAGTATTCTTCTGTGCCGCCACCGAAGAAGCCGATGATCTGGCGAGGGAAGAGCTGGAAGCAGAGGAAGGCTACAATGGAGATAGCGGCCGCCGCTTTGCAGGCGAGAAGAACGGTATCCTTCACGCGCTTGAAGTTGCCCGCGCCGAAGTTGAAGGAAACGATCGGCTGCATACCCTGACAGATACCGATAACCACGGAGAAGAAGATCATGCTGACCTTGGCAACGATACCACTGCAGGCCAGAGGGATCTCACTGCCGTAAACGGACAGTGCGCCGTAGTGGGTCATGGTGTTGTTGAGCACCACCTGCACCACCATCATCGCGCACTGGTTGAAGAACGGAGTCAAGCCCAGCGCAAAAATCGGCAGGCAGTATGTTTTGCTGAGACGGAAGTCGCTCAGTCCCAGTTTGAGAGTCTTGAAGCGAGGCAGATAGAGGAGCACCATCATACCGGACACGAACTGTCCCAGTACAGTCGCCCAAGCTGCACCGGCCATGCCCCAGTCAAAGACGAAGATGAACAGCGGGTCCAGGATGGTATTGATGATGGCGCCCATCAGGTTGCACATCATGGAATATTTCGGACTGCCGTCACCGCGGATGAGGTTGGTACCGCCGGTGGTCAGAATCAGGAAGGGGAAGCCGAAGGATGTGATGCCGGTGTAGGTCATGGCGTAAGGCATGACGTCGGAGGTCGCACCGAAGATGGTCAGCATCGGCTCCAGAAAAGCTCTTGCAACAACGCAGAGCACAATACCCAAAGTCAGCAGCATGGTGAAGGCCGTGCCCATGTAGCGGCGGGCTTTTTCCGGCTCTTTTCTGCCCATAGAGATGTTGAAGTTTGCCGCACCGCCGATGCCGCAGAGCAAAGCGAGAGCGGTGGAAGTGGTGGTCAGCGGGAAGGCAACGTTGGTGGCGGCGTTACCCAGCATACCGATGCTGTTGCCGATGAAGAACTGGTCCACCATGTTGTACAGGGCGCTGACCAGCATAGCGATGACGCTTGGCACCGCAAACTGCCGCAGCAGAGTGCTGATTTTTTCCGTACCCAGAGGATTCTGTTTTACTTGGTTCATATTGGAACTCCTTTTCAATAAAAATTGAAAATTTAATGTTTTTTCACAACTCTCTTATTATAAAGGAAAGCTTGGAGTGAAGTCAATGCGCCCCTACGACAAAAAAGAAGCGACCCAAAGGCCGCTTCTTTTGCGCTTAGTTGGTTTGGGAGCGTTTCATGTCCGCAAGGGCGATGAGCAGGCTTGCGCCGATGACCAGTGCCGAGCCCAGCAGAGTTCTTGCGCTGATCGCCTCGTGGAATACAACGGCACCCATTATGACACCGGTAACAGGCTCCAGCGTGCTGAGGATGGAGGTGCGCTCGCCGCCGATGAGGAAGGCGCTCTGCTGAAACAGCACTACCGCACAGCAGGATACCATAGCGGCAAAGAACAGGCACAGCAGCCAGCCTTTCGCCGAGGACGGCAGAACGAGGCTGTTTGTTACAAGGCAGAGAGGCAACAGAATGGCGCTGCTGACTGCGGCGATATAAAAAGTAAAGAGAAAGCCGGAAACTTCTGTGGAAGGGAAGGTGGACAACAGCACCACATAAAGAGCAAAGGCGATACCGGAGCCGAAGGCCAGTGCGCTGCCTGTCAGGTTCAACGCGGCGCCCGGCGTATAAAACAGACAGACACCCGCCACGCAGAGCAGCACGCTGATCAGACTCAGCAGCCGAACCCGCTTCCTCAGCAGGATGAGGCCGGCAAGCACCACAACAGCAGGATATACAAAGTGCAGTACCGTTGCCGTTCCGGACGCGATGTACTCATAGGAGCTGAACAGTAAAACCGGTGTCAGCGTACAGCCCAAAACAGAGAGCAGGGAAATGAAAGGCAGCAGCTTCAGCGGTGCCCGCAGAGTTCCTTTGGTTCGCAGGGCCAGCAGGGCAAGGAAGGGCAGAGCAAGGGCATTTCGCAGGAAAGACAAGGTCATGGGATTGACCCCGTCGGCATAAATCAGCTTCGCCATCAGCGGCATACAGCCGTAAATCACAGCGCTGAGCAGCGCATACACATAACCCAATACAATTTTTTTCTGCATCATAACACCCCTCATCATACGAAAATCTTTGTCCATTATTATATCACCTGCTTAACAAAAAGAAAAGCACCGAAAACCGCATGGTTTCAGTGCTGTTCGGTGGTGGAGACGAAGGGGATCGAACCCTCGACCTTTTGAATGCCATGGGCTCCTTTTCAGTCGCCCATGGCTCTTTTTTCGCCATTCCATCAAGTAAAAGCCCCGATATATTACTCATTTACGCCGATTGAATCTTAATGTTCAATGGTTAGAACCCATTGTTTCTTGTAACTTCATTATACATCTTTTGATTTGTTTCTACAAGCTGATACAAGAACTCAACTCTTCTTTTCTGATGCTGCAAGAAGAGGAATCTGATGGGAAAAATCAATGTCTTTCTATTTTCTTGCTATCCCATTTATGGGATAGTGGTTTTGCTATACTTTAGCCATAAGATAAAACAAAACACAACCCGCTCCAAGAGCAAAAGAAAGGAAAATGATTATGAAAAAGAACAACTCTTACACCATCAACCACGACGCACAGACTATCGTACTCACCAAAGAATACTCCAAGCGTTCCTCTGACCCAAGCAGCAAAGAGTTTAAGGAACTGGCAAAACTCCACAAGGCTTTTCCGGAATATGATATTATTCGCAGAACAGCGGTGATTACTGCCGACAAGAAAAAACACAGTGGTTTGAATTTCGAAATGATGGAAAAATACATCAACACACTCGCTACAAAAGAAGCCGATCTGGAAGAGTATAAAAGCATCAAAGCATACTATGAAAACAGCAAAGGCAAATACGGTAAAGTAAAAGCATGGTTCCTTAAAAAATATCCAAACTACAAGATCGTTGAGTTCCCAACTCAAAATGCTGAAAATAATAAAGAAAATAACAGAGAAAATGCAGCTTAATCAAAAGGAGGATTCTGTATGCCAAAAGTAAACAAGAAAGATTTGAACTATCGCCTGGACTTTGCGACAATGACGCTGATCGTAACAAAGGAATTCACAGACAATGCTTATGACCCCGGAACGGAAGAATATAAAACCCTTTGTCGTTTGCAGAATGATTTTCCGAAACTGAATGTAGTGAGAAAAACGCACAGAGCTCCAAAAGTACAGAGCATCAACAAGGGATTGACCTATGAACGAATGGAGCGGTATATCAGTCTTTATGACAACAAGGAAGAGTTATTGGAACGCTTCTGGAAAATGAGAGAGGCAGGCGGATTTGTATTCGCAAGAAAATGGTTCCTGAAACAATTTCCAAATTTCAAAGAGGTTCCAGATTTTACACAGCTTAGTCCAAGGATCGTTTCTATTGATTTTAATGAGAATAAGGAAAAAGTGAAAGAGACTTCAGATGTTCTTGTGGAAGAAAAGAAAAATGCATAACGAAAGGACAAACCCTATGACCTACCTTATAAAAGAATGGAGCGGGTGTCGTTCCCGCTCCACAATAAAACTATTTGGGAAGTTTAAGATACCGTGAGAGAATAAATTTAAGTCGTACTATTACCACATAATAATTATGAAATAGTATTTTCGGTTAAATGTAAGACTTAAAAGAAGGGACAATAACTATGTTAGAAGCGAAAGAGTATCGTAGTGTGGAACTGTTTGAAATCTTGGGAACAAACAACAAACAATCCACCGACCGCAAACTCAACAACTACCAAATACAATATACTTCATACGGAAGCGGTTCTAAACTTACCTATCAAATCCTCGGCATTCCAGACCCATTTAAGGTGTATTGTGTCTTTCATTTAGGGATAGACCCAAGAGCCGATTTTATTAAAATCCGCAATTTATATTATTTTTTCTTCTGCTGTGAGGGCTTTGCGGAATTACCGTTGATAGAGCAGGAAAAGCGTTTGATGGAAGATAATAAACCCGTTTCCCGCCAGACAATCACAAAATGGATTAACTATTTAGGCCACCTTGATTTTATTTCAATCAGTTCCAATGAATTTACTTATTACGCTATCCAAAAAGATAATCACGGAATAAAAACCTATCGGGAGATTGAAAAAGAACAGTATTCAAAGGCTTGGAAAATTTATTGGAATACGAAAGAAGAATGTATAAAGAACGGGGAACAATATCCCAGTGCTTCTGCTTATAGGGCAATGTGGGGCTATCTGAAAGGCCATCCTTACAAGAAGCCTATCATCTATCAGAACGCTATCTTAAAAGCAGAAATAGACTATTTAATCGGGTTAATCAACGAAGCATTCCTTAATGACCCATCCATTCAATTTTAAGTCGTACATTTACCAGAAAAGATAAGGTAGTAATATAATATCGGTTAAATGTACGATTTAAAAATCAAACTTTGATAATAGAAAGTCGAACAAAAAGGGAAGAGCAAGTATGCTCTTCCCTTTTAAGTTCGTGAAAATAGAATACAAATGGAAAGGCGGCGGTTGCTGGACATGAGAGCACCTACCGCCTCTTTTCGTTTTTAGGATTCAAACCGTCATTTCGTGGGAGCTTGAGCGTAATACCCCCAACTTTTGTGTTTCCAGAATTTTTTATCCCGAAATATACCCCGGTGTTCAAATAAACATTTGCTTTCCGCTACACTTTTGGAACGCTGAAAACAAGGCAAAAATCGCCCTAAATCAAGGGAAATCTGTTAAGGAAATTCAATAGACCTTTTATGATACAGTGTCCTCTTTTACATACTCCATCAAATCTCCGGGCTGGCAATCAAATATTTCACATAACTGCATAATCGTATCTACTGTAACGCTTCTATTGTTTACCAAACTATCAACAGTCTTAGGATTGATTTTATATTTATTGCGGAGGTCAACTTTTTTAATTCCTTTATCCTGCATCAGCAAGAAAAGTTTTTCGTAAGAAACAGGCATAATCATTCTCCTCTCTGTACCATTAAGTATACGAGTATTTTCCCATTTCGTCAACTTGATATGTACCAAAAAGTATACATTTATTCTGTACCAACTTTGGTACATTTGCGAATAGATTTCTTGTACCTAAAATGGTACAATACAATCACAAGGTAAGACAAACACACCAAACCAAAAGGAGAATGAATTATGAGTAAACAGGAACTTATCGCAAAAATTGAAGAACTGAACCAGTGGGAAGCATTGATGGAAGAAGCCAAAAACGAAGCAGAAGCATTAAGAGATGCCATCAAAGCAGAAATGCTTCAGCAGGATACCGAAGAAATGATTATCGGAACCTACATAGTAAGATGGACTTCGGTTCTTTCCAATCGCTTTGATACCACAGCCTTCAAAAAGGTAATGCCTGATGTATATAAAGCCTATACCAAACAGGTAGCAAGCAGAAGATTTACAATCGCATAAGAAAAGCCCTCTACGCAGCAACCGACCAAAGTAGATGCGTAAAGAGCCGAACCCACTCACAAGGAGCGGATAGAAATAGTATAACCTACCCGCTCCTCAAAATCAAGGAGGATACTATGAAACAGTTAACAAGTTATAACAGAGTAGCGGGCTATCTCAATAAAATCTTTGACCTTCTCAATGAAGAATTTTTTGAAAATGAACTTTCAAGACCAACTATCACCATCCAATCTACGCCAAGAGCCTACGGCCATTTCTCTTTGAGAGAAGATACTTGGGTATCCAAACTGGGCGGCACCCACGAAATCAACATTGGAGCGGGAACCTTATCCAGACCAATAGAAGAAGTGGTTTCTACCTTGCTTCACGAAATGGTTCATTACTACAACTATGAAAGAGGCGTTCAGGATTGTAGCAGGGGCAACACTTACCACAACCGCAAATTCAAAGAAGAAGCCGAACGTCGTGGGCTGATTGTGGAACACTCTGATAAATATGGATGGAGTCACACTTCCCCTTCTGATTTGCTTTTGGACTTTGTTTTAGAGAATGACCTCTCTGATATTCTTATCAATCGGAATGAGTTCAGTGGTTTCCAGATGGGCGGCACCGGAACTCACAGCGGAACCTCAATCACTCCAACAGCAAAGAAATCAAGTTCCAGAAAATATATCTGCCCTTGTTGCGGAACAAGCATCAGAGCAACAAAGAAAGTAAATATTGGTTGCCTTGATTGCGGAGTTCCGATGATTGAATGTTAAGTTTCAAAAGGGGCGGGAGAAATCCCGCTCCAAAAGGAGAAGATTATGATTTATGGTTATGCGAGATGCTCCACAAGCGAAAGCAAACAGGATATTAACCGACAGGTGAAAGAACTGAAAGCCGCAGGAGCAAAGGAAATTTACCTTGAATACGAACACGGGGACAAGAAAATAAAGCCCCAACAGCAACAGATGTTAGACCAGGCACAAGAAGGAGATACCATCATTACTTTGGAAGTTTCCCGATTAGCCAGAAGTACACAGCAACTTTGCGAGATTATCAATATCATTAACCAAAAGAAGTTGCGGCTTGTGATTGTGGGAAGCATTACCCTTGATTGCCGCAACGGACAGCCCGACCCAATGAGTGAGGCGTTCTTACAGATGGCGGGCGTGTTTAGCCAGTTAGAACTATCTATGATACGAGCCAGAGTGCGGAGCGGAATGGAAAATGCCCGCTCCAAAGGTTCCAGAATAGGCCGACCGCAAATGACAATAGACAACATCCCATCCAACTTTATTCGCCATTATCCGGCTTACAGAAGCGGCCAGCTCAATGTCAGTGAGTTAGCAAGAGTTTGTGGGGTTAGCAGGACAACGGCTTATAGGTATTTGGGTCTGTTGGAGAGGTAAAAGGAACGAGACGGGTTTTATTATGGTGTTTTATTCCACATTTTATGGATCAACCATGTTCCTATTGATAAAACCACAGTGATGCCCAGTGATATCCAGAATTGAGGGGAACCCGGCTCGGAAATGCTGTCCCCTAAGACAGTATAAGCAACCAGGTGCAGTCCGGAACCCAACAGACCGCCAAGTAAAAAAGTAGGGTATGGAATGCGGCAAGCTCCCAAGTACATACTGACCAGATCCCCCGGCAGACAGCCGATGACCCGTAAAAAGAAGCTGAGAAACAGGGGGGATTTCTTCTGCTTTTCAGCAATCATTTGCACACGAGGATACTTTTGTATTTTTCTTTCGATAAAAGAAGCTCCCCTCTTTTTGCCGATGCAGTACGGCAGGGTCAGGGTGATGCCCAGCCCCAGCAGATTCAGCAGAAAGGCCGAAAATGGTTCAAAAAGATGTCCGACAGCAAGCTGCAACGCACTGATTGGAAATATAACAGTGACGCTTTTCAGAGCATACAGGAGCAGAAGGACAGCCACTGCAAGGAGAGGCTGTTCGGGAGTATAATTCAGTATCATTTCAGCAGTCATGATTCTTCCTTTCGTTCTTGGACAAAGCACATATTTTGTCCAACGAGCTTTACTTGAGTTGATTTTCCTATTTTGATACAATAGAAGCAGAAATGGAGGTATGGTATGGCAGAATCGATTATTACGAAAAAGGCTCTTGCAACATCCCTGAAAGACCTTTTGGAAACGATGCCTTTTGAAAAAGTAACCATTGCGGATATTTGTGAAGGCTGCGGTATGAACCGCAAAAGCTTCTACTATCACTTCAGAGATAAGTATGACTTGGCCAACTGGATTTTTGATACAGAGTTTCTGGAGATTGCCCGCGATGCACTGGACTCAAACTGCCGCTTTGGCGAAAAAGTACCGATGCATTGGCGCAGTGTACGGGATATTTGCGATTATCTGTATGAAAACCGAATCTTTTACCAGAAAGTGTTGACCTACCGCGGACAGAACTGCCTTGCCGATCATTTCCGTGAGGTCTGCTATCCGATTTTTGCTCACCGCATGGCTCTGACTTTGGAAAATGTACAGGTACCCTCGGTGATGATAGAATTCCTTGCCGACGCGGTCATCTGTGCCATTGAGCGCTGGATCACTGCCAAGGACCCGATCCCTCCGCAGGAACTGCTGAGCAGCATCCGTACCTGCTTAGAAGGTTTGCATAACATTCCTATTGATTTTGATTTGTTTGACTAAAATATTAGAGAGAAACAGGGCAGCCAGAAGGAAAGGCTGCCCTGTTTTGCTGTGCGGGAAAGAAGAGAGGGGATCCCACAGAGCATGTAAGAGTAAGAGAATAGAGAAATATAAGAGGAACGCAAATTAAAGAAAATCAAGGATTTTTCTGCCATCTTGTCGACCTTTGTCGTACAGACGAAGCAAAGCCTCCGGCTCCCTGCACAATGTGCTGACACCGCAAGTATCATCGGGGGCAACAATCAGCAGTTTGCCTATCAGCTCACATCTTCTCGCGTAATTGATGCCATCCGTGTAGCGTAAAGCACGCTGTTCCAGTCTGTCTGCGGCAATAGGATGTTTTCTTCGAATACGTTTTGCCAACTTGATATCCTGTTCCTGTGAGCGTTTGGTATCGAGCGGTAAGGTCAGTAGAAGAACAACCCGATCACAGCCCATGTCAAACGCTTTTTGGATGGGCACCGGATCGGCCAATGCACCGTCATAATAAGCGATTCCCCCGATTTCATAGGGTTTACAGACGAAAGGAATCGCAGAGGATGCCTTAAAAATATCATAATTGTCCTGTCGAAGGTAGGATTTATCAAAGTATTTTGCCCGACCAGTTTCAGCTTCTGTGGCAACGGTCAGAAATTCGGCAGAGTTGGAAAGAATCGCCCGATAATCCAACGGATACTCCCCATCACTGTTGCTTAAAGTGCCATAAATATAGTCAAGATCAAGGTAGGAGCCTTTCTTGAGGAAATTCCCCATACCGGCATATTCTTTTCTCATGCCGTATTCGGTGTAGAATATTTTGTTTCTGCCCTTTTGCCCAGCCATGTAAGAAGCGAGATTGGCGCTGCCGGCAGAAACGCCGATGCAAACGTCAAAATGAATCCCAAGTTCCAGACAGGTATCCAGCACTGCAGCGGCATAAATTCCACGAAACCCTCCACCGACATCGACAATTCCAAGTTTCGAACCCATCGTCAGCGTCGGCCTCCCTTTGGAAAGGCACGTCGGAGAATAGATCTCAGCCCTTGTTCAAACAAATTCAGCTTTCGAGAACCCTCCAACTGTCCTTTTTCATCAAAGGCAGCAACGCAGCCTTCGTGGGAAATAATACCGTCCACCCAGCGATTATCGTATTCCAACTCCCAGGGAATTGTCAGAAAATGCTGCTTGGAGCGAGTCTGCAAAATATAATTGTAAACCTTGTCTCTCGCTGGGATTGGGCAGGAAGAATCGGCCATGAATACCGTCATCAGAGGATGCAGCTCCTGTGTTTCGATCAGAAGGTCATCGTTGAGGATGTTGTGTACATCAGACTCAGAATACGACATATACAGAGAATAGAGCAATCCCATCTCCCGTAACAGCGAGCAGGTAATGGCAGCTTTTCCTTCAAATTTTACCACAAACATCAGGTTGTTCAGCTGTGCAGCCTCCTTGATCCAATCCTCGGAAATATCATTCGGAGAACAGAACAGGAAAAAGGCACTGTCGGGGTGCCTCTGCGGAAGAGTCAGCAGTTTGGACAAATCACCAGTTCCAAAGAGCAGCCAACTGTAAATTCCAAGTTCTTCTCCCTGATTGATCACAGCATCATAACGTTCATCAGGAACAGAGTCACTGAGTTTCAAGGAAATACACCAAGGAATGTTGAAATTCTCTTCCCATTCGATGGCACGGATCTGGTCAGCACCAACGGTGAAGCTGTTGAAACCGACATTCATGCCAAATTGAACAATTCGTTCAGATTCCACATGAGCCACGATATCCGGGATCAGCTTGTAGTAGGCACTGTTTTCTTGTTCCAGCATGGTCTGTGCTGCCTGGAACAGGTCCTTTCGGAAGGAGCCGCCGGACAGATGCAAGGCCATATCCACCACATTGCGCATGGAGCGTTCCGGATCGATTTTGATTTGTTTTAGCGTGTTCCGTACTACTGTTTCAATGAGAACACGAGTCATGCTGTCCTCCATGGACATCGTCCTTTCTTGTAGGGTTATTTCCATCATAGAATATTTGTTGATCTCTCTCAATGGACAAAAGACCAGTATTGTCCCAAAGGGTAACAGATTGCTCTTTCGTCTTAAATTCCGACAAAGAGCCGAGCTTGTCCCATGACAGAGCTGCGCCTTTTTTCTACAATAAAGTCAATGAATTTTATTTTGAGAAAGGCGGTCAATAATGAGCACAATCAAAGAAACCATGCAGAATATTGCTATTCAGCAGGCGCTGAATTATATCGAAGGAAACCCGGAAGAGAATATTCCCAAACTCCTTGAGCTGGCTGACAAACTCCTTCCCTCCGATTGGTACGGAACACAGAGAAAAGCCATCGGTAAGGCGGTATCGGAGAAGAATAACTGGTATCAGCTGATTCTGAAGCTCTACGAGCTGGATCCGGGAGTCAGAAAAGCATTCGTACAGAACTTCCTGTTCAATGCCAGCCTGAAAGGCAGCGCCATCCAGTACGATAACGCAGAAAAACACGGCTGCAATGTACCATGGGCAATTCTTCTTGACCCAACCTCTGCCTGCAATCTGAAATGCACCGGTTGTTGGGCAGCAGAGTACGGCAACCAGCTGAATCTCTCTCTGGAAACCATGGATTCCATCATTCGTCAGGGTAAAGAGCTGGGCACTTACATGTACATCTACACCGGCGGCGAGCCTCTGGTACGCAAGAAAGATCTGATCAAACTCTGCGAGATGCACCCGGATTGCTCTTTCTTGTCCTTCACCAATGGTACTCTTATCGATGAGGACTTCTGTCAGGAAATGCTGCGTGTGAAGAACTTTGTGCCGGCTATCTCTCTGGAAGGTTTTGCAGAGGCAAACGACAGTCGACGCGGACAAGGTGTGTACGAAAAAGTCACCAAAGCCATGGCTCTTCTGAAAGAGCATAAACTGCCGTTCGGTATCTCCACCTGCTATACTTCCGTGAATCTGGACGACGTGTGCAGCGAAGAATACTTTGACCTGATGATCGACAGCGGCGCACTTTTTGTCTGGTTCTTCCACTATATGCCTGTCGGCAACTCTGCAGCTATGGAACTGCTTCCAAGTCCGGAACAGCGTGAAAAGATGTACCATAAGATTCGCGAATACCGCAATACCAAGCCAATTTTCACATTGGATTTCCAGAACGATGCGGAATACGTTGGTGGCTGTATCGCCGGCGGACGCCGTTACCTGCACATCAATGCCAAAGGTGCGGTAGAACCTTGCGTTTTCATTCATTATTCCAATGCAAACATTCACGACTGCAGTTTGCTGGATGCGCTGAAAAGCCCGATCTTCATGGCATATCATGACAATCAGCCATTCAATGAGAATATGCTCCGTCCATGTCCGATGCTGGAGAATCCGGACTGCATCCGTCGTATGGTTAAGGAGACCGGTGCAGTCAATACAGACTATCAGGATCCGGAATCTGCAGAACATCTCAGCACAAAATGCATTCCATACGCAGAGAACTGGAAAGCAACCGCCGATAAGCTTTGGAGCTGCTCCCACTGTGGAAAGTGTGGTAAGTAATGGCTTATCGTATTGTTACTGACGCCACTGCGGACTTAGCCGAAAATATGCTGGAAAATCTCCCCACTCTCACCATTGTTCCCATGACAGTGGAGTGCGAAGGGGTCAGCTATACCTACGGGCCAAGCGGAGACATCGATGCTAAAAAATTCTATGAACTTCAGCGACAAGGGAATTTCTTCAAAACAACCTCCGTCAATCCTCGATGCTATGTGGAGATTTTTGAACCTCTGCTGGAGCTGGGACTGGATATTCTCTACATCTGCGTCACATCGGGAATGTCGGGCTGTTACAGCAATGCCCTGCTTGCCATTTCGCAACTGAAAGAAAAATATCCGCAGCGACAGATCATTGTTGTGGACAGTCTGTGTGCTTCGGTTGGCGAAGGCTTTCTTGTTGCAGAGGCTTTGCGAATGCAGGCGAACAATGTAATGCTGGAGGATTTAGCTCTCTGGGTGGATACTCAGAAAAAGAATGTCTGTCACTGGTTTACAGTGGATACCTTTGAACATTTGAAGCTCGGCGGCAGAGTTTCTGCTACATCGGCAGCCATGGGGACTTTATTGCAGATCAAACCGCTGCTTCGTGTAGATGAACAAGGCAGTTTGGAAGTCATGGCAAAGCCTCGCGGCAGAAAAAATGCCATGAAAGCACAGCTGCAGCACATGATGAATACGCTGCAGGACCCGCATCGTATTGTGATCGGTCACGGGGACAATCCCGAAGCGGCTCAGGATCTGGCATTTGCAGTGTTGGAGCAGGTTCCGGATGCACAGATCTATATCGCGGAGATTGGTCCCGTTATCGGTTCCCATACAGGTCCTGGTATGCTGGCACTGATCTTCTGGGGAAGCGAACGATAAAATAAAAGACCGGTTTGCACCGGTCTTTTTGTGCTGTAACTGTCTTTGTTCATAATTTTGAAAAATACAGTTTCTTTCCCGTTCAGAAAAAAGAGGTAGGATAATAATAGAGAATAATACGAAACCGGAAAGGAAGAGACAATGAATCTCCTGTTTGCCATCAATAAAAACTTTTCGAAACTACTGTGTCATTGCCTTCACTCCATTGTCAAAAACGGCGGAGCAGCACACTATGATGCCTATATTCTGCACTCGGACTTGGATGAAGCGATCATGGCAGAAATACAACGTGAGGCAGGTGCTGCTGTTACCTGCCTCTTTATCACTGTGGATGAAACCATTTTCCACGGTTTTCCGGAAAGCAAACGTTATCCGAAACAAATCTATTACCGTCTGGCAGCACCGCTTCTACTGCCGAAACATCTGGATAAAATCCTGTACCTTGATGTAGATCTGGTGGTCATCAATACTTTGCAGGAGCTGTACGATATGGACTTCGAGGGCAACTATTACATCGCCTGCAGCCATACAGATGAGTATCTGACCAAATTCAATCAGCTCCGTTTGGGCGTGGAGGAGGGAGTTCCTTACATCAATACCGGAGTTATGATGATGAATCTTCCGCTGCTTCGAAATGACATGAATATTGAAAAAATCCGGGAAACCGCTCAAAAGAAAATGCATACCTTTCTGCTGCCGGATCAGGATTTACTGACAATGATGCACGGCGAACACATCAAACTGATCGATACCATGCGCTATAATCTCAGTGATCGCCTGCTGACTTTTTACAATCTGAATCCAAAAAATGAAAAGCTGGATCTGGATTGGGTGCGGGAAAATGCTGTTATCATCCATTATTTCGGGAAGAATAAACCTTGGAAAGAGCACTACAAGGGGATTCTGGATGTGCTGTATCATGAGAATACTGCTAATTAGCGGAAAATGGTAGAAAGGTTCTGTTGGATTTCAATCAGTATTGAAACTGTTCAAAATAATAAGTATCATTCTGAGCACGATATCTATCTGATTATTATGTTATACTTAAATATAAATTGCTAATGCTCAAATGATAAAATTTTATACGAACGGAGGACAGGCTATGCCTGATGCACGAACAAGAACGCTCTATGTTTTGGACTATCTTCTGGACAGAACGGACGAGGGCAGGGGACATATTGTTCACCTTGAGGACATTGTAAACCACTTACATCAGCTCAACATTCCTGCGGAAAGAAAATCCGTTTCCAGAAGTATCAAAGCTTTGGAGGATTACGGAGTTGATGTAATTTATGACCCTGTTGAAAGGGGCTATCGTATTCTTTCCAGAGAATTTGATTTGCAGGAATTGCAGATTTTGATTGACTGTGTTTTGTCGTCAAAGTTCCTGACTCAAAAGGTCGCCCGCCGTTTGGTGGACAAACTGAAAAAGAAGGCAAGCGTTTATGACAGACCAAAATTTGAACGCCGTCATTATTTGACCCATCGTGTTCGCAGCATGAATGATAGTGTTTTTTACCATCTTGATGATCTCCATGAGGCAATTGCAAATGATTGTCAAATCAGTTTCCGCTACTATACCTTTGATGAAAAGAAGCAAAAGCTTTACCGACATAATGGAGAACTGTACTATGCCAGCCCTTATGCCTTGATTTGGAATGACGATAACTACTATCTTGTGGCATACAACAAAGGAAAAATCAAGCATTTCCGCATTGACAAAATGGAACAGATTCAGATTGTTGAAGCAAGCAGGGAAGGAGCAGAACTCTACAAAGCCCTTGATATTGGTGAGCTGAATCTGCGCGCATTCTCTATGTATGGAGGGACAGAAGTGCGGACGACCATTGTTTTTCATAATCATTTATCCGGTGTTGTCGTTGATCGCTTTGGAACAGATATTATGATGCTGCCTGTTCCGGGAGATGCCGATCATTTTTCTATTACCATTCCCGTAGAAGTCAGCCCACAATTCTTTGGTTGGATTTGCGGTTTGGGAAGTGAAGCCCGAATCACATACCCTCCAGAGGTAGTTCAAAGAATGAAAGATTTCGTAAAAGGTATTTCTGACTTGTACTAAGAAATAAAAAAGACGACGTAAGATGCAGTATCTTGCGTCGTCTTTTCTTATGTTGCAGTATCTTGTCGAAGAATTACAGATTAAATGCTTGGGCGTATTTTTCAGTTGCTGTTCGCATTTGGCGCAAATCAGCTTTGACATAGAAGTTCAGTGTTGTACTTGCATCAGCGTGTCCTAAAATCTCCTGAACGCTTTTAATATCCGCTCCGCTGCTGAGAAGTAAACTGGCACAAGTGTGCCGTAAATCGTGTGGAGAAACGTCAGGAAGTCCATTTGCTTTGACGAAGCGTTTCAGATGGCGAGTAACAGCATCAGGGTTTCTTGGTTCAAAAGGTTTTCCTTCCCGACAGAATACAAAAGAACCTGACAACACCGCAAAAGGATAACGCTGTTCTCTTTGCCGCAAGAGCTCTTTCAAAAGAATAAGAGTCGTTTTCATCACAGGAATAGTACGCACACTGGTTGCGGTTTTAGGTTCTGCAACAATCAAACCACTCATTTTCGTATAGGTTGCAGAGCGTTTTACACTGATCGTTTCCTTTTGAAAATCAATATCCTGCCATTGTAAGCCTAAACATTCGCCACGCCGCAGCCCTGTTGTGATCAGAATATACATGATACAGCGAAAATCAAGCGGACAGTTTTTCAGTTTCTCAAAGAAGCGGGAAGCATCTTCTTCGGTGAGAGCATCAACAGATTTTTTGCTGACTCTTGGAGCATCAACCTTTTTCATGGGATTCTTTTCAATGACTTCCTGCTTTTCAGCAAAGTTGAAGATCATCCTCAGAATATTGTAATGATGCCGTATGGATTTATCAGCCAAAGGTTTGCCGCGATTGGTGCGGTAGTCATTACGCAGCCATGATAAATACTTCATCACTCGAATACCTGTGACCTTTTGGAGAGGAATCCCTTTGAATTTTGGCAACATGACTTTCAGAATACTTTGGTACATAGTGATGGTAGCAGGGCGATGGAAGCCATCGCTGACACAAAGAGGGAGCCATACTTCATTGACAAATTCATCAAAGGTATAGTCCCGCTCCGGTTCCTCTTCTTCCCAAGCAGAAGCCTGACGTTCCTGCTCCAAGCGATATTCCTCTTTCACTTGTGCTTCCCACTGGATAGCTTCCCGCTCCGCTTCTTTTCTGCTTTTGGCATTTGTTAAACCGGAGGGAGGATACCATGTTGTGGTTTTGAAGATTTGTTTTCCGCTTTCATCCCGACCAAGAAACGCCTTAAATTTGAAAGAAATGATCGTTTTTTTGCAGATTTTTTCCTCGATGGTAGCCAAATTTTCCGCCTTTCTACGGCGTTTTTTGAGGGTGGTCAATCAATTTGTTGACTTTTTTGTTGACCTTTTTCCACAATCAGAGCAAGTCAGGAAAAAAGAAAAGCACCGAAAACCGCATGGTTTCAGTGCTGTTCGGTGGTGGAGACGAAGGGGATCGAACCCTCGACCTTTTGAATGCCATTCAAACGCGCTCCCAACTGCGCTACGCCCCCATATTTATAGGAATATTATACTACCGCCCGCAGATGATTGCAAGAGGAATTCTGTCGAAAGTGATAAAACTTTTACTTATATGTGAAAAGGCTTAACCAATCTGACAGTAAAACCTTGAAGCTCTCTCCAAATTGTGCTAAACTGTTACACATAAGATTTTTGTTACAAACATGAAAGGAGTCCTCCAAATGGAAACCTCAACAAAAAAAAGCTCTGACTTGAATATCTGGGCCTTTTGGAAAGCACAGAAGCCGGCATGGAGAGTAACAGTTATCCGTACTTCTCTGGAACGCTTCGGCTATAAGCTGGTGCTTCCTTACCTGTCTCTCTACGTTATTCTCATGGGCGCAACCACGACTCAGCTGGGTCTGGTAACCAGTTTGGGCCTCATTACCGCAGGTCTCATCGGCCCATGGCTGGGTCAGCAGATCGACCGCCACGGCCCGAAAAAAATGTACATCTTCGGTATCGCTGTTCTGATTCTGGGCTACATCGCCTTCGGCTTTGCCAAGGTATGGCAGGTCGCTGCGCTGGGTATGTTCCTGCATCAGATGGGTCAGACTCTGGGCGGACAGAGCTGTGCCAACATCTGCGGCAACTGCCTGACCAACTGTGACCGCGGCAAGGGCGTTATGGTATGTGAAACTCTGGCAGCAGGCGCGCTGGGTATGCTGGCACCGATGCTGGCAGGCTGGATCATGGTAAATATCATGAACGTCCACGGCGACGTTACCGACCCGAATCAGGTTCGTCCGCTGTTCTTCATCACTCTGATCTGCACCGTTATTTCTCTCTTTGTAGTTATCTTCAAGCTGGATGTTCGTGACTGGGGTACCGGTCTCAAGACCAAACACAGCGTTATCAAAGACGGTGTTGCCATTCTGAAAGCAGATATTAACTGCGTGAAATGGGTCTTCATCAACTCTGTCAGCCGTCTGCCAAACGCACTGGTTATTCCTTACCTGCAGCTCTTCGCTTCTGAAGTGAAAGGCGCTACCGCTGAAGAACTGGCTATCATGACCACCGCCATCGCACTGACTTCCGTTCTCTGCGGCTACATGGCAGGCGTTATCGGCGACAAGATCGGCCGTAAGAAAGTTCTCATCGCGCTGATCCTGCTCTACTGTGCAGGTCTGCTGCTGCTCATCAACCTGAACGACAACCGCTGGCTCATTCTGGTTGGTATTCTGGCTGGTTTCCAGGAAATCGGTGCAGCGCTGGGCGGCTCCATCCAGCACGAGCTGGTACCTGCCCGCATCCGCGGCCGTTGGTCCGGTGTAAACAGTCTCTTCGGTTCTATGGTCAGCGCAAGCATGGCAGCTTTGGCCGGTATGTTCTGGGACAATCTGGGTCCACAGTGGGTATTCCTCATTTACATCGGCTTCGAAATGCTGCTCCGCATTCCGCTGCTCGTTAGTCTGCCGGAAACCCTCAAATATAAAGTGGACGAAAGCAAATTCTCCGCATTGGATGCATAGCGCGGAGTGCCTCCGCAGGCTGTTTCGCGATAAAACTTCATAAAAAATAAAGCTCTCGTTCCGCGGACCGGGAGCTTTTCATTTGCGGAGATGCACTTTTCTGTAAAATAAAAGCCCCCATCACGCGGAATGGGGGCTTGTTTCTTTTCGTTTTTGTAGTCAAGATCGTCGACTCAGTCGACCGACTATGGACGGATAACGTCTTTGCCGCCCATGTACATTCTCAGAGGTTCTGGAATGCGAACGGAGCCGTCGTCGTTCAGGTTGTTTTCCAGGAATGCGATGAGCATACGTGGAGGAGCAACAACGGTGTTGTTCAGGGTGTGAGCGAAGTAGTTTCTGCCTTCGCCTTTGATGCGGATACCCAGTCTGCGAGCCTGAGCGTCGCCCAGGTTGGAGCAGGAACCAACTTCGAAGTATTTCTTCTGACGTGGAGACCAAGCTTCTACGTCGATGGATTTTACTTTCAGGTCAGCCAGGTCACCGGAGCAGCATTCCAGGGAACGAACAGGGATGTCCAGGGAGCGGAAGAACTCAACGGTGTAGTGGTACATTTTTTCGAACCATTCTGGGGATTCTTCCGGTTTGCACACAACAACCATTTCCTGTTTCTCGAACTGGTGGATGCGGTAAACGCCGCGTTCCTCGATACCGTGAGCGCCAACTTCTTTACGGAAGCATGGGGAGTAGGAGGTCATAGCCTGTGGCAGGGAATCTTCAGGGATGATGGTGTCGATGAATTTACCGATCATGGAGTGTTCGGAGGTACCGATCAGGTACAGGTCTTCGCCTTCGATTTTGTACATCATGTTTTCCATTTCAGCGAAGGACATAACGCCGGTAACAACATCGCCGTGGATCATGAATGGAGGGATGTAGTAGGTGAAGCCTTTTTCGATCATGAAGTCGCGAGCGTAAGCCAGGATACCGCTGTGCAGACGAGCGATATCGCCTTTCAGGTAGTAGAAACCGGAACCGCTGGTTTTTCTTGCAGCATCCAGATCCACGCCGTTGAGGCGTTCCATGATGTCGATGTGGTAAGGGATTTCGTAGTCAGGAACAACAGGTTCGCCGAATTTTTCCACTTCCACGTTTTCGCTGTCGTCTTTACCGATCGGAACAGTAGGGTCGATGATGTTAGGGATCACCATCATGCGTTCTTTGATCTGAGCTTCGAGAACAACTTCTTTTTCTTCCAGTTCAGCCATTTCTTTTGCCATGGAAGTAACCTGAGCTTTTGCTTCTTCAGCCTCAGCCTTCATACCTTTTGCCATGAAGCCGCCGATCTGTTTGGAGATAGCGTTTCTCTGGCTGCGCAGGTAGTCTGCGCGGGTTTTGGATTCTCTGTACTCTTTGTCCAGTGCGATAACTTCGTCAACGAGAGGGAGTTTGGAATCCTGGAATTTCTTTTTGATGTTTTCTTTTACGATCTCCGGATTGTTACGGAGAAACTTGATGTCCAGCATGAACATATCCTCCTTATAAATGGAACGTCTGGTCTTGGGTCCCGGACGTTTTTCTTACAAATAAAAAAGGTCCCCGAACCCAGTAGCATTTGCTAATTGGGACGAAGGGACTCCGCGTTGCCACCCAAATTGCCGACCATTGGCCGACCACTTCATTGGTGCGATAAAGGGCACGAACCTCCGGCTCTCACCGGCAGCTCCGAAAGTGGATACAAAGGGCTTCCCATCGGCTCGCAGCAACCGCCGACTCTCTGGAAGGAAGGGAACTCTGATAGCTTTCCTCATCACTGATACTGGTATTATAACCGCTTTTTCCCGCGATTTCAAGAGGAATTTGGGATTTTGTATGGTAAGCTATGGAGATTTATGCTAAAATGAAAAAGAAAATGTAGGGCT
Organism: Oscillospiraceae bacterium; assembly: GCA_017439985.1. GTDB lineage: Bacteria > Bacillota > Clostridia > Oscillospirales > Ruminococcaceae > Negativibacillus. The sequence goes on from JAFSIC010000049.1 coordinate 55,342, forward strand.
CGATGTCCGCATCGACCCGGCGACCATGATAAGCAATCGATTTTTATAGAAAAGAGGCACTCTTATGTACGAAACTTTTGAAAAATGGCTCAACGATACTCTCTCCCAGTCCATTCCTGCGGAAGTAAAAGCCTTCTGCTTCAATATTTATGACGACGGCGACAACACCTGGTCTGTGGAGCTGGTAGGCTGCAGCAGCTTCGATGAAAACGATGCAGACTGGGCCTGCGACGAAGTCTTTGACAACCGCGACGAACCATTTGCCTGGGAAGAGGAGGCAGACTACGACCACATCTTCGCCGGCGTAAAGGTGATGATCCTGCAGTATCTGCAGGACGGCGCAGAAGCTGACGTGCTGAAAGATTCTCAGGGCGTGGCAATGGGCTTCGTGGACGGCGATCTGGAACTGCTGCTGAAATAGGAGGCGTCCGCCATGAAATATCACATCGACTGCGAGATCCACATGCACACGCTGGCCAGCGGCCATGCTTACGGTTCTCCCCGCGAGATGGCGCAGGCAGCCTCCGAAATGGGTCTCAAACTCATCGGTCTCTCTGACCATGGACCGGGCGTAGTTGGCACCTGTTCCCATTTGTTCTTCGGCTGCTACGACAGAATGTGCCGCAACGTCCACGGCGTGGAAATTCTGGGCGGTGCGGAGCTGAATATCATGAACGATGGCAGCATCAACTTCCCGGAGCATTTCTTCAACTACCTTGACTACGCCATCGTGGGACTGCATCCGCCGATTTATGTGGATGAGGGTGCCGAGCGCAACACCGACAACACCATTGCCGCCATGAAGAACCCGAAGGTGTTCTTCGTGTCCCACCCGGACAGCGACCGACTTCCATATAATTACGAACGTCTGGTTCCTGCAGCAAAAGAAAACGGCGTGGCGCTGGAGGTTAACACATCCTCTCTGCGTGCTCCACACAAGCGTCCCGGCTGCGTGGAAAACTACAAGAAAATGCTGACTCTCTGCATGGAGCACCGCTGTCCCATCGTAGTCAGCACCGACTCCCACGACCCCTGCGAAGTGGGTCACTTCGAGGAGAGCCTTGCTCTGCTGGAGGAGCTGAACTTTGACGAAGAGCTCATCGTCAACACTTCCGTGGAGAAATTAAAAGCCTTCATCGGCAAAAAATAGCGAAAAAACTCTTTCCTTATGGCTTAAATGTGCTAAAATAAGGGGAGAGTTTTTGATTTAGGGGGAATTATTATGAATTTAGCATTGGGCCTTTTTGCGGCCTTTGCGGCGATGTTTGTCAAAGGTCTGTCCGGTTTCGGAAATACACTGGTTTTCACTCCGCTGATGAACTTCAGCTATGACAGCAAGCTGATCTCTCCGGTGGATCTGCTCATCGGTTTTCCTGCCAACGCCTTCATGGCATGGCGCGAGCGCAAAAGCATCTCGCTGAAAATCGCGCTTCCTCTGATTTTCCTGATTTATCTGGGTCTGATCCCCGGCACCTTCTTCCTGACCATCGGTGATGTGCGCCTGCTGAAGGTCATCCTCGGTGTGGCCATCATGATTCTCGGTGCGGAGATGATCCTCCGCGAAAAAGCCATGATGCACGGCACCCAGAAGAAAAGCAATCCCGTTGTCCTTGCCATCATCGGTTTCGGTTCCGGTATTCTCTGCGGTATGTTCGGTGTGGGCGCCTTCCTGACCGCCTACCTCAACCGCACCACCGACAACTCCAGCCAGTTCCGCGCCAACTTCTGCTTTGTCTTCTTCATGGAGAACATCGCCCGCTTCTGCCTGTACATGTACAGCGGCGTCCTGACGCTGGAAAGCCTGAAATTCGCCGTGACCATCTTCCCGGGGGTCATCGCCGGTCTGGCGGTGGGCATCGCGGCATCCAAGAAAATCCCGGAAAAACACGCCAAAAAAGTGGTCTCCGTCATGCTGATCTTCACCGGTCTGTCTCTGACCCTGCAGAACATCAGCGTATTGACTGCTCTCTTCGCATAAAAGGAGGTTCCCATGGAACAAATCTACGAAGCCCTCAAGGAAGTCCTTGCTTCCAAACCATACAAGCTGGTTCTCAGCAGCGGCAAAGGCTGTGAGTACCAGAAAATCGTGGTTCAGCTGAAAGGCGACTACTACCAAATCGAGAAATACACCCAGAAGCAGGTCTTTCATGAGAATGTGAAGCCTGCCGAGCTGGAAAACGCCCTCCGTTCTCTGCTGGAGCTGGGCTACCGCCAGCTGAACAGCTATGCTGATTCCGAGCAGATGGAAATGAAAATTTCCAAGAAGGGCAAGGTTCTGCTGAACCGCCGCAAACAGGAGGGTGCCGCCGCCAAAGCTGCCCCTGCTGCTCACAACAAAGAGAAAAACTACATTTTGAAGGAAGGCACTATCATTCCGCCGCTGGTGGATCTGGGCATCTTCACCCCGGACGGCCGCGTGGTCAAATCCATGTACGACAAATACCGTCAAATCAACCGTTTCATCGAGATCGTGGACGATGCGGTTTCCTCTTGGGATGAGGGCAAAGAGCTGACCATCGTGGACTTCGGCTGCGGCAAAAGCTATCTGACCTTCATTCTTTATTATTATTTTGTGGAGCTGCACCATCTGCCGGTGACCATGATCGGTCTGGACCTGAAAGCCGACGTCATCGAGCATTGCAATCAGGTGGCACAGAAGTACGGCTACGATCGTCTGCGCTTTGAGATGGGCGACATCAACGGCTTCCGCTACGAGGGCGCCATCGACATGGTCATCACCCTCCACGCCTGCGACACCGCCACCGACTTTGCGCTCTACAACGCCATCCAGTGGAACACCAAAATGATCTTCTCCGTGCCTTGCTGCCAGCATGAACTGAACGCACAGATCAAGACCGATGAGCTCTCCGTGCTGACCAAGTACGGCATCATCAAGGAGCGTGTGGCAGCGCTGCTGACCGATGGCATCCGCGGTTCTCTGCTGGAAGCCTGCGGCTACAAGACCCAGCTGTTGGAGTTCGTGGACCTGACCCACTCTCCGAAAAACATCCTCATCCGCGCAGTGAAATCCAATGTTTCCGCCAAGAAGAAACAGGCTTCTCTGGACGAAGTGAAACGCTCTATGGAGACCTTCTCCGTGGAACCGACCCTCTACCGCCTGCTCAGCGAAGCGGGCAAGATTTAGGAGGCCATCATGCTTTGCTTCGTGGAATTTGATACGAAAATCGCAGAAAAAGTCCTCGCCCTCGGCGTGGATAAGTCTCTGTTTGTTCTGGAAAACCCTGCTTTCGCCTGTGCGGCAGGCAGGGAAGGCGAGCACATCGTGCTGAGCTTTGACGAAGGCGCACGCCTGCTCTTCGCCGACGAAGACGCAGCAGCGGACTTCCTCTACATGGTAATCTGCCACTGCAAATACCTGCAGATGCTGACCACCGACTTCGGCGGCATGATGGACATTCTCTCCGGCGGCGTCATCCACAGCACCGACTGGGAAAACAGGGAGGAGCTGCCCTTCTTCGCTCCGGTGCTCTGCACCAATGTCCTGCCGGACATCGACGACCCGGAAGTGACCTTCCAAATCATGAACGACTGCGACGACATCCTCATGGAGCGTTTCGATCCGTCCTCTCAGCTTATTATGATTTTCGGCGACGTGGAGCGGGAACACAGAAAGCTTTTCTGGACAAAATAGTTTACAGAATGTTTCGTTGTGCAGCAGATTTTTCCTTGTTATAATGAATGCAAGGAGAGTGATCGCATGAAAAAAATCCACTGGCTCTACGCCATCCCACACATCTATCTCATCAACTGGCTGCAGTACTTCAGCTACGGCAAAACGGCGGCGGTGCTGAGCTTTGCGCTCTTTCTCTATCCATTCCTCCTCTGCGTGTTCCGTGGATGGGAAGGGGACTGGCGCGGCTGGCTCAAAGGAACTGCCCTGCAGTTTTTCAGCAACATGGCCTTTACCCTCGTAACCAACCAGTTTAATATCGTCGGCGGCAGCGGCGGAAGCTGGCGGGGAGCGACGGGCATCTTCTACGCAGAACAGTTTGTCCTTGTGCTGACCTTCATCACATTTCTTTTGCAGATGTTCATCATGGCCCCCGTGATAGCGGCTGGAGACAAGAGTCAAAACAAAGAATAAATTCCCACAAAAGCCCCGATTTTAACGGGGCTTTTCTTTACGCTTTCTTCACGAACTGCCAGTTGATTTTTCCCATGAGATATACTATAATGGAACTACCGCAAACATCTGTTTGCGCTCATGAAGTATCAAATTTTCATGTGATATAGATTGCAGCGGAGCCTCTGCTGCAGAACGGAGGAACTTATGTCTGAAAAAACAAAAGCTCTTGAAACCGCCATCGCCCAGATCGAAAAACAGTTCGGTAAGGGCGCTGTTATGAAACTGGGCCAGACCACAGCCCTCAATGTGGAAGCGATTCCAACCGGCTCTCTGTCTCTGGACATTGCGCTGGGTATCGGCGGTGTGCCGAGAGGCCGTATCGTTGAGATCTATGGCCCTGAAAGCTCCGGTAAAACCACCGTTGCTCTCCATGTTGTAGCCGAAGCTCAGAAAGCCGGCGGTGAAGCTGTCTTCATCGACGTAGAGCACGCTCTCGACCCTGTTTATGCACAGGCTCTGGGCGTGGACATCGACTCTCTGCTGGTTTCCCAGCCGGATACCGGCGAGCAGGCTCTGGAGATCTGCGACGCGTTGGTTCGTTCCAATGCCGTTGACGTTGTGGTTGTGGACTCTGTTGCAGCCATGACCACCAAAGCCGAAATCGAAGGCGAAATGGGCGATACCTTCGTAGGTCTGCAGGCTCGTCTGATGTCTCAGGCTCTGCGTAAGCTGACCGGTGCCATCTCCAAATCCAACTGCTGCGTCATCTTCATCAACCAGCTGCGTGAAAAGATCGGCGTGATGTACGGCAACCCGGAAACCACTCCTGGCGGCCGCGCACTGAAATTCTACTCTTCCGTCCGTCTGGATGTGCGCAAAAAAGACGTCATTAAAGTCGGCTCCGAGAACGTGGGCAACCTTGTCCGCGTGAAAGTTGTGAAAAACAAAGTAGCTCCTCCATTCCGTGAAGCAGAATTTGAAATCATCTATGGCGAGGGCATCTCCCGCGACGGCGAGATCGTGGACCTGGCAACCAGACTGGACATTCTGCAGAAGAGCGGTTCCTGGTACAGCTACAACGGCCAGCGCATCGGTCAGGGTCGTGACAAAGTAAAACAGGTGCTACGAGACAACCCTGCGATGGCAGAGGAGATCGCGAAGAAGGTTATGGAGCAGAAGGATACCCTCCTCGGCTCTCATAAACCAACTCCAAAAGCGCTGGGCAAAGCCAATGCCGAGGTTCCTGAAATGCCGGAGGCTCCTGCACAGGAGCAGCTGACTCTGGAAACTCCTGCCGAAGCTCCTGCGAAACGCAGCAGCAAAATGATCGACATCGAGGCTGACGATAAATAATGCCTGTCTTAACGAAAATCACGCCGACGAAGCAGGGCAGGCTCGCCCTCTTCTTCGACGAGGAATTTGCCTTTTCCGTTGACTTGGAAACGCTCGCCCAATTCGGGCTGCAGAAGGATATGGAGCTGACGGAGGAGGAACTGGATGAACTGATGGAACAGACCCAGTACAAAAAGGCGAAGGATCGAGCCTTCCGTCTGCTGGGTTATAAATCCTACACACGCCATCTGCTGAAGCAGCGTCTCTTGCAGGAGGATTTCCCGCAGGAGATCGTGCTGGATGTGCTGGACAGGCTGGAGGAGCTGGGGCTCATCGACGATCTGGACTACGCTCGCCGCTGCGCCGCCGATCTGCTTCATCTGAAGCAGTATTCTCTCAGCCGTGTGCGGCAGGAGCTGCGCCATCGGGGCGTGGAAGACGCGGACATTGAGGAGGCTCTCATGGACGTGGACAACGACCCGCAGGAGCAGATCCATCAGATTATCAACAAAAAATACCGCACAGCCCTCTCTGATGAAAAGGGTCGCCGCCGTGCCGTCAACGGTCTGCAGCGGCTGGGCTACTCATACAGCCAGATCAGGCAGGTGCTGAGGGACTATGAAATCGAAATCAACGAAGACTAACAATACAAAGGGGAAAACTATGGCAATCAAAGTAGGTATGGTGTCACTGGGCTGTTCCAAGAACCAGGTGGATGCCGAGCGTCTGCTGGCGCTGATCGTCCATGATGGCTTTGAGATCTGCGCCGATCCGGCGGAGTGCGACGTGGTCATCATCAACACCTGCGGCTTCATTGAAGACGCCAAACGAGAATCCATCGAAAGCATTCTGGAATTCTGTGAAATGAAACGCAGCGGTCAGGTGAAAGTGATCGTTGTCACCGGCTGTCTGGCGGAGCGCTACCGCGACGAGCTGGTACGAGAGATCCCGGAAGCTGACGTTGTGCTGGGCATCGGCCGCAACTTCGACATCGCAAACGCTGTCCGCCGTGCGCTCAATGGCGAAAAAGTGGCAGAATACGGCGAAAAAGAGGATCTTGCTCTGGGCGGCGACCGCGTGCTGACCACACCAAACTATTCCGTTTATCTGAAAATTGCAGAAGGCTGCGACAACCGCTGCACCTTCTGTGCCATTCCGCTGATCCGCGGCGGCTTCCGCAGCCGTCCGATGGAGGAAGTCATCGAGGAAGCAAAAGAACTGGCTGCCAACGGCGCCAAAGAGCTGAACCTCATCGCACAGGACACCACCCGCTACGGTCTGGATCTCTACGGCGAGCTGAAACTGGCAGAGCTGCTTCGTGAGCTCTGCAAAATCGACGGTCTCCACTGGATCCGTGTGCTCTACGGCTATCCGGAGCGCGTCACCGACGAGCTGCTGGAAGTGATGGCAAGCGAGCCGAAGATCGTGAAATACATCGACCTGCCTCTGCAGCATGCCAACGGTCGTGTGCTGAAAGCCATGAACCGTCCGGGCGACCATGCTTCTCTGACTGAAAAAATGAACCACATCCGCGAGATGGTTCCGGGCATCGCCCTGAGAACCACCCTCATCGCCGGCTTCCCTGGTGAGACCGAGGAAGAATTCAACGAGATGTGCGAATTCGTGCAGGAAATGCGCTTTGAGCGTCTGGGCTGCTTCGCGTACTCCGCAGAAGAGGACACCATCGCCGGCGAAATGGACTGCCAGCTGGACGAAGAAACCAAGCATCACCGTGCTGAGATCGTCATGGAACAGCAGATGGACATCGCCTTCCAGATCGGTGAATCCCTCATCGGTGAAGTCATCGAAGTGCTGGTGGAGGACTACGACTATGACCGTCTGATGTACGTTGGACGCAGCGCCATGGACGCTCCTGATATCGACACCAAAACCATGTTTACTGCGGCAAGAGAGCTTCACGCCGGCGACTTCGTACAGGTGGAAATTCTCGACTCCGAGGGCTACGACCTGATCGGCCGCGAATATGAGGAACTGGAGGCGGAAGATGATGAGTAATCAGAAAAAAATCGACCCGAACCTGCCAAACAAGCTGACCATTCTGCGCATTCTGATGATTCCGCTGTTCGTGCTCTTCTTCGAGCTGAGCAGCATGAATATGAACTACTTCTGGGCCTTCGTGATGTTCGCTGTGGCTTCCTTCACTGACCTGCTGGACGGCAAAATCGCCAGAAAATACAATCTGGTGTCCGACTTCGGCAAACTGATGGATCCGCTGGCAGACAAAGTGCTGGTCACCGCCGCACTGGTTTGCTTTGTTGCTGACCCTGCCGCTCTGACTCCAAGCTGGGTAGTCATCACCATTCTGGCGAGAGAATTCCTGGTGACCAGCCTGCGCCTGCTGGCAGCAGCAAAGGGCGTTGTCCTTGCTGCAGACAAGTGGGGCAAGTACAAAACCGCCACCACTATGGTTTGGATCTGCTGGAACCTGCTGATCATGGAGTTCGCTCTGCTGGGCAACATCGGTATCACTCTGCACTATGTGCTGATGTACCTGTCCCTGTTCTTCACCGTGTACAGCGGCGCCAACTATGTCATTAAGAACAAGCATATGTTCAAGAATTAACTTGCAATTTTGCCGCTTTTATGCTATGCTGATTCCGTAATAAAGGAAATGCAACAACGCAGGGAGAGTAACGGTAACACTGCTGCTCAGAGAGAGGACGCGATACGCTGTGAGCGTCTTTGCAGAAAGCCACCGCCAAGTGCACCTGCCAGCAGAAACGGGGAACCGGCGAAAGCCACAGTATCCGTTTCCGTACACCGGCGTTAACGGTCTCAAGCGATAAATAAGAGTGGAACCGCGAGCAAAACCCCGCCTCTTGTGCCCCAAGGCACAGGAGGCGTTTTATTTTTGATTGGAGGACAACATTATGTATTTGTACAACTCTGCCACCCGTAAAAAGGAACTCTTTGTTCCGAACAATCCTGACATTGTCAAAATGTACACCTGCGGCCCGACCGTATATCACTATGCCCACATCGGCAACCTGCGCTCCTACATCATGGAGGACGTACTGGAAAAATCCCTGCGCTACGTTGGCTATAACGTAAAACGCGTTATGAACATCACCGACGTTGGCCATCTGGCATCCGACGCTGATACCGGCGAAGACAAAATGCTCAAAGGCGCAAAACGCGAGAACAAAACCGTTATGGACATCGCGAAATTCTACACCGATGCCTTCTTCGCAGACTGCGACAAGCTGAACATCAAACGCCCTGAGGTCGTAGAACCTGCAACCAACTGCATCAGCGAGTACATCCACATGGTGGAAACTCTGATCGCAAAAGGCTCCGCTTATGTTGCAGGCGGCAACGTATACTTCGACACCTCCACACTGGAGAAATACTATGTATTCAACGACCACGACGAGGAAGACCTTGCTGTCGGCGTTCGTGAGGGCGTAGAAGAAGACACTAATAAAAAGAATAAAAACGACTTCGTACTTTGGTTCACCAAATCCAAATTTGAAGATCAGGCGCTGAAATGGGATTCCCCATGGGGCGTTGGCTATCCAGGCTGGCACATTGAATGCTCCTGCATTTCCATGAAACATCTGGGCGAGGATCTGGACATCCACGCAGGCGGCATCGACAATGCCTTCCCACACCACACCAACGAGATCGCGCAGTCCGAGAGCTATCTGGGCCACAAATGGTGCAACTATTGGTTCCACGTGCACCATCTGAACACCGACAGCGGTAAAATGTCCAAATCCAAGGGCGAATTCCTGACCGTATCCCTGCTGGAAGAAAAGGGCTACGACCCTATGGTTTACCGTATGTTCTGCCTGCAGAGCCACTACCGCCGCAATCTGGTCTTCTCCTGGGAGAACCTGGACAACGCAGTAGCAGCTTATGACAAGCTGATCGCGAAGATCGCCACCTTCAAAAACGAGGGCGACATCGACGAAGCAGCTCTGGCACAGCTGAAAGAGCGCTTCACCAAAGCTCTCGAAGCAGACCTGAACACCTCTCTGGCGGTGACTGCTGTGTACGATGTTCTGAAAGCAAAATGCAATGATGCCACCAAACTGGCAGCGCTGGCTGACTTCGACAAAGTTCTCTCCCTGAACCTCATCGAAGCTGCTGACAAACTGCGCAAAAAACAGGAAGCAGAAGAAGCAGCACAGGAGCACGATCCATACATCGAAGACATGATCGCACAGCGTCAGGCTGCGAAGAAAAACAAAGACTTCGCATTGGCTGACAAGATTCGTGACGATCTGAAGGCACAGGGCATCACCCTCATCGACACCCCACAGGGCGTGAAATGGAAAAGAGAGCAGTAAGCTCTGATTGTAAAACCCGCCGCAAGGCGGGTTTTTTTCATGTCAGAACCTTGAACTTTTTGTAAAGTACCTTTTCTTTCGCAAAAATCGTGGTATAATGGCTTTAACAATCGTTACAATCCATGTTTCATGGAGGGAGGAATCCGAATGAAAGTTCGTAAAGCTGTCATTCCGGCCGCAGGTTTGGGCACCCGCGTTCTGCCGGCATCCAAAGCCATGCCAAAGGAAATGCTGCCAATCGTGGACAAGCCGGCCATTCAGTATATTGTAGAGGAAGCCGTAGCCAGCGGCATCACCGACATTCTCATTATCACCAGCCGTGGCAAAACCACCGTGGAGGACCACTTTGACCGCGCTCCTGAGCTGGAGGCAAGACTCCTTGCCAGCGGCAAGCAGGCTGTCCATGATGAGATCGTGGGCATCTCCAAGCTGGCGAACATCACCTACATCCGCCAGAAAGAGACCAAAGGTCTGGGTCATGCAGTGCTCTGTGCGAAAACCTTTGTTGGCGACGAGCCTTTTGCGGTACTTTACGGCGATGATGTCATCATCGGCGGCGAGAAGCCTGCCTGCAAAGAGCTCTGCGAAGCCTATGAAAAATACGGCAAGGGCGTTGCCGGTATCAAACCGGTACCGATGGATCAGATCAGCAAATACTGCAGCCTGAAAGTAGAGGACATGGGCGACGAGCAGGGCATTCTCAAAGTCACCGACATGGTGGAGAAGCCGATGCCAACACAGGTCATGTCCAATTACTCCATTCTGGGTCGTGTGGTACTGCCTCCGGAAATCTTCCCGATTCTGGAGAAAACCGCACCGGGCGCCAACGGTGAGATCCAGCTGACCGACGCCATGAAAGTGCTGGCACAGACCGAAGGCATGGTTGGTCGTCAGTTCAGCGGTGACCGCTATGACATGGGCAATAAATTCGGCATCCTGCAGGCCATCGTGCGGGTCGCACTGGAGCATCCCGAGGTCAAAGACCAGTTTCGTGACTACCTGAAGCAGGTAGCGGCAGAGCTGTAAGCTCTTCTGTGAGTAAGAGGTTTTGAGTATGAAAGAGAAGATCATTACATGGGTCAAAGCCAACCCTCATTTCTGGGCTTTGTCCTACTTTATCGTGTATGTTATCTGGTTCTTTTCCCTGGAGTTTTTCGCCGAGCCGAAATATTGGATCACCTGCCCGCTGGATGACTACATCCCGTTCAATGAGTATTTCATCGTTCCATACGGACTGTGGTTCCCATATTTTCTGGGTGGACTGGCCTACTTTATGTTCAAAAACAGGGAGCTGTTCCTGAAGCTCTGCTTTGTTATGTTCACAGGTATGACCATCTGCCTGACGATTTACAGCTTCTGGCCCAACGCCATCGATCTGCGGCAGGACATCACAGGGAATAACCTGTTCTGCCAGCTGGCAGGTTTCATTCGCGCGGTGGATACGCCGACCAATGTCTGCCCGTCCATTCATGTGTCCAGCACCGTGGCTGTTCACTGGGCAGTCTGCCGCTATCGAGGCTTCAAGCACCCTGCCCTGATCAAAACAGCCTCCTTGCTGCTGGCGCTTTCCATCTGCGCATCTACGGTCTTTCTCAAGCAGCATTCCATCGTGGATGTGTTCTGTGGCGTCGCATTGACCGCCGTTCTGTTGCTTCTTCTTAGAATTTACGAGAAGACTGCCGCCCGCCACTTGAACCATCGTGCAAGCTGTGATAAACTGTAAGTGTGAACTCGCGTTCTGCGAGAAAAATACAAGAAAATGAAGGGTGTGTTTTTCCCATGCTGACCAATGCGAAAAAAGAATTTATTGAATTTATGATGAGTGCTGACGTGCTCCGCTTCGGCGAATTCAAAACCAAAAGCGGCCGTCTCTCCCCATACTTTGTAAACACCGGTAACTACCGCACCGGCGAACAGATCTCCAAACTGGGCGAATTCTACGCTGCCTGCATCAAAGAAACTCTGGGCGAAGACTTCGACGCAATGTTCGGTCCTGCATACAAAGGCATTCCGCTGGTAACCTCCGCTGCAGGCGCACTGGCAAGAGAATACGGCATCAACAAACCATACTTCTTCAACCGTAAAGAAGCAAAAGACCACGGCGAAGGCGGCTCTCTGGTTGGTTACCAGCCAAAAGACGGCGACCGCGTGATCATCATTGAAGACGTTATCACCGCTGGTACCGCAGTTCGTGAAACCGTTCCAGTACTGAAAGCTGCTGCAGAAGTTGGCGTTACCGATATGTTCATCTCCGTAAACCGCTGCGAAGTTGGCCAGAACCCAGGCAAAACCGCAGTTATGGAAGTAAAAGATGAATTCGGCATCACCGTTCATGCAATCGTTACCGCAGAAGACATCCATGAATACCTCCAGGGCAAACCGGAATATGAAAACGTTCTGAAGCTGATGGAAGACTACATGGCTAAATACTGTGTTTTCTAAGCGGACCGAGTCCGCAGTCTGTTTCGCGTCCGAATTTCTCTAACATTGAAACTTAGCGCCGCGAAAGAAAACAGCATACGAAAAGCCACCTCGTAAGAGGTGGCTTTTTCTTATCTCTTTTTCTTTTTTGGAGAGGCTTTGGCAGGCTTTTTCGGCGCAGATTTCCGCAGAGCTGCCGCGGATTTTCCCGCCAGAATCGCCGAACCGAAGGCCCAGTGCAGGTTATAGCCGCCGCAGAAACCGGCGCAGTCAGTCGTTTCGCCGACGAAGTACAGACCTTCGCAGCCCCGCAGCTGGAAATCATCCTCAAGCTGACTCAGAGCAATGCCGCCGCCGGTGGTCTGAGCATTTTTCCAGTCGGTAGGGGAGAGCTCCGTGAAGCGCCAGTGCTTGAAGCTGTGAGCCAGTTTTCCCCAGTCTTCCCGACTCAGTGTGGAAAGCTTTCGCTCATCTTTGCCGAGATTCGCCGCTTTCCAGACAGCCAGACCAACCCGATGATGTACCAGACCCGTCATCAGCCCGTACACATCGGCGTCAGCGAAGAGCTTGCCTTTTTCCATGAGAGCGCCACAGAGTTCCTCCTTGCTCCACTGTGGGAAGAGGTCAAGAACGATGCTCGCCTGCTTCACGCGCTTGAGGAAGCCCGACAGCTGGAACACCGCGATGCCGGAAATTCCATAATCGGTGAACTGGATCTCGCCGTTTTCTTTATGAATCAGACGCTCTCCATCGTACAAAGAAGCGTCGCCTTTGACGCGGATACCAGACAGACCGCTGATCTGCTTTTTGTTACAGTTGAGGGGAACCAGACAAGGGTAGAGAGGCTGAATGTTACAGCCGCAGACCTGCGCCAGGTCCAGCGCGAAGCCATCGGTGCCGAACTGAGGCCCCGCCTTACCTCCCAGTGCGCAGATGACAGCATCGGCGTAGAGCCATTGACCGTCGGCACAGACCACATAGCCCCGACCTTTGCGGTCGATGTCGCTGACCGCGCAGTCGCAGCGAACTTCCACGCCGCTGCGTTCCAGCCAGTGGAGCAGCAGATTCAGCACATCGCCCGCCTGATTGGAGTAAGGGTACACGCGGCCCATCTCGTCCTCGCGGCAGAGGAGCCCGTGGGCCTTGAACCAGTCCAGAGGTCTGCCCATGGCAGTCAGCAGACGCTTTACGCCCTCCTTGTCGGAGGAGAAAAAGCAGTCGGGAGAGATATGAGCGTTGTCCAGATTACAGCGTCCGTTGCCGGTGGCAAGGAGCTTTTTGCCGATGCGTGGGTTTTTCTCCAGCAGGAGCACATGAGCCTGCTGGTCGGCTTCTGCCGCCGCCACAGCCGCCACGATGCCTGCCGCACCGCCGCCCAGTACAAGAATTTCTTTCACATTGCCACCGTCCTTTGACACATTGATAGCCCTATTGTAGCACAAAAGCGGCGGAAAGGAAAGGCTGGCGTTTTACGAGGAAATGGGGTATGATTAAGAAAAGCACGAGAAGGAGAGATTTTGATGATGACCTACTTCCTGACCAGCAGCCCCTGCTGTGACGACGGCTCCATGAACCCGCAGAACGGTATGGCCGCCGAACTGTTGAAAGCCCTGAAAGCCGATTGTAAGGCGCTGTTTATCGCTTCTTCCCCTGATGATGTGGAGCTGACTGAGCAGCATGCTTACGACATGAAGGCAAACTACGAGAAAAGCGGCATCACCTTCAGCGAATACGTTCTCTTCGACCGCCGCAACCAAGAGCAAGCGGAGAATTTGGTGAAAAATGCAGATTTCATCATTCTGGCAGGCGGCCATGTGCCGACCCAGCTGAACTTTTTCCAGGAGATTCAGCTTCGTCGACTGCTGAAAGATTTCCACGGTGTCCTCATGGGCATCAGCGCCGGAACCATGAACGCCGCCGACGTAGTTTACGTCCATCCGGAGCGGGAAGGAGAGACCCGCTTCAAAGAGATGCAGCGCTACCGTCAGGGTCTGGGTCTGACCAAAACCATGGTGATCCCTCACTATCAGATGATCAAGGACTGGACGCTGGATGGATTGCGCCTTTTTGAGGATGTTGCTTACTCCGACAGCGCAAAGAGCGGCTATGATTTCTACTGCCTGCCCGACGGCAGCTATCTCTACGGTCACGATGGCGTGGAAGAACTGCGTGGCGAAGCCTATCGGATTCACGACGGTCAGCTGACGCAGATCAGCCATGACGGGGATATTTTGAGAATGTGATTTCCATTGACAATTCCGCTTCTTTGATTTACAATGATGAAAGACTCACAGGAGGTGTTGCCATGCGTTATTCGGAACTGATGGACAGTCTGGAACGCTGTCCCGTAATCGCCGCTGTCCGCGAAGAACAGTGGGAACGTGCGCTGAGCGCGCCGCCGGAACTGCTGTTTCTGCTGAACGCCAGTCTGCTCAGCATAAAGCGGCGCTGTGAGGAAGCCCATGCTGCCGGCAAGCACGTCTTTGTCCATCTGGACTTAGCGGAAGGCATCGGCAGGGACAAAACAGGCATCCGCTATCTGGCGGACTGCGGGGCAGACGGGATTCTGAGCACCAAAGCGCAGCTGATCCGCTGGGCAAAGGAGCAGAATCTGCTGGCGATCCAGCGCTTTTTCGTCATGGATTCCCAGAGCATGAACAGCATTGCCGATATGGTGCACAGCAGCGAACCCCACCTGATGGAGATTATGCCCGGTGTGATCTGCAAGGCGCTCAAACGCTTTGGAGAAGGCTCTGTGCCTGTTATCGCAGGCGGACTTCTGGAAAATAAAAGTGAAGTTACCACCGCCCTCAGCTGCGGAGCAACAGCAGTCTCCACCAGCAGAGAAGAGCTGTGGTACTTGTAAAAGTAAATATTCCGAAGAGATTGAGAGAAACGGAAGGAAGCAGGACACGAAACAGGTGAGCCTCTTTTTTCCGTTGTTTTTTTATATTGAGAAGGAGGACGAGAACAGATGAAATATGATGTATTGATCGCGGGCGCCGGTGTCACAGGCGCCATGGCAGCAAGGGAGTTGTCCCGCTATCAGCTGTCTGTCTGCCTGCTGGAAAAGGAAAATGACGTAGCCTGCGGCGCGTCCAAAGCCAACAGCGGTATTGTGCACGGCGGTTTCGACCCGGAACCGGGCACACTGAAAGCAAAACTCAACGCAGAGGGCATCGGTCTGCTGTATGAAGCAGCGGCACAGCTGCACGTTCCATGCAAACAGAACGGCTCCATGGTCTGTGCATTCGGTGCAGAGGAAGAGCCTGCCATTGACGAGCTGTATCAGCGCGGTCTGCAGAACGGCATCGGCAGTATGGCGATCCTCAGCGGCGACGAAGCCAGAAAACTGGAACCAAACCTGTCTGAAGCCATCACCAAAGTTCTGCACATCCCAGCTGCGGGCATCATCTGCCCTTACGACCTGACCATCGCCGCAGTAGGCAACGCCATGGACAACGGCGTAGAACTGAAACGCAACTTTGAAATCGATAAAATCGACTGTGTAGACGGCTTTGTTGTCACTTCCACCGAGGGCGAACAGGTAGAGGGCCGCTACTTCCTCAACTGTGCCGGCAACCATGCCGACGAAGTGGCTGAGCTGATCGGCGACCGCTTCTATGACATCATTCCGCGCGCCGGCGAATATATGCTCCTCGACAAAGCAGAGGGCTCCCGCGTATCTCACACCATTTTCCAGGTTCCGAGCAAGGAAGGCAAGGGTATTCTGGTTTCTCCAACGGTGGACGGTAATCTGCTCTGCGGTCCGACTGCGGCAAAAGTAGCCGGTCCGGAGCACAACGAAACCACCAACGGAGGTCTTGCTATCGTGCAGAGACTGGCAGCCAAGAGCGTGCCATCCGTTAACTTCCGTCAGGTTATCACTTCCTTCACCGGTGTGCGCTCCTCCGAAAAGAACGGCGACTTCATCATTGAAGAATCCAAGAAGCAGAAGGGCTTCATCCATGTGGCAGCCATCGACTCTCCGGGTCTGACCTCCTGTGTGGCTGTGGCAAAATACGCTCTGAATATTTTGAAAGAATCCGGCCTTGAACTGGTGGAAAAAGAAAACTGGGACGGCAGCCGTGAGGACACTCACGCCTTCCGCAAGATGAACGACGAGGAAAAAGACGCCTTCATCAAAGCAAATCCGACCTACGGCAAGATCGTCTGCCGCTGCGAAACCGTCAGCGAGGGTGAAATCCGTGACGCAATCCGCCGTAACCCACAGGCATGGGACATCGACAGTGTCAAACGCCGCACACGCTCCGGTATGGGTCGCTGTCAGGGCGGCTTCTGCTCTCCATACGTGATGAAGCTCATCGCCGAAGAGCTGGGCATCCCAATGGAACAGGTAAGCAAGAACGGCAAAGGCTCCGAGCCGCTGCTGGGCAAATTATAGACGGGAGGACAACACTATGGTACAGCATGATATTGTAATCATCGGCGGAGGTCCTGCCGGTATGGCTGCCGCAGTGGCAGCTTATGACAACGGCGTGAAAGACGTTGTCATTCTGGACCGTGAGGAAGATCTGGGTGGTATTCTGCGCCAGTGCATCCACAACGGCTTCGGTCTGCATAAGCTGGGTCAGGAGCTGACCGGCCCGGAATACGCAGCTGTTTACAAAGAAAAAGTGAAAGAACGTGGCATCAAGGTGTTCTACGAAAGCACCGTCACCGCTGTTTCTCCCGATAAAATCGTCACCGCAAGAAACCGCGAGGGTATCTTGAAGATTCAGGCGAAAGCGGTCATTCTCGCCATGGGCTGCCGTGAACGCAGCCGCGGCGCATTGAACACCCCGGGCACCCGCCCTGCAGGTGTTTACAGCGCCGGCACTGCTCAGAAACTGATGAACTGTGAAGGCTACATGGTGGGCAAAAAGGTAGTCATCCTCGGTTCCGGCGACATCGGCCTCATCATGGCTCGCCGTATGTCTCTGGAAGGTGCAAAAGTGGAAGCGGTCTGTGAGATCCTGCCATATTCCGGCGGTCTGAACCGAAACATCGTTCAGTGTCTGGAGGACTACGGAATTCCGCTGTATCTGAACACCACCGTTGCGGAAATCCACGGCACAAAACGCGTGGAAGGCGTCACCATCGCACAGGTGGACGCCAACCGCAACATCATCGAAGAAACAAAACGCTACATCGACTGCGATACCCTGCTTCTGTCTGTCGGCCTGATTCCGGAAAACGAGCTGACCCGCGAAGCCGGCATCGCCATCTCTCCGGTGACCAGTGGCGCGCTGGTTGATGAAAACTGCCAGACCTCCATCGAAGGCATCTTCGCCTGCGGCAACGTACTGCAGGTTCACGACTTGGTGGACTATGTATCCGACGAAGCAGAACGTGCAGGCATCGGCGCTGTGTCTTACGTTCTCGGCGAGAATAAAGGCAGCATTTCAGTTGCCACCAAAGCAGGCAAGGGCGTGCGCTATGTTTTGCCGCAGACTGTCCACACTGACAGCGGAAAAGATACTGCTCTCTTCCTGCGCGTCACTGAACCATTCGGTAAAGTGCGCTTCACCGTGACTTCCGGCGATGAGATCCTCGCTACTGCACAGCGCCTGAAAGCCGCTCCGGGCGAGATGGAAAAACTCATTATCCCGGCAGAGAAGCTGGCAAGAGTCAAAGAAGAAATCGTCGTTACTCTGGACGAACTGAACTAAGGAGGCAGCAACATGAACCGTGATTTGATTTGTATTATCTGTCCTCGCGGCTGTATGCTCCATGTGGAGGAACAGAACGGCGAGCTTTGCGTCAGCGGCAACGCCTGCCCTCGAGGCAAGCAGTACGCCATCGACGAGTGCACCAACCCGCTGAGAACCATCACTTCCATCGTTCGCGTCAGCAACCGAGAGGACACGATGGTCAGCGTAAAAACTGCTAATCCGATCCCGAAGGGCAAGATTTTTGACGCCATGGAAAAAATCCGCGCAGTCAGCGTGGAAGCTCCCGTGAAAATCGGCGATGTGATTCTGAACGATGTCTTCGGTGCTGACATCGTAGCCACCAAAGACGTAGAATAGGAGTGACGACGTGAACAAACACGAAGCCATCAAACAAACCAAACTGTACCTCTTCGACATGGACGGAACCCTCTATCTGGGCGACCGCCTCTACGATTTTACCATCGAGCTGCTGCAGACCATCAAAGCCTGCGGCGGAAAATATCTCTTCATGACCAATAACTCCTCCAAATCTGTGGCGGATTATATCAAGAAGCTGGCGAAATTCGGCATCGAAGCCACCCGTGAGGACTTCATCACTTCCTCTCAGGCGACAGCTTATTACCTAAAAGAACACCACAAAGACCAGACTCTTTATGTCTGCGGCACCAACTCTCTGAAGAAGGAGCTGGAGATGGAAGGCTTCACCGTCACCGAAAATCTGGACGAAGTGGAATGCATCGTCATGGGCTTTGATACGGAGCTGACCTTCAAGAAGCTGGAGGATGTGAGCAAACTGCTGCTGACCCGTCCGGAACTGCCATACATCGCCACCAATCCTGATTTGGTTTGTCCGACTGAGTACGGCTCTGTGCCGGACTGCGGTTCTGTCTGCGGCATGATTTTCAATGCCACCGGCAAAAAACCGATCGTCATCGGCAAGCCAAGCCCACTGATGCCGCAGCTGGCCATGTCCCATACCGGCTTCGCAAAAGATGAAACCGCCGTATTCGGCGACCGCATCTACACCGACGTGAAGAGCGGCCTCAACGCAGGCATCCTCAGCGTGCTGGTCATGAGCGGCGAAACCACCTATGAAATCCTCGAAGCTTCCGAAGAAAAACCTCACTTCGTCATGGAATCCGCCAAAGAGATTCTGGAGATTTTGAAGGAGAAATAGATTCAACATGAGTATAGAATTACACACCACTCGTTTGCTGCTGCGCCCATGGCAGGAGAGCGACCTTGACGCTCTCTATGAGCTGGCAAAGGACCCGGACGTGGGTCCCGATTGCGGCTGGAATCCCCATCAAAGCCGCGAAGAAAGTCAGCAAGTCCTCACCAAACTGCTGATGAACAGCTACACTTGGGCCATCGTGCTGAAAGAGACAGGGGAGGTCATCGGTGACATTTCCCTGATGCCTTTTGGTACCGGCAGCCACACGAAAAATGAGAACGAGAAGGAGATCGGCTTCTGGCTCGGCAGACCATACTGGGGAAATGGTTATATGCCGGAAGCCTGTCTCCGTCTCATGGACTACGCTTTTGCGGAGAACAACGCCTCCTGCATCTGGATCGCTCACCACGATAAAAATGAGAAATCCGCCCGCGTGCAGGAGAAATGCGGCTTCCGCTTCCATCATAAGACGGAAAACGTTTACCTCAGACAGCTGGACTGTTACCGCAACGCTGTGGTAAACTGTATGACAAGGGACGACTGGAACAAAAGACAGGAGGGCTAAATCGATGAACACCATTAAAATTGATAAAAAAGGCGTGCAGCTGGTCGCACACCGCGGCTGCAGCGGTCTGGAGCAGGAAAACACGCACGCAGCGTTCGTAGCCGCAGGCAACCGCAGCTACTTTGGTATTGAGACCGACGTTCACCAGACTGTGGACGGAAAATACGTGATCATCCACGATGACACCACCGCCCGCGTTGCTATCGACAGTCTGGTTGTGGAAGAATCCACCTACGATACGCTCCGCGGTCTGCTGCTGAAGCAGAAAGACGGCGAAAAGGGCAGAAGCGATATCCGCATCCCAAGCCTGCAGGAGTACATCAACATCTGCAAACACTACGAGAAAATCGCTGTTCTGGAGCTGAAAAACCACTTCGAGAAAGAAAAAGTCTGGGAGATCTGCTCCATCATCGAGGAGTTGGGCTACATGGAGAACGTGATCTTCATCTCCTTCGACTATGAAAATCTGGTTTACCTCCGTGAAAAATACCCAACTCAGCCGGCACAGTTCCTGGACTACAAGGCAGAGCCTGATCTGATCGACCGCCTGAAAGCCCACAATTTAGATCTGGACATCAAGCACACCTTGCTGACTCCGGAGCTGATCGCAGCCTGCCACGCAGAAAACATCAAAGTCAACTGCTGGACCGTGGACGATCCAGCCGATGCAGAGCGTCTCATCAGCTGGGGCGTGGACTTCATTACCACAAACATTCTGGAATAAATGCGAAAAAAGGCTGCGGAAACGCAGCCTTTTGTGCTATACTGGAGACAGAATGTTTCTTCCGAAAGGAGTTTTTATATGACGACACAAGAACAGGCAATTCTCCGTTTTCAGAAAATTTTGCAGGTACCAACGGTTTCCCGCAAGGACGACAGTACCGACTGGGCAGCCTTTGATGCCTTCCTTCCGATGCTGAAAGAGCAGTTTCCACGCGTCTTTGCGCACTGCGAGCTGACTCTCATCAACACCTACGGTATCGTGCTGAAATGGAGGGGAAAGGATTCCTCTCTGCAGCCAGTCATCCTCATGGCACATCACGATGTGGTGCCGGTGGAGGGACAGGACTGGCACTATCCGCCTTTTGCTGCGGAGATCCACGATGGAACGATCTACGCCCGCGGTGCTGTGGATACCAAATGCATCCTCGCCGCTGTGTTTGAAGCCATGGATGCTCTGCTGAGCGAGGGCTTCGCACCGGACAGAGATATTTATTTCTGCACCAGCAACTGCGAAGAGACTTCCGGCGACACCACGCCTCAGATGGTGCAGTGGTTTGCACAGCAGGGCATCAAGCCTTGGTTTGTGCTGGATGAAGGCGGCGCAATTCTGGAGAAAATGCCCATGGGCATCCGCAATCCATTTGCAATGATCGGTGTCTCCGAAAAAGGTCTGGCAGATATCCGCCTGACAGCCACAGCGAAAGCCGGCCATGCCTCTTTACCAAGCAAAGACGATGCTCCCGCCAAGCTGGTGGAAGCCCTGCATCACATCGCAAAACAGCCTTTCCCGGCTACACTGACGCCGGCGCTGCAGGAGATGCTCCGCTGCTTCTCCAACTATGTTTCTGCCGGCATGAAGCTGGTCTTTCAGAATCTCTGGCTCTTCGGCCCTGTGGTAAAGAAGGTCATGGAGGGCACTCCGGATACTGCCGCCATGATTCGCACCACCGCCGCACTGACTCAGCTGGAGGGCAGTCCTGCTATCAACGTCCTGCCGGAAAAAGCCACCGCAGGCTTCTCCGTTCGCATTGCGCCGCAGGATTCCGTGGCTTCTGTTGTTGAACATTTCCGTAAGGTCGTTGGTGACTTGGCAGAGGTGTCCTGTGAGGATGCACAGGAGCCATCTCCGATTTCCGACCACAACACCAAGTCTTACGAATATATTAAAGATACCGTCGCGCAGGTCTTTCCGGGGGTTGCCGCCGCACCATACGTCATGAATGCCGCTACCGACTCCCGTCACTTTGCCGCCATCTGCAAGGAGGTTTATCGCTTTGCCGGCTTTGTGTTCACTGAGGAACAGCGCGCCAGCATTCACAGCGCCGATGAATTCATGCCGGTGGATGCCTACATCAAGGGCATTGAGTTCTATAAAGCGCTGATCAAGAATCTGCATTAGCAGGTCAATATGGGGGAGAAAACATGAACAAACGCAAACAGATCCTGATCATCGACGGTCAGGGCGGAAAAATGGGCAAGCAGCTGGCGGAAGCACTGCTCGAGCAGGAGTTGGCGGACATCACCGTGGTGGGCACCAATGCCATTGCCACCGCCAATATGCTGAAAGCAGGACCTGTCCAGGCCGCAACGGGCGAGAATGCTGTCATCGTAAACAGCCGCCGTGCCGATATCATTGTCGGTCCCATCGGTATCGTTATGACCGACGCACTCCTGGGAGAGATCACCGAAGCCATGGCGACCGCCGTGTCCCGCAGTGAGGCGTTCAAGGTGCTGCTGCCTGTGAACCGCTGCGGACACTATATCGTCGGCGTCGGTGACAAGAGCATGAGCGCACTGGTGAAAGAGGCAGTGGAAATCATCAAAGAGGCTCTGAAGAATTGACAAATCACGGACGATTTGCTATGATGAAGCCAGAATGTGGCTCAAGGTCATAGCAATTCCACCCAGTGGATGACGAATTTATTTTATATTGATAAGCAAAAGCATCACAAGATGCCTGTTTCTCCGCGCAGCGGAGAGATGGGCATCTTTTTGTTTTTGCGGAAGGAGTTCTTATGAGAAACAACGTACAAAAAATGACCGCCGCCGGACTTTGCCTTGCTCTTGCTCTTTTGCTGCCGTTCTTAACGGGACAGATCCCGCAGATCGGCGGAATGCTCTGCCCGATGCATCTTCCAGTATTGCTCTGCGGCTTCCTTTGCGGAGGACCATGGGGCTTGGCGGTGGGAGCGGTGGCTCCTTTGCTGAGAAACCTGCTCTTCGGTATGCCGCCTCTGTATCCTACTGCGATTTCCATGTGCTTTGAGCTGGCTGCTTACGGCGCCATCAGCGGTTTCCTCTATTCGAAGCTGAAAAAACATGGCGTAAAAGGCATCTATATGGCTCTGCTGATCGCCATGCTGCTGGGCCGCATCATCTGGGCAGTGGTACGCATGATTCTGATGGTAGGCGGTGCTCCATTCACTTTAGCGATTTTCCTGGCAGATGGCTTCATCAATGCAATCCCCGGCATTATCGTGCAGCTGATTCTGATTCCGCTTCTGGTGACCGCAGTGGAACGCAGAAAATAACACAGGACTCATTGTGTCGATTTTAGTTGCTGAACAGACAGAAATGAGCTATAATATTACCGTATGAATAAGCGATTCTGTGTAATCAGAAATGAAAGGAACGATGACAATGAATGAATTTCTGAAAAGAGCCATGGAACTGAACGATTCCATTCTGGCTGACCGTCACTATCTCCATCAGAATGCGGAAGTTGGCATGGAGCTTCCTGTGACCACCAAATATGTTTTGGACAGACTGACTGCCATGGGCATCGAAGCAAAAGAACTTTGCAAATCCGGCGTTGTTGGTCTTATCAAGGGCAAAAAACCGGGCAAAGTGTATCTGCTTCGTGCGGACATGGACGCTTTGCCAATGGGCGAAGATAACTGTCTGCCTTGCAAATCCCTCAACGCCAACGCGCATAACTGCGGTCACGATATGCACACTGCTATGCTGCTGGCTGCGGCTCAGATGCTGAAAGAAAAAGAAGATGAGCTGGAAGGCACCGTGAAACTGATGTTCCAGCCTGCAGAAGAAACCTTTGAGGGCTCCAAAGCAATGATCGAAGCAGGCGTACTGGAAAATCCTCATGTTGATGTGGCTTCTGCGATGCATGTGATGCTGGATTGGAACGCTCCATCCTACGGCTGCAGAGCAGGCTTTATGACTTCCTCCTGTGACGGTTTCAAAATCACCGTTCACGGCAAAGGCTGTCACGGCGCAATGCCGGAGCTGGGCATTGACCCGATCAATGTCGGCATCCACATTTATCAGGCATTCCAGAACCTTGTTGCAAGAGAATCCGGTTCCAAAGAAACCGTTTGCCTGACCATGGGTCAGTTCTCTGCCGGTTCCACTCCAAACATCATCCCTGCCGAAGCGGTTCTGCAGGGCACTCTGCGTACCTACAACCAGGCTCTCCGTGAGAAACTGGTAAAACGTATGCATGAGATCTGTGATGCTGCGGCTGCTATGTTCGGCGCACAGGTGGATTACGAAGTTCTTTCCGATGTACCATCCTGCTACACCAATCCGGAAGTTCTCAGCGAGCTGAGAGGCTATGTGGATGAGCTGGAGATCCCATGCGGCAGCGATCAGTACATGGTAACTCCATCCGACGACGTTGCTTTCATTTCCGAGAAAGTTCCGATGGCTTATCTGATGCTGGGTGCAAAAGTGGAAGGCAACCCATACCCACACCACAATCCAAAAGTTCTCTTCGACGAGAAAGCGATGCCATACGGTGCAGCGATTCACGCACAGTGTGCTTTCAACTGGCTGAAAAATCACAGCGACAAATAGTACATCATTCAAAGACTGCCCTCGGGCAGTCTTTTTGTCGTTTTGTGCTTGAATCGGAGGACGGGAACAGGTATTATAATAAGTGTAAATTATGTTTTGAAAGGAAGATCGTTTTGAATCTCGAACTTTTCACCAAATGCCGCGAACGCGTCATTCATAACTGCTCTCAGGTCATTGTCGGCAAAGACGATGCTATTTCCCTTGTACTTACTTGCTTTATCTGCTCCGGCCACGTTCTGCTGGAGGACGTACCGGGCACCGGTAAAACTATGCTGCTGCGCGCTTTTGCGAAAACCATCGGCGGCGATTTCAAACGTATCCAGTTTACTCCTGACCTGCTGCCTTCCGACCTGACCGGTATCCAGTTCTACAATCAGAAATCCGGTGAGTTCCAGTTCAGACCAGGTCCACTCTTCTCGAACATTGTTCTCGCCGACGAGATCAACCGTGCAACTCCTCGTACCCAGTCCTCTCTGCTGGAGGCAATGGAAGAGCGCCAGATCTCCGTTGACGGTGAAACCACTCGCCTCGAAGAACCATTCATGGTTATGGCAACCCAGAACCCACTGGAATCCTACGGTACTTTCCCACTTCCTGAAGCACAGATCGACCGCTTCTTCATGCGCTTGAAACTGGGCTACATGACCCGCGAACAGGAACTGTCCGTCATCGCACGAGTTTCCACCGTTGACATCATCGACCAGCTGGACTGCGTGATCTCCAAAGAAGAAATCGAAGAGCTGAAACGCTCCTACCATGAAGTGAAATTCTCTGACGATGTGGCAGGCTACCTCATGGACATCGTTCAGCGCACCAGAACCGAAAGCCGCTTCACCGCAGGCGTTTCCACCCGTGGTGCCATCGCTCTCTACAAAGCTTCTCAGGTTACTGCAGCCCTCAACGGCCGCGACTATGTTCTGCCTGAAGATGTTCGCTTCGTAGCTCCTCATGTTCTGGCTCATCGTGTAGCTTCCGCATCCACCCGCAGCAACGACACCGAAGCTTACATCAGAAAAATCCTCGACGAGATCCCTGTTCCGCTGGAGCGCATCAAATAGGAAAGGGGCTGAGCTTTTGATTGCTTTTATGGCAGCTCTTGCAGTGACCCTGCTGGTCCTGCAGCTTCTGACAGGGCCAAGAGCGCTGCACCGACTGTACTACCGCTGCGAAGTGTCCAAGAATCTGGTCTCTCCCGGCGAGAAATTCACCATCACCACCACAGTGGAGAACCATAAGCGGATGATGGTGCCCAATGTACGCATGATGGAGCACTTCCCGCCGGACATCGACCTCTACATGGAGGCCGACGAGCTGTTCCGTGGTGCCACCGATGTGCAGCTGACCAGCCGCTTTTACATGATGGGCAACGAGATCTACACCAGAGAAATTGAAGCCTCTCTGCCAAAGCGCGGCAGCCATCATTTCCGTCCCGCTATCGTTTACGGCGGCGATTTTCTGGGTCTGGAGGAGCATGAACAGTTCTTCCCTGTCCGTGAAGAAGTGGTGGTCATGCCCGATACCGTGGACTGCGCGGCATTGGATCAGATGGTAGGCGACTTTTTGGGTGATTTGTCCGTTAACCGCTTCATTCTGGAGGATCCGATGCTGACCATCGGCTTCAGTGAATACACAGGCCGTGAGCCGATGCGTGCCATCAGCTGGAAACAAACCTGTCGTCTGGGACAGATGATGGTCAAAAACTACGACCATACCTTGGATTTATCTGTTACCATTCTGCTCAACATCAAAACCGACCATCTGACCGAGGAAAGCCTCGCCCGCATTGAGGACTGCTACCGCCTGACCCGCGCGGTCTGCGAGATGCTGGAGGAAAAGAGGGTCAAATACAACTTCTTCACCAACGCCACCATTATGGGCTTTGCGGGCACTTGGAGCAACGTGGGTGAAGGTCTGGGCGAGACTCACTTCAACTATCTGATGGAGGGTCTGGGACGCGCTATGAACTACGCCACCTCCGACTTCTCCCGTGTGCTGGAGCGCGTGGAGCTGCAGGCTGACCGCAGCAGTTCCTTCCTTATCATCAGCCCTTACGACGATGACGAGTGGCAGCCTGCCTTGCAGCAGCTGCGCCGCCGAGCCTACGGCTCTGTCCGTGTGCTGACGCCGGACATTCTGGGTGAGCAGCAGAGTTATCAGCCGACTGAGGAGGTGAGTGCATGATCCTTTGCTTCTTCCTGAAACTGCTGACGGAGATTTCCCTGTACTTCGTTCTGGCAAATTGTATCATGTCCGTCGCCTTCACCGGTATCGACAGCCTGATTCCTGCCATTCTCTGTGCGGCGGCGGGAACCGTGGCCTACTGGCTGGATGAAAAGAAGAAAAACCGTTACCTTTCCGTTCCGCTGCTGCTTCTTGCTTTCCTCTTTGCAAAGGGAATCGGCACCGGCATCGCACTGTTTATCCCTGCTTTTTACATCTACATGGTCATTAAGGAGAAGCACTTCTTCCTGGATTCCGAACAGCAGACCCTGCTCTTCCGCTGGGGTCTGGTGGCATCCTTCATCTGCTTCTTCCTCTTTGGCACATTTATCGGACTGCGCTTCGTGGTTCCTTTCATTCTGCTGTTTCTCTTTATCAATGTCTTTCTCATGCGTCTGCTGCGTCAGAACCCTGCCGTTCTCCACAACAAACGCTTCCTGCTGAGCAACGCTCTGCAGCTGGGAAGCACATTGCTTCTTGCGGCAGTTGTGACCAATAAGGTGGTTATCAACTTCCTGAGCGAGTGCTGGAGCTGGGTATACGATACCTTCTTCGAGCCTCTGAGTATCTACATCGCCATGGCTATGGCCTATCTGGGAACGCTGATGGATTCTGCCTTCAAGCTGGTCTTTGATGATTATCACCGCAAGCCGCAGCACTATAAATGGTCTCCCGGCGACTGGCATGATGAGGCCTTTTACGAGCAGATCGAGCAGAGCATGAATCAGGAAAGCCCTGCCGTCATTTTCCTGCAGATATGCCTCTTTATCATCGGCTTGCTGGTGGTTCTTGCCATTATCCGCTGGCGTCGCCGCGGCAGCAGCTTCACAAGACAGACTGCTGTGAAAGAGACTCGCCGCAGTATCGTCAATGAAAAGAAAAAAGAGGACACAGCGCCCATCGATCTGCTCCCACCGAGAGAGCCTCGCGCTGCTGTTCGCTACTACTATCGCCGCTTCCTGCAGCTTTGCAAGAAGCTGGACTACAAATTCCCTCCGTCCTTCACCACACAGATGATCGCACACCGCGTGACCCGCCGCTTCGGCAAGGACGAGGTGCAGAGCATCCGCCGCACCTATATCCGCGCCCGTTACAGTGATGAGGAAGTGACGGCTCAGGATGTGGCAGCCATCAAGGAGCAGGTCAATAAGCTCCGCGAACGCCACGAACCGAAAAATGACGATTAGTCAATCGAAAGGAAGTGCTTCTCATGTCTGTCAACGTTTATCTTTCTGCCTTGCTTCGCTATGGTTTGGAGAAACAGCTCTTCGAGCCTTGCGATCAAATTTATATGGCAAATCGTCTGCTTGAGATCATGCAGCTGGACGAGTTCAGCTGGGAAGAAACGGCTGAACTGCCGCTGGAAGAGATCCTGCAGGCTCTGCTGGACGATGCAGTTGCCCGCGGTATCTGTGCCGATGACATCACCAGCCGCGACCTCTTTGACACCAAGCTTATGGGCGCACTGACTCCGCCGCCGCGAGAGGTTCGCAAAATCTTCTCTGAATTGTACAAAGAAGATCCGCAGACCGCCACCGATTGGTTCTACGAATTTTCCCGAAACACCGACTACATCCGTCGCTATCGCGTGAAAAAGGATATGCGCTGGGTGACTTCCACTGATTACGGCGATCTGGACATCACCATCAATCTCAGTAAGCCGGAGAAGGACCCGAAAGCCATCGCCGCTGCCAAATCCGCGCCGCAGGTCG
>JAFSIC010000050.1 GCA_017439985.1 Oscillospiraceae bacterium
AATTGATAGATAAATTTAATAATTTTATTCACGTTTTTGGGGAGGAAAATTGACTGTTTCTGGATATTCGCTGCTTCTGTAATTCGCACTAAAATCCGCCGCAAAACAAAAAAGACCCGCCTTTCGGCGGGTCGGGTGTTATTGAATTGTCATAATTAAAGGAGCTGTCGGTCGATGAAGCCGCCGCCCAAAACGGTACCGTCTGCTGTGTAAATCACGCAGGATTGTCCCGGAGCAGGTGCTCGCTGCGGTTCATCGAAGAGAACCATTGCGTTTCCGTCGCCTTGCAGGGTGATTTTGGCAGGGGAGAGACTCGCGCGGGAGCGAATCTTCACAAAAGCGGAAGCTGGGGTATTGTCCCAAGCTTCATGATCAAAGGTAACGCAATCACGCAGTGTAATACCCGGAGCATACTCATCGCCGGTTTTGGCCAGATAAATGCAATTCTTTTCCGCATCAATGGACTTGATGAACACCGGATAGCCCAAGGCAACACCGATGTGTTTACGCTGACCGACGGTGTAATGCAGCAAGCCCTGATGGCGTCCGCAGACTTTACCGTCAGGAGCGATGATATCGCCCATCTTGGATTTTCCGAAATGATGCTCGATGTAGCCGGCGTAGTCGTTGTCCGGAATGAAGCAGATTTCCTGAGAGTCCGGCGCGTCAGCACAGGTCAGACCGATTTTTGCTGCAATTTCGCGGACAACCGGTTTTTCCAGCCCCTCCAGAGGCAGAATCAGCATGGACAGCTGTTCCTGAGTCAGGCGATAGAGCATATAGGACTGGTCACGCTGGAGGCAGGCAGACTGCTTCACCACCCAGCCGCGGTCGGTTTTCACGATTCCCGCATAATGTCCGGTGGCAATCTGCGGAATGCCAAGCTCTTTTGCTTTTTCGCAAATCAAGTGGAACTTCGTTGTTGGGTTGCAGATAATGCATGGATTTGGGTTGCGTCCGGCTTTGTATTCTTTGCAGAACGGCTCAATGACATTTTTGTGGAACTGATCGTGAGCTTCAATAATATGAAGCTTGATTCCAAGCTGTTCGGCAGCGATTTTTGCTGCGTCCACTGCGCCGCTGTGGGCAGGGGAGAACTCGATCACTGCTGCTTCTACCTCGTAACCCTGCTCTTTCAGCAGATGAACACAGACAGAAGAATCCACACCGCCGCTGAGGGCGACAAGAATACGCTTAGTCATCGAGATCACATCCGCAGCCGATGTCATGGTGATCGTGGTCATTGTCGATGACGCCGACGATTGGAGTAGGATCAATGCCAAGACGAGTGTAATAGTCAGCGATGGCTGCTTTGATAGCCTGTTCAGCCAGAACGGAGCAGTGGATTTTTACCGGTGGAAGTCCGTCCAGTGCCTCAACAACTGCTTTGTTGGTTAGTTTCAGAGCTTCATCCAGTGGCTTGCCTTTGATGAGCTCGGTCGCCATGGAAGAGGTTGCGATAGCAGCACCGCAGCCGAAAGTTTTGAAGCTGCAGTCAACGATGGTATCGTTTTCGATTTTCAGGTAGATTTTCATAATATCGCCGCATTTTGCGTTGCCGATCTCACCGATACCGTTGGCATCAGCCAGTTCGCCCACGTTGCGTGGGTTTGCGAAATGCTCCATTACTTTTGCAGAGTAGATCATGATTTGTATTCCTTCCTATATTAAGCGTTCTGTTCTTTCTGAATGGTTTCCCAGAGTGGGGACATTTTGCGGAGATTTGCTACGATGGTTGGCAGAACCTCGATGATGTAGTCAACGTCTTCCTCGGTGTTTTCTTCGGAGAGGGTCAGGCGGACGGAACCGTGAGCTTCTTCGTGCTTCATGCCAAGGGACATGAGAACATGGCTTGGGTCCAGAGAAGCGGATGCGCAGGCGGAACCGGAGGATGCCATGATGCCATTGTAGTCCAGCATCAGCAGCAGAGATTCGCCTTCTACACCAACAAAGGAGATGTTGCAGTTGCCGGGCAGACGATTGTCGCGGGAGCCGTTGAGTTTGCTCATTGGAATCGCTGCCAACAGGCCATCAATGAGACGGTTGCGAAGTGCGGTAACTTTTTTGTTGTGTTCTTCCATGTGGGAAACAGCGATTTCCAGCGCAGCACCCATACCGACGATGCCGGCAACGTTTTCAGTACCGGCACGCTTGCCGCGCTCCTGACCGCCGCCGTCCAGCAGATTGTCCATTGGGATTCCGCGACGGCAGTAGAAAGCGCCAACGCCCTTCGGACCGTGGAATTTATGTGCACTCATGGAGAGCATGTCAATGTTCATTGCCTGTACATCCACAGGAATATGGCCCATGACCTGTACGGCATCAGTGTGGAACCAAATGCCTTTTTCACGGCAGATCGCACCGATTTCAGGAATCGGCTGAATGGTGCCGATCTCATTGTTGGCAAACATAATGGAAACCAGGCCGGTTTTCTCGGTGATGGCATCTTTGAAATCCTCCACAGAGATGAAGCCGTCTTTATTGACCGGCAGATAGGTGACAGTGAAGCCTTCTTTTTCCAAACGAGCCATGCTGTGCAGCAGAGCATGATGCTCTACGCAGCTGGTGATCAGATGGGTTTTGCCTTTTTTGGCGAGGCGATGAGCGAACATTTTCAGCCAGTTGTCCGATTCGGTGCCGCAGCCGGTGAAAATGATTTCGGAAGGCAGTGCATTGATAGCGGATGCAACCTGATTGCGGGCTTTATCAATGGCCAGCGCAGATTTAACACCGAGGGAGTAAAGGCTGCTGGCATTGCCGTAGTTTTCGGTCAGATACGACATCATAGCCTGCAGGACCTCTTCGGTGATGCGGGTCGTTGCTGCATTATCAGCATAAACGAATTTATTCAAAAGGATCATCCTTTCCTTGCTTTAAGCAGAAAATATCTTTGCTTTCATTGTATACTAAATCGGTATAGAAATCAATATCCGCACAAACTTGTTTGCAAACTATTTATATTTTGCGGCAGCTGCCACTGCGAGCTGGTCGCAGCGTTCGTTTTCCGGGTGGCCGGCGTGGCCTTTGACCCAAATGAGAGTCACCGCATGGCGCTCCAGCTGATCCAGCAAACGCTGCCACAAGTCGGGGTTCAGAGCCGGATCTTTTTTGTTACGCATCCAGCCATTGGCTTTCCATTTATAAACCCAACGCTGCTGAATGGCATCGATCATGTATTTGGAGTCGGAGTAGAGGGTAACGTCGCAGGGTTCTTTCAACGCTTCCAGACCGGTGATGGCAGCCATCAGCTCCATGCGATTGTTGGTGGTATTGGCTTCGCCGCCGGAAAGCTCCCGTACATTACCTTTATAATTGAGGATCACACCGTAGCCACCGGGTCCCGGATTACCGGAGCAGGCACCGTCAGTGTAAATGTCCACATGTTTCTGGGCCATAGGGTCCTCCTTGGAATTTCTTGATATAGTGTGTCCGTCAGAGACGATCACATACCTTTTCTTATTATAAAAGATTTTTGCGGTGTGAACAAGGGGAAAGGCGGGAAGAATCTCAATTTTTTGCGAGAGGAGACTGCTTTTGTATGAAAAAGCCAAGCCTGACGTATAATAGAAGAAAGATGGGATTTTCTTGACATTGCAGCGGATAACAGATAAAATATAATAGACTAAATATGCGGCCCTGAGTGATCTGCCTTGTGTACCAACCGCAGCGGATCTGTTTTGGACAGGGAAACAAGACACAGCAGAATAGTAGGCTGTGCATTACATCACGATAACAGTACGGAATTTGAGAGCATTTGACCGCAGACGGCGGTAAATGGAGCGGAACCCCAAGTTCTGACCATAAGACAAAAGCAAGCCGAAGAATCAGCTTCGGTTTGCGGAGCATGCCTTTTTTGTCATGCTTCGTGGCAGCTGCTCATTTCCGACCGAATACAGGAGGAACAATGGCGAAGAATACTGAGAAAAAAGTACAGAATCCAAGTGAAAAAGCAGTAAAACAACCGAATAAAAATCATACAAATAGTGGCGGCAAAAAAAGAAATGCTGCCAAAGCCCCAAAAAAATCTTCTGCGAAACAGCCGAAATCTGAAAAGATGGAGCTGAGCGGCACCATGCAGAATATGCAGAAGGCAGTGCAGAACCTATTCGGCGGCGATGGTAAACAGAAGAAAAACAACCGACGCAGCACTAAAAAAGTCAACAAAACTCCGGTTCGTATCATCCCTCTGGGCGGTTTGAACGAAATCGGCAAGAACATGACCTGCTACGAATGCGGCAATGATATGTTTATTGTAGACTGTGGTCTGGCCTTCCCAGATGAAAATATGCTGGGTGTTGACATCGTTATCCCGGACTTCACCTATGTGACCAAAAATAATAAGGAAAAAGTTCGTGGTATTTTCATTACCCACGGTCATGAGGACCATATCGGTGCGCTGCCGTATCTTCTGAAAGAAGTCAATGCACCTGTTTACGCTACCCGACTGACCATTGGTCTTATCAAAAACAAACTGAAAGAACATGGCTTGCTGGGCACTGTTCAGCTGGTGGAAGTGAAATCCCGCGATAACATCAAAGTCGGCTCCATGAGTGTGGAATTTATCAACGTGAACCACTCCATTCCAGATGCTTGCGCGCTGGCGATTCATACTCCGGTGGGTGTTATCATCCAGACCGGTGACTTTAAAATCGACTACAGCCCGATCAGCGGCGAGATCATCGACCTTGCACGTTTCGGCGAACTGGGCTCTCAGGGTGTTCTGGCGCTGCTGCCGGACTCCACCAACGCAGAGGCTCCGGGTATGGCCGGCGGCGAACGCAGAGTAGGAAATTCTTTCAACCGTCTGTTCAATATGGCAGCAGACCGACGCATCATCATCGCGACCTTTGCATCCAATATCCATCGTATCCAGCAGATCATGGACTGTGCGGAGAAATTTGACCGTAAAGTTGCTGTTTCCGGCCGAAGCATGGTCAATGTTGTTGCTACCGCGGAGGAACTGGGCTATCTGCGTATCCCGAAAGATCTGATGGTGGATATCGATGTGGCAAACCGTTTGCCTGCTGACAGAGTGGTTATCATTACCACCGGCAGCCAGGGTGAACCGATGTCTGCACTGACCCGTATGGCGATGAGCGATCACCGTAAAGTCAGCGTTGGCTACAACGATTTTATTATTATTTCCGCAAGACCGATCCCGGGTAACGAAAA
This sequence comes from Oscillospiraceae bacterium, assembly GCA_017439985.1. GTDB lineage: Bacteria > Bacillota > Clostridia > Oscillospirales > Ruminococcaceae > Negativibacillus. Next base: position 5,173 of record JAFSIC010000050.1, read on the forward strand.
ACTGGTTGCCCGCGTTGTTAATCAGCTGATGCAGCTGGGTGCAGAAGTTATTTACGAGAAAAAATACGAAACTCACGTTTCCGGTCATGCTTGTCAGGACGAACTGCGTCTGATGATCGCCTTGACAAAACCGAAATTTATTCTGCCAATGCACGGTGAGTTCAAGCATCAGTCCAAGGTGGTAGAACTGGCTGTCGGCATGGGTATGGACAAGGAAAATATCCCGATCCCTGCAATGGGAGAGGTACTGGAGCTGGATGGTGAGACTGTCAAAGTTACCGGCGAAGTAACTGCAGGTGCCGTTATGGTAGACGGTCTTGGCGTTGGTGACGTCGGCAGTATCGTGCTCCGCGACCGCAAACATCTGGCAGAGGACGGTCTGATCGTCGTGGTTGCTACCATCAATACCAAATCCCGCAAGCTCATCGCCGGTCCTGACATTATTTCCCGCGGCTTTGTCTATGTTCGCGAAAGCGAGGAAATGATCAATCAGGCTCAGGTGATTGCAAAAAATGCGGCTGAAACATGCCTGAACAATGGTATTCGTGACTGGAGCAGTCTGAAACAGCGCATGAAGGATGACGTAAGCAAATACTTCTACGCACAGACAAAACGCAGCCCGATGATCCTCGTGGTTCTGCAGGAAGCATAGAAAATCCATCTTGAACCTTTGCGCAGCAAAGGAGGTTTTATTAAAAGAATGAAAAAGAAAATCGTATTGTTTGTACCTTTGACCATTACCATCGCTGTTTTGGATATGGTGGCGGTGACCATGGCAGTCTATGAGCAGAATTTGGCTCTCGGTATTGCGGTTTTGCTCATGCTGATCGCATCTGCAGTGGCTTTCTATAAGATTTTCACCGTAAACCGCTCCATGAATCGCTTCTACAAAAATATCAACTCTTTCCTGACACCATATCAGCAGGATGCGCTTCTGTCCTTCCCGCTGCCGGTTATCGTGTTCAATCACCATGGAGAGATTCTTTGGTACAACGAGCTGATGAAAGAAAAAGTTTTTGCCGGTGAGGACAGTTTTGGCTACAATGTGAAAGACTTGTTCCCAAATCTGAATGTGGAGCAGGACTGCCCGCCGAGCGGCTACGGCGTGGAATATAAAGGAAAGCTCTTTACGGCGTTTCCTGCGACTGCCGGCCATGAGACCGAAGGTCTGCGCGTCAGCTACTTCATCGATGATGATAAACTGAAACGTATTGCGAAAGAATATTTCAGTTCCCGTCCGGCAGTGGCGTGGTTTATGATCGACAACTACGACGAACTTCTGCAGAGCGCGAAAGAAAATGAACGCTCTCAGGTTATGGCGGAAGTTGAGTATGTCATCGAGACCTTTGTGGGCAACAACCATGGTATTGTTCAGAAAATTGATAAGGACCGCTTCTTTGTTCTGATGGAGGAGCGTTACCTGCGTGGTATTATTGAAAATCGTTTCAATATTCTGGACGACGTTCGCCGCATTGAGGCGGCGGATAAAATGCCGGTTACTCTGTCCATCGGTGTTGGCCGTGAGGCGAAATCCATCCTCGAAGGCGAAGCGATGGCAAGTCAGGCACTGGATATGGCTCTGGGCCGCGGCGGTGACCAGGCTGCCATCAAAACCAAAAATGGTTATGATTTCTACGGCGGCGTTGCAAAAGGCGTGGAAAAACGTACGAAAGTTAAGACTCGTATCGTTGCCAATGCTTTGCTGGAGCTGATTCAGTCCAGTTCCAATGTAATTTTGATGGGACATCGCTTTGCTGACCTTGACGCAATGGGTTCCGCAGCGGGTCTGTGGTATGCCATCAAAGAAATGGGCAAGCCGGCGAAGATCGTTTACAATGAAAAAACCAGCCTTGTGCAGAACCTGTATGAGCGTCTGCTGGAAAATGGCTTTGAGGATGCGTTTATCAGCCCGGAACAGGCTATGAATCTGGTGGTAGAGAAAACTTTGCTGATCGTTGTGGATACTCATACTCCACAGATGCTGGAATATGCACCGATTTATGAAGCTTGTCAGAACGTGGCAGTTATCGACCATCACCGTAAAATGGTTGGTTATATTGATAATGCAGTGCTCTTCCATCATGAGCCGTTTGCATCTTCTGCATCGGAAATGGTTGCAGAGCTGCTGCAGTACATAGGCGACAAATACCGCATCAACAGCGGTGCAGCGGAAGCTCTGCTGTCCGGTATTATGCTGGATACCAAGAACTTTATCATGCGTACCGGTGTCCGCACCTTTGAAGCGGCGGCTTATCTGAAACGCATGGGTGCCGATACGATCGAAGTAAAAGCTCTCTTTGCAACCAGTATGGAAGCCTATCAGGCTCGAAGCATGGTCGTTGCTTCCGCAGAAGTGTACAACCACTGTGCGATCGCTACAGTGCGTGAATCGATGGATCAGATCAAAATCGTTGCAGCGCAGTCTGCCGATGAACTGCTGAACATCAATGACGTGTACGGTTCCTTTGTTCTGTATTATGAGGGCGAAGGCATTGTTGGTCTGTCCGCACGAAGCATGGGTAAAATGAACGTGCAGATCGTTATGGAAAAACTGGGCGGTGGCGGTCATCAGACCATGGCGGGCGCTCAGCTGCGCAACACCACTTTCGAGGAAGTGCGTGCAAAACTGAATGCAGCCATTGACGAATATCTCTCCGAATTGAATCCGGAGCCGCTTCCTGTTGAACCGGGTCCGGTACAGATGATGGAACTGACCATTCCGCCGGAGACCAAATAAAATGAAAACGGTGGAAGTATATATTGCCGCTGCGTTTTGTAAAGAAAATAGTGGCGGCAACAAGGCAGGCGTTGTTCTTCTGAGCAGTGAATTGTGTAACGATGAAAAAATGCAAATTGCCGAAAAGCTCGGTTTTTCTGAAACGGCGTTCTTGTCGGAATCAAGCGCTGCGGATTGGAGATTCGAATACTTTACCCCCACAGAAGAAGTCCCGCTTTGCGGACATGCGACGATTGCCGCTTTCACAGTATTGCAGCGGTTGGGCTTATTGAAGAAGCCGAAGCTGCAAATTGAAACAAAGGCAGGGCTGCTGAATGTTTGTGTCTATGATGATGGGAGCATCTTCATGGAACAGAATCTGCCGCAGTTCTATGAACAGCCGACAAGAGAAGAACTGGAGCATTGTCTGCAAACAAAAATGATCGATGAGCAGTATCCTCTGCAAATCGTATCGACAGGATTAAAAGATATTTTAGTTCCGATAAAATCCCCACAGTCTTTATGGGAGATGCAGCCGGATTTTGATGCAATGTCGCAGCTAAGTCGAGACTATGATGTGATCGGAGTGCATGCCTACGCATTGACTCCTGATGATGAAACGACGGCTGTCTGCCGTAATTTCGCCCCGCTTTATGGAATTGACGAGGAATCTGCCACAGGAACATCAAACTGTGCATTGGCTTGTCTGCTGTTTCAGCATGGTCTGCGCCAGCAACGCTATATATTTGAACAGGGTCATGTGATGGGCGCAGTTTCTCATATTGTTGCGGAATTGGAAAGCACAGAAGATAAAATCACACAAGTATGGGTAGGCGGCAAAGGCTGCCTGCTGGAAAAACGAATGATAGAACTACCTTAGGAGGATAAAGATATGAAAGTAATTCTGACTCAGGATGTAAAAGGTACCGGTAAAAAAGGCCAGATGGTAGAAGTTGCTGACGGTTACGCACAGAACTTCCTCATCAAACGCGGCATCGCTGTGGCTGCAAGCAGTCAGGCTGTCAATGAAATGAAATCCAAAGAAGCTGCAAAACAGCACAAACTGGAAGTAGAAAAACAGCAGGCGATGGATACTGCAAAAGCTCTTGAAGGCAAGAAAGTAAAAATTTCCGCGAAACTGGGTGCCAACGGCAAACTCTTCGGTTCCGTTACTTCCAAAGAAATCGCAGAAGCTGTAAATTCTCAGCTGAAAATCACCGTGGATAAAAAGAAAATCACTCTGCAGAGCGATATCAAAGGTCACGGTACTTACAACGCTGAAATCAAGCTCTACACCGGTATCAGCGCTAAAATTACTGTAGAAGTTGGCGAATAATCTACTTTTAGTACATTAATTTGCGGGGAAGGAGGAGTTTACCATGGCAGAAGCGTTGTTTGAAGGCGATGAAGTCCGGCTGCCTTTCAGTTTGGAGGCGGAACAGTCCGTTCTTGGCGCTGTGCTGCTGAAACCGGAATGTCTTAGTACTGTACTGGAATATATCGGCGCGGAATCGTTCTATCGCAAACAGCATCAGCAGATTTTTGCGATCATGCTGCAGATGTACACAACCGCTCGTGGTATTGATGTTATCACGGTTCTGGAAGAAGTGAAAAAGCAGGAAGTGTTCTCTGCGGAAAATGAGGCGAAGGTTTATCTGACTCAGCTGGTTCAAGTTGTGCCGGGAACCTCCAATGTGGTGTATTACGCCAAAATCGTGCAGGAGAAGTACTATATGCGCCGCCTCATTGGAATGGCGCAGGATGTGCTGACCTATGCCGCGGAGCCGCAGACCGAGTCCCGCAGCCTGATGGAATTGACAGAGCAGAAGCTCTATGATATCCGAAAGGGCAAGGATTCCACAGGCTTGATCCACATCAATCGTATTTTGATGGATGTGTATGGACGTATTCAGTCTCCGGAGCAGAGCAAGGCAAGCAGTATTCCAAGTGGTTTCGGCGGTTTGGACCGTATTACCAATGGTCTGAATCGTTCTGACTTGATTCTGTTGGCAGCGCGACCTGCAATGGGTAAATCGACCTTTGCTTTCAATATTGCGACCAATGTGGCGAAAAAAGGCTATACTGTTGCGGTCTTTTCCCTGGAAATGAGCCGCGAACAGGTGGTCAATAAAATCCTTTCCGCGATGGCAAGTGTGGATGGTACCAAGCTGCGTGCCGGTGATTTGCCGGTGGGTGACTGGAGCAAGGTGGCTGACGTTGTAGAAATGATGTCCCAGTGGGAAATGTACATCGATGATACACCGGGTATTACTGTTGCGGAAGTGAAGGCGAAACTGCGTCGTCTGCCGCAGGTGGATCTGGTTGTTATTGACTATTTGCAGCTGCTGACATCCGGCCGAAACATCGACAACCGTGTACAGGAGGTTTCCGAAATTACCCGTAACCTCAAGATCATGGCGAAGGAAATGAATGTGCCGCTGCTGACCTTGTCTCAGCTGTCCCGTAGCTCCGATAAGCGTACCGATCATCGACCAATGCTTTCCGACCTGCGTGAGTCCGGTTCCATCGAGCAGGATGCCGATATGGTTATGTTCCTCTACCGCGAGGAATACTATGAGGATGATACAGAAGAGCGCGGACAAGCGGAGTGTATTTTGGCGAAAAACCGTCATGGTGCCACCGATACAGTGAAGTTGATCTTCGACGGTGCTCACAGCCAGTTTGTCAGCAGGGAGAATTATCGCGATGCGCCGTAGTGCCTTGGAGACAATCAAAGAATACGATATGCTTCCTCAGGGAAGCCGTGTAATCGTAGGATTTTCGGGCGGGGCAGACTCAGTCGCCCTGCTCTCTTTTTTATATGAGATACAGCAGGAGCTGGATTTGAAGCTGCTTGTCTGTCACATCAATCATCAACTGCGCGGCGATGAAGCACGGCGGGATGAGGAATTTTGCCGTAAGTTCTGTGCAGAGCGAGGAATTGAGCTGCATGTCTTTCGGGAAGATATCGCCTCAGCTGCGAAGCAGGCGGGAAAATCTATAGAAGAATATGCACGGGAAGTTCGTTATGAACGCTTTCAACAGCTGTGTTCTTCAGAAAAAGACAGAATTGCAACGGCCCACAATGCCAATGATTTGGCAGAAACGATTTTATTCCATGTGGCGAGAGGCACGGGAATCAAGGGCTTGATCGGGATTCCTGCGGTGCGGGGAAATATTATCCGCCCCCTGCTGTTCTGCAGCAGAGAGCAAATCGAAGCTTATTGCAAAGAGAACGCTCTGCCTTTTGTGACAGACAGCAGTAATCTCAGCGATGAATTCAGCAGAAACCGCCTGCGACACCATGTTATTCCGCAGCTGGAGCTGGTCAATCCTTCCTTTCTAAAAAGTGCGGCTCGCTTGTCTAAACAGGCGGCATTGGAGGAAGACTATCTGCAGAAGCGATTGGAGCAAGAACTGGTGCAAATGCAGTTGTCCGAGAATACATGGAAGCGGCCTGTATTTCAGGCGCTGCATCCTGCAATGCAGCAGCGCGCAGCAGCTTATTGGCTGGAACGATGTTCTGCAGAAATTTCAGCAAAGAAAATCAGCGATGTACGAAAGCTCATTGATATTGGCGGAACCTTGGAACTGAGCAAGGGGCAATATCTGAAAGCGATGGGGGAAACAATCACACTGAAATCGGCGCCGAAGCTGCAGAGTTTCTTTTCGGTCCCCTTAAAAATGGGAGAAAATCGCATCTTTGACGGCAAAATCCTGCGTTTTTCATCGATAAATCGGGGAAAATATAAATTCTTTGCAAACAATGAGAAAGATGGCTTAAAAAATGCCTTTGATTATGATAAAATAATCGGTGTTCCGATGATTCGGCAGCGCTTGCCGGGAGATTCCATTCAGCTGTATGGCTGTAGTTCTCCTCGCAGTTTCAAAAAACTGCTGAATCAGAAAAAAATCAGTCTGGAAGGGCGCTCTCGTCTTGCGGTGATCAGTGATGAGAAAGGTCCTTTATGGCTGGAAGGTTTTGGTGTTCGGCAGGATGTCATGCCTGACGAACATAGCAAGCATATTGTAACCATTTGTGTTTTGGAGGAATAGAAAATGACAAATGATATTCTTAAGGTATTGATCTCTGAAGAAGAAATCAAAGAAAAAGTTCAGGAAACGGGCAAACAGATCAGCGAAGATTATAAAGATAAAAATCTGCTGATGGTCAGCGTTCTGAAAGGCTCTGTTATGATCATGGCAGACCTGATGCGTGCTGTAACCATTCCTGCAAGAATCGACTTTATGTCTGTATCCAGCTACGGCAACGGTACAGTGCATACCACACTGAAAATTCTGAAAGACCTGGATATCCCGCTGGAGGGTTATGACCTGCTGATCGTGGAAGATATTCTGGACAGCGGCCGTACTCTGTATGCGCTGCGTGAAATGCTCAAGCAGAGACATCCAAAGAGCATCCGCATTGCGACTCTGCTGGATAAACCGGAGCGTCGTGTAGAGGATATTCAGCCGGATTACTACTGCTTCAACGTGCCGGATGAATTCGTTGTTGGCTATGGTCTGGACTATGCGGAAAAATACCGCAACCTTCCATATATCGGTATTTTGAAACCGGAAGTATATTCTAAATAGTAAATAATACGTTTCGTTTTACATATTGTATTGATATTGTACTGCTGAAACCGAAAAAGAGGAGTGAAAACTGCTAATGCAAAAAAAGACGAAAGGCATCGGTATGTACATCGCAATGCTGGTACTGCTGAGTGTCCTCGCAATCGCTCTGTTTTCCTGGACCCCGGAACCGGTGGAAACTCTGTCCTATTCTGATGTGATCAACTATTTCAAACAGGAACAGGTGGAGGAATATTCCGTTGACTTTAACACCGGCTATCTGACCATGAAGATTCAGGGTCAGGAACAGAAAGTTGTGTACGAACTGGCGAATATTACCTTCTTCCGTCAGGACATCGAACCGTATCTGGAGAAATATGAGGCGGAGCACCCGGAACAGGTTTTCCCAACCAACTATATTCCTGCAGAACCGACTTCTATTTGGGTATCTCTGCTGCCAACCATTATTATGGCAGTGCTGATGTTCGGTGGTTACTTCCTGATCATGCGTCAAGCAGGCGGCGGTGCGAAGATGAACAACTTTGCAAAAGCCAAAGCTCGTCCAAAGGACGACGGCACGAAGGTGACCTTCAACGACGTTGCCGGTGCTGACGAAGAAAAGAAAGAGCTGGAAGAAGTGGTGGACTTCCTGAAGCATCCGAAGAAATTCAACTCTCTGGGTGCAAGAATTCCGAAAGGTGTTCTGCTGATGGGCCCTCCGGGTACCGGTAAAACTCTGCTTGCCCGTGCTGTTGCAGGTGAAGCAGGTGTTCCGTTCTTCTCCATCTCCGGTTCTGATTTCGTGGAGATGTTTGTCGGCGTGGGTGCATCCCGTGTCCGTGATCTCTTCGATCAGGCGAAAAAAAGTGCACCAAGCGTGATCTTCATCGACGAGATCGACGCTGTTGGTCGTCGTCGTGGCGCAGGTCTGGGCGGCGGTCACGATGAACGCGAACAGACTCTGAACCAGCTGCTGGTTGAGATGGATGGCTTTGCATCCAACGTTGGTATCATCGTTATGGCTGCAACCAACCGTCACGATATTCTGGACCCTGCTCTGCTGCGTCCGGGACGTTTTGACCGTCAGATCGTTGTCGGCTATCCGGATATTCGCGGTCGTGAAGCAATTCTGAAGGTTCATACCCGCAATAAACCTCTGGCACCGGATGTGGAGCTGGATGTAATTGCGAAAACTACCGCAGGTTTTACCGGTGCCGATCTGGAAAACCTGGTCAACGAAGCGGCTTTGCTTGCTGCACGCAAGAACAGAAAAGCCATCACTATGGAAGATATTCAGGAAGCAACCATTAAAGTAGTTGCCGGTCCTGAAAAGAGAAGCCATGTTGTAACCGAAAAAGATAAACGCCTGACCGCTTTCCATGAAGCAGGTCACGCTGTGGCAACCTATTATTGTGAAACTCAGGATAAAGTCCATGAAATTTCCACTATTCCTCGCGGTATGGCAGGTGGTTATACTCTGTCTCTGCCTGCGGAGGACCGCAGCTATATGACCCGTAAGCAGATGTTTGAAAATATCGTAACTCTGCTGGGTGGTCGTATTGCGGAACAGATTGTTCTGGATGATATCTCTACCGGTGCGTCCAATGACCTGGAGCGTGCAACCAAAACTGCTCGCAGCATGGTGACCCGTTATGGTTTCAGCGAGAAACTGGGTCCTGTTGTGTACGGCGAGGACGAGAACAACGTCTTCCTCGGTCGTGATTTAGGTCATAATAAGAACTACTCCGAGGCTGTGGCTTCTCAGATCGACATGGAGATCCGCAGCGTTGTGGAGGAGGCCTACGCTCGCTGCACCAATATTCTGAAAGAACATTTGGATCAGCTGACCGAAGTGGCTGAATATCTGATTCAGTATGAAAAAATTGGCGGTGCTGATTTTGAGAAGATCATGACCGGTCATAAAGACGAGGTTTATGCTGCCCGTGAAGCGGAAAAAGCGGCGAAAGAGAAAAAAGAGCAGGCTGAAAAAGCAAGAGCTGCTCAGTCTCCGCTGCAGCCGATTCCTCCGATGGAAGCAAGTCCGGCAGAAGCTCCTGCTGATGTACAGGTAGAACCTGCTGCAGAAGCAGAAATTCCTGCTGAGAGCGAAGACAAAGAAAATCAATAAGAAGCAGATGGCGCTGCGGATGCAGCGCCATTTCCTGCATACAGTAACGAAAGGTGGGTGGAATGTTGAAGGATATTCTGGAGTTTTGCGGGCGCTTTGCGCGACAATACATAAAGGAAACGGACCGTCTTCTGCTGGCTGTCTGCATCGCGCTGTCCTGCCTGAGCGTTGCGCTGATCGGCGGCTTGGTTCATGCAGGTGCCTTGGGTACAGACCGCCCACTGAAGATGCAGCTGGCGGCTTCTCTGGTTGGCTTGGCGGCAGCTATTGTGATTTCCAAAATCGATTACCATACCATGGCAGAGCTTTGGAAACTGCATCAGCCTGTGGCCTATGGTTTGGTTTTGCTGACCTTTACATCATTGGGTGTTCAGGTCAGTGAGTATATTGACGACAGAAACTGGCTGGATATTCCCGGCTTACCGCAGTTCCAGCCATCGGAATTGCTGAAGATTTCCTTTATTCTTACTTTTGCTTATCATTTGAGCAAGGTAAAAGATGAACTGAATGACTGGAAGACCCTGATCTTGGTTTGTCTCCATGGAATTACTCCTGTTCTGCTGATTCATCTTCAGGGTGACGATGGTACTGCGGTTATTATGTTGGTCATTGTGGCTGGTATGATGTTTGCAGCCGGCCTATCGTGGAAATATATCCTGCCTTTGTTTGCGGCAGTTCCCCCGGTATTGGCGGTCCTTTGGATCTTTTTGCTGGATAATGATAAAAAGGGGCGTATTCTCGCTCTGGTTTCTCCGGATAGTTTGAGTGCAGCCGATCGCAGTAAATATCTATGGCAGCAAATGAAAGGGGAGATCGCCATCGGCAACGGCGGTGTCTGGGGAAATGGTATTTTCTCAGAAAACGGACAGTTCCAATTCGTCCCGGAAGTCCATAATGACTTTATTTTCTCTTATATTGGAGAATCGTTGGGCTTTATTGGCTGCATTGGTGTGCTGATTTTGCTGTTGCTGTTGTGTATTTCCATGATTCGCAACGCCAAAAATGCCAGCGATGATTTAGGCCGCTATATTTGTGTTGGTGTATTTTCCATGTTTGCAGCACAGATCGCCATCAATATCGGTATGAATTTGAGTATGTTCCCGGTTATTGGCATCACACTGCCTTTCCTTTCTGCCGGTGGTACATCGGTAGCAACACTGTATCTTTCCATTGGAGTTGTACTCAGCGTGCATGTTAATAGTAGGGCAAATCTGTTCCGAACATAGGGTTTCTTGAACGTTTTCCACATAAAAGGCCGCACAGTAATGTGCGGCCTTTTGCATGTTGACAAAACGAAAAAAAGGTGTTGACAAAAGGTTGGGGGCGTGATATTATATACAAGCTGACTCGCGGGAGTCAAACAGATTGAACAAAAGATCTGGATACAGGTTGTAAAGAATGATGTTTTTCATCTGAAAAACCGCTCAAAAAAATCTGAAAAAACCTGTTGACAAACACG
>JAFSIC010000051.1 GCA_017439985.1 Oscillospiraceae bacterium
ATTTCTCATTTTTCTGCTACTGAATTGGCAAATCCGGTCCTGCCCAGCTGCCGTCCAGTTTCTGCAGTACCCGCTCATAGCCTTCTGTGCCGGTTTCGTAGGGCATCGGCTGGAAATTGTTCCGGTCCGGTACAGAACTGACATTACAAGGCACTATGGAAAGTTCTCCCAGAGTCACAGTACCCCTCCTCTCTTATGTTCAATGATAACAGACCTGCGATAAAATGTCTATCAAGCGCCCTTGCTGTTTCCGCAACCTGCGGTTGCAGTCCCGCTTTTTGCTCTGCAGCAAACCGCTCGTTGACAAATGTCAACGAATATGATATTCTTTGTTTACAGATGTCAACGAAAGGAATGTGGTACTGTGTCCGCTGAACATATTAACCTGACTGAAGCTGAATGGACTGTCATGGAGTGCTTGTGGAAAAAGTCCCCCCTGCCTAGCCGTGAGATAACGGAGCAGCTTGAAAAATCCGCTGGATGGACCCGCTCCACCACAAATACATTGTTAGCTCGCTTGGAGGGAAAAGGAGCAATCTCCACCGTTACAAAAGGCCGCAGCAAATCCTACAGTGCAGTTCTCCGGCGCGAAGACGCAGCGATGCATGAAACGGAAGATTTCCTCGACCGTGTTTATCACGGGAGTTTAAGTATGATGGTCAGCTCCCTGACCAAAAAACAGGCACTGCCCAAATCGGAAATTGATAAGCTGTACGCTATGCTGAAAGATCTGGAAGGAGGTAACTCGGATGGTTGAATGGATCGTTTCTTCCTCTGTACTGATTGCAGTTTTGATCCTGCTGCGCTTTGTGCTGAAGGGTAAAATCAGCCTGCGTCTGCAATATGCGCTCTGGGCCGTTGTGCTTGTTCGCCTTCTGGTTCCCGTTTCCTTCGGCGACACAGCCATGAGCGTGGGAAACCTTACTCAGAAAGCAGCCGAATCAGAGCCGGTGCAGTTTGTGTCGGCACTGTCTGAAACGGAACTGCCGCGAATGAGCTATCAGGCAGCATACAACGAGGTGGCAAAGGAATATGCAGACAGAGGCATTCAGATTGAAGAGATGCCACTGGAAGAGTATGCCGAAACTGTAGATTATGAGATCATGAATAAGATGAACGGCGACCTTTCCATTGCTGAAGTCGTTAAGATCATCTGGATCAGCGGTATCGCACTGGTAGGCGTCTGGTTCCTGCTCTCCAATCTGCGCCTGTACCTGAGCTTGAAAAAGACACGCACTTTGCTGAGCGACAGCCACGCGCTGCCCGTTTATCTCAGCGATGCCATTGATACCCCCTGCCTGTTCGGTCTGTTCCATCCGGCCATTTATCTTACCAGCGAGGCCATTGAGAGCGAGCATACGCAGCGCCACGCGGTGGAGCATGAGCTAACCCACTTCCACCACAAGGATAACATCTGGGCGATCCTCCGCAGTGTATGCCTTGCTGTCCACTGGTTCAATCCGCTGGTATGGTGTGCGGCCGTGTTGTCCAGAAATGATGCGGAGCTTGCCTGCGATGAGTCTACCATCCTGCGTCTGGGTGAAGATGAGCGCGCAGCCTATGGCCGCACATTGATTCACCTGACCTGCGAAAAGCGCCCTGCTCTGTTGAACACCGCTACCACCATGACCGGCAGCGGCAAGAGCATCAAAGAGCGCATTGCTCTGATTGTGAAGAAGCCGAAGATGGCCCTCTACACTCTGATTGCTGTGGTCGTCATCGTTGCCA
>JAFSIC010000052.1 GCA_017439985.1 Oscillospiraceae bacterium
AAAGCAAACCCAGAAACCGGTGCTGCTGACTTCGTAGGCGCAGCTGTTGCTATGGCAGTTGTATCCGTTGCTGCTGCAGGCGCTCTGGCTCTCAAAAAATAATTAACTGCTTACACAGTTAATTCCTCAATCGAATAATTGATTGACTCACCACCCATCGGACTCCACCCGATGGGTGGTTTCTTATTATTCGATTTTCCCTCGAAGTGTCGGCGGCGAAGGGGAGCTTTTATCTGCACAGACTGAAAGCCGCCGTGGACTCCACCCGGTGAGGAGTTTTCTTGTTTTGTATATTTATCTCCCTGCTCACATAAAATCCAGCGAGGGGGCGATTTATTTGAAACGAGTTTGTGCGCTGCTGACAGTGCTTCTTTTGCTTTGTACACTTCTCATCCCTATTAGTGCATATGATGAGCTGTCTACGGACGCCAAAGCCTGCATCATTATCGATGCCCAGACAGGACGCGTGCTGGGTGGTCACAACATCCACGAGCGATTGCCAATGGCCAGTACCACAAAAATCATGACAGCTTTACTGGCTTTGGAGCACGGCGATTTGGATCAATGGTTTACTGTGGATAGCGATGCCATTCATGTTGAGGGTTCTTCCATGGGATTGCAGGAGGGAAATCAGGTAACTCTGCGGGCACTGCTGTACGGGATGATGCTTCCCAGCGGCAATGACGCCGCCAATGCAACGGCGGTACATGTCAGCGGGGATATGGATAGCTTTGTGGCAAAAATGAATTGGAAAGCCTCTGAGCTGGGCTTAAAAGACACTCAATTTCGGAATCCGTCCGGCTTGGATGCAGAGGGCCATTTTTCCTCCGCTTATGACATGGCACAGCTCTGCCGAGAAGCGATGAAGCATGAGATTTTTCAGGAAATCTGCTGTCTATCTAAGGCACAGGTGGAGTTCGGAAATCCACCCTATCGCCGCTGGCTGGAAAATTACAATAAACTGCTGACAATGTACCCCTATTGCATCGGAGTGAAAACAGGCTTCACCGAGGCGGCCTATCGCTGTCTGGTATCTGCCGCTGAAAAAGACGGTATGACACTGATTTGTGTGACATTAAACTGCCCCGACGATTGGTCCGTTCATGAGTCCTTGTATGAGCGTTACTTTTCGAATCTGAATCAGCAGAATTTATCCTCGGAAATTCCTCGAACCTTGCCCATGACAAATTCTGCTTTGAACAGGGCAGGGACAGAAGTCTCGGAAGTTGCTGTAAGACCCGCACAGAACTTGATGCTTCCGCTGCAAAGCAGTGACAGTGTTTCGCTTCAGCTGTTTCGGAAACCAATGATTTTTGCACCCATTTCGGAAGGTGCTGTTTTAGGAGAGATTCAAATCACGATCAACGGAGAGAATGTCTTGACAACGGAGCTCCTTGCGGCAGAAAATCTCTCCTCCATAAACCAAGAAAAAGAACCTTCCCTTATTGACAGATTGCGGGACTTTGCTTTACAATTATTCTGATAGAATATGTACTACAGGAGGGCTATGCCCTTTATCAGAATATTGGAGGAACCATGAGCAACGAAACAAGAATTCAAAAAGTGCTTTCCGAAAACGGCATTGTTTCCCGCCGAAAAGCAGAAGAACTGATCCAGCAGGGAAAGATCCAGATCAATGGTCATCCGGCTGTATTGGGCCAGAAAATCAACCCATATCGCGACGTGGTTACCGTTAATCATGAGCGCGTTTATCTCAACAACAAAACTCACAAGGTATATATCATGCTTCACAAGCCACGCGGCTATGTGACCACTATGAGCGATGAACTGGGTCGCCGCTGCGTAAAAGAGCTGGTAGAAGATGCTCCGGAGCGTGTATATCCAATCGGTCGTCTGGACAAAGACAGTGAAGGTCTCCTGCTGATGACCAATGATGGCGAGTTCGCAAACCTTATCATGCACCCAAGCCACCATGTATCCAAAACCTACCGAGTTACCGTTCGTCCTTCTGTATCCGATGAGCAGCTGACCCAGCTGTCCTCTGGTGTGGAGATCGATGGCAGAAAAACTGCCCCTGCTGTAATCCACGTATTGGATAAAGAACCGGGACGCGTGGTTCTTCAGATCACCATTCACGAAGGCAGAAACCGTCAGATTCGTAAAATGTGCGAAGCGGTTGGTCTGGAAGTGGCTCGTCTGAAACGTACCACCATCGGCCCTCTGAAATTGGGCATGCTTCAGCCGGGAGAATGGCGTGAACTGAAACCAACCGAAGTTGGTATGCTCCGCAATGCGATCAAAACGGCAGAAGAAACCAAACCAAAAAAACTGGCAAAAGAAAAAGAATTCAAAGCACGCGGTGCAGAGAAAACTGCTGTAAAAGGCGGCTTCCGTGGTAAAAATGAGCGCGGACAGAGCAAAGGCGGCTTTGGCGGCAAAACCTTCAAAACTCCATCCAAAGGCCGCAACGGCGGCTTCCGCGGATAAAGAAACGAACCCCTCCCGACCGAATGGTCGGGAGGGGTATTTTTTATTTAATAAGAAAACCACCCATCGGGTGGAGTCCACGGCGGCTTTCAGTCTGTGCAGATAAAAGCTCCCCTTTGCCGCCGACACTTCGAGTGCAACTCGAAGTGCGAAAATATCGGATAATAAGAAAACTCCTCACCGGGTGGAGTCCGGTGAGGAGTGAGTCAATCAATTATTCGATTGAGGAATTAACTGTGTTAGCAG
>JAFSIC010000053.1 GCA_017439985.1 Oscillospiraceae bacterium
GAACCGATCACGAAAATCAGGATCAACAGGGCAGTGATACCTGTGATGATCAGGGGCATGGTTTCGTTCTTGAACCGGCGCATGGGAGAAACAGGCTTGCGGCGCTCACGGCGGACAGGAGCTTCCTTCTGAACGGGAGCGTGTTCCTCCACGGGTTCTGCCTGCTCTTCAACAGGCAACGGCTCAGCGGACATCATCTCTTCGGGCAGATCGGCATCGAAGCCGTCGTCCAGAGGATCTTCGCTGTAATCATTTTCAATGATATCCTCTTCAGGAAGTGCTTCATCAACGGGCATCTCAGGTGCGGGTTCTTCCACACCTTCATCCTGCAGGTAGTCGATGGTCTCGGGACCGTAATCAAAATCGGAATCATATTCAGCAGTGAAGCTTGCAGCTTCCTCGCCAAATTCGGACTCCAGCAGGGCCTTCAGATCAAAGTCAACACCGCTTTGCTGTGCGGCTGTATCTTCAGGAGTATCGAAACCGTACTCCTTTTCAAAATCGAAATCGAGGTCAAAATCTTTTTCGCTCATGCATTATCCCACCTTCACGGTATAGTCACTGCTATTATACTGTTACTTTTAGTAAAATGCAAGTTAATTCGCACGAAAGAAAGAGAAAACCGCCGGAGTTTTTTTATCCGGCGGTAAATCTTAAGAAAAACTAAATATATTCCACACAGATTTCTCCAAAGCTGGCAGATGCATCCAAATTAATTACTGCAGCAGGTTCGCTGTCGGGGGAACCTTTCACCTCGAAATTACCGAAGGATGTACTGGCTTCGGCTTCCACGCGGTAACGGCAGGGAACCTTGATGGTCAGCTCACCGAAGGAACAGCTGGCTTCCACGGTGCAGCCGGGTGCGACCTCTTCACAGCCGCTCAGGTCAATCTCCAGTTCGCCAAAGCTGACACTTGCTTCACCACGGCGCAGCCGGGGTGTATCAATGACGGTGTTGACTTCACCGAAGCTGAGACTGCACTCGAACACGCCATCTTTGGTCTCGCAGTGGCTGCGCTTGGGATTCTTGCTGTTGTGTGAGAATGAAAAATGCCGGTTTTTCGGTTTGCGCAGGGCATCCATCAACAGATTCAGGCCAAAGAGCAGCAAGAATAACGGAAGCAGTAACGCCTTGCCGATGGCAAAGGATGCGACGTTTAAGTTGCTCAGCAGAAAATAGGCGCCGAAGAACAGACAACCCAGCCGGAAGAAAGAGAATTTTGGTACAATTCCCAACAGACCAAAAATTAGCAGACCGCTGGGCCAGAGAATGTCCCAAAGCCCCGCATTCCACGAGAACAGGTTGCTTGCCAGCAGCAGTCCGCCTACCAGCAGCACCCACAGAGCTATGCCGATGGAGCCCTTGCGGCTGTTGTCCAGCTTGAATTCCCAACTCCCTTTTTGAATATGAATGCCATCGTCCTCCAGCGCATCGTCCTCAAAGGACTCGGATTGTATCACTTCTGCTTCGTGTACTTTTTCCTGCGCTGTTATACCCAGCAGTTCATCAATGCTGATACCAAAAATCTCTGCCAGCTTCGGCAGCATTGCGATGTCGGGACAGGACTGGTCGTTTTCCCATTTGCTGACCGCCTGTGCGGTAATGCCAAGCTGTTCGGCCAGCTTATCCTGCGTCATGCCCAGCCGTTTGCGGTGTGCAATGATTCGCTTGCCCAATGTTTCTTCCATAGCCGTTTCCTCCTGTGTGTTTGTGCCTTTATCATGCCATAGAGATTGAAAAAAAGCTATCAATTATTCGTTAATTTGGCAAATTTCTCAAATCAACGGACAGTTGAACATCACTCAACCGGCCGTTGGGAAGCATTTTTCTTGCATTTTACACCTCCTTGCGCTATGATATGGGCAAGAGGTGAGCACCATGAAACTGTTGATCAAGCAGCGTGTTTTCTCGTGGACGGATTCTTATGATGTTTATGATGAAACAGGCATCCCGAAATACTATGTCAAAGCGGAATTCTTCAGCTTTGGCCACCAGATCCATATCTATGACAAACGAACCGGCGAAGAACTGGGCAGCGTACATCAAAAGCTGTTCACGCTGCTTCCGACCTTTGAACTGGTCATGGGCGGCCGCACGGTTGGCGTAATTCGAAAGAGATTCACACTTTTCCGCCAGAGTTATGAGGTGGACTATCGCGGCTGGGAAGTGGATGGTGACTTTATGGGCTGGGATTACCGTGTCATGCAGGGGGATCTGGAAATCATGTCCATCAGCAAGGAACTCTTCAACTGGGGCGATACCTACGGTCTGTACTATCAGAATCCTGCCAA
>JAFSIC010000054.1 GCA_017439985.1 Oscillospiraceae bacterium
CTGTATCAGCATGAACCAGAAGCACCTCTTTGGAAGCTCCTGCCGCTTTCAGAATATCATAAGCCTCTTTGTACTGCTTGTTCTCGATACAGGCAAAGGCACTCAGACGCGGATTCAGCTCCGGATGAGCGATGAAATACTTGTCCAGTCCTCCCAGCTGCTCTGCTTCCGCGAAAATTTCGTTGATTGCGCTCACTGCGGTGCGCAGAATTTCCCTTGCCAATGCATCGAAGTCCTGCACGTCGTCATCCCATGGGAAAAGGTATGCCTTGGACCAGAGACGGTCGCGGCATTTCATCTTACTGTTGGCACGCAGTTTATTCGAAAACTTCATCGCATGACCCGGATAGATGATAGAATACTGCAGCTCATCATAGTGGCAGTATTTCATACTCAAGTCAAGACGAACATATTTTGTTCCTGCTTCCTGTCCCTGTTCTTTCCAACCCTCAAAGAAGCCTATAGTCCAGAAATAAGGCTCTTGCTTGCAGTAAACAAGGTTATAGGAGGCTGTTGTCAGACCAAGCCCAGAAAACTCCTTGGACTCGATGGCCCGTTTCATGGCTTCATACATCAGCTCAAATGCCATTGTGCTCCTCCTACTCTCTTACGATCATCAACAGCTGCGCCACACACTGTTCCAGCAGGATATTGCTGTCAGCACGGGAACTTTTCATTCGCAGATCCGTCTGCGCCAAATACGCAATAGAACGGCGCAGAACCTCTGTGGAATATTTTCTGCAGTCTCGCAGACTGTTTCGAATTACGAAATCTCTTCCACGGTATTCAAAATTCTTCGCGATCTCCGCCTGACCCTTTCCGTCAGCCAGCGCGGATTTTGCGATATACAAATCCAAATATGCCGAACTGAGCGAAGACAGAATCACCGTAGGCTGATATCTCAAATAAATCAGCTCCTGTACGATGGACATAGCCTGCTCACTGCGCTCAGCCAGAATCGCTTTTGCCAAATCGTAAATGCGTGCAGAGACTGCTTTGACTGTCACTGCATCGATCTGCTCTTTGGTGATTTCCCCTGCTCCCGCAAAGGCACAGATCTTATCGATCTCATTGCTGAGAGTCAGCATATCGTCCTCGCAGCGTTCCAGAAGATACTGGCACAGCTCCTTGGAAATACTGCAGCCGCAGTCTTTCGCTTTCCTTTGGAGAAATTTCGCCATGTCACTTTCGCTGCGCTTGTTCAGCTCCATAACAACGCCCACATGATCCACATGAGCAATCAGCTTTTTGGCTTTTGCATTCTTTTTCGGCAGAAAATCCGGATCATTGACGATCAGAATCAAAACCGTCGTCGGCACGGGAGCTTCCAGCAAAGAATCGAAGATCTCTTTGTCCTTGCTGTTCAGCCCTCCGTAATTGAACGGCGAGATCACCACACAGCGCTGCTCCGCCATAAACGGCATGGATTCCGCTGCCGCTGCAACTTGTTCCATATCCAGCTTATTGCCGTCAAAAACGTGGAGGTTAAACTCCGGAAAGGCATCACCCACTGCACAGTCCTGCAGTTTGCGGCAGTACAGCTCTTTCAGATACTGCTCCTCGCCGTAGAGCAGATATACAGGTGACAAATCACCCTCTTTGATTTGTGCCAGCAGCTGGCTTTCCTGTTCCAGAATCATGTCCGTCCTCCAAGGTGAATTTCAAGGCACCGCTCCAGCTTCTCGAGCATTTGACAGAGCCGTCGCCGTAAATCATTTGATCGTCGCCAAGAATCGCTGTGTATTCCGGTCGATACATTGACATTATAGCATACTTTTCATGCAATTTTAAGAACTTTCTTTCGCCATTTGAGAGGAGGGCTCCATTCTCTGTGAAGCCGAGCTGCCAATGATCCCAAAAGCGAATACTTTCTTCCGGGGCATAACGATAATTGATGTTTTTCAGCTCCATTGCGTTCAACTCTGCCGCGGAGACAATGTGGTTTGGAGCCCAGGTTTCACAGAATTCCAGCAACTGTACTTCGTCCATTTCTTCATTATTGGTGAGGTACAGCAAATCCAATGCTTCCGCCTTTTGACTACGCAGGATTTGTTCCCATTCCTCGATGTCCCGCTTCCGTTCCGGTGCTCCGATCAGCACTGCTCGTCCCTCTCGACAAAGCAGAAGCGAACTGCGGCAAACATACAGCTCCGTTGCGGTGGGATACAGCAACGTTTGCACACCCATTGCCGTTGTCAGCAGCAAAAGATAGGCTGATGACAAACACAGCACCTGCCTTTTCCCTGCTCGGAAAACGTAGAGCAGCAACAGAAAAACATAGAAGAAAAGCAAGCCAAACAGAAGCAGATTATTTTCTCCGTAATACACTGAGTCTAAGTTTGCGATCCATGAAAGCAAACGGAACAAAAGAGCACACAAAAGCTGTGCCGCAGCGGCGAATAATTTTGAAATTCCTGCAAAAGGCAGGAGGATCGCTGCCACGGCTGTGATCATAATTGGCGGAAGCAGAGGCATGACGATCAACGAGGACAATGGTGCAAGCAGCGGAAGATTGCCGAAGAAATACAGCAGGAATGGTGCTGTCAGCATATTGGCCGACAGACTGACAGCAATGATATCGATAGCCCTGCTTAAGATACGATAAGAACAGCTTCCCTCACGAGTCACTGCAAGAAGCCTCGTTCCTTCTTTGCGCAGAATCGCTGCGATCAGCAGGATTCCCAACACAGCGGAAAAGGAAAGTAAGAAACTTTCGCTGAACATTCGCAGAGGTTCCGGCAAGAGCACAACGAGCAGCGCCGCTCCCCAGCTGTTCAGTCCGTCATTGTCCCGTTCCAAAATCATCGCCAGAAATGCCAATGTCGTCATTACCGCAGCACGCTGAACGGATATGGTCGCACCCTCCATCAAAAGCAAAACCATCAGAAACGGCAAACTAAATGCCGCACAAAGCTTTGGATTAAACTGCAGCAGTTGGAAGCAGGCAAAAAGCCCCGCCGCCATCATAGAAAAATGAAAACCGCTGACTGTCAGCAGGTGCAGACTTCCGCTTTTCAGAAATACATCCTTCACTCCATCGGAAAGCTCCGCCTTATCACCTAACAGCAGCCCCAGAAGTATTTCCTCGCCTTTCCCATGGAACAGGCTTTCGATGCAGCTTTTCACCAGATCACGCAGACGCAGGCAGTCCGCCTGCAAGCTGCTTTCCATCCCCAAATCGACCATATTCTGAACTTGGGCTGTCAGAATACTGCCGTCGCTCCAGTATCGGTGATTTTCCTCTTCCAAATCTGCAAGGGCTTCAAAACGATTGCCCGCTGGTATCGGTTCCATATCATAAGACCATAGCGTCAGTGTCATGTCCCGGCCTTGCATAGGCACTTTTGCTTCATAGAGAAGCGCGGAGTCAAAGACTCTGCAGTCTGTTATCAAGCCCTCCAACAGGACAGGCTCACCCACCAGTTCCAATTGAGCTTCCGCTCTTTGCTGCCAGCACAGAACAGAGATACAAGCCAGCACCGAAGCCGCTGTGCCAATCAACAGAGCCTTCCCCTTTTTCTGCTTCCAGAGTAAAAGAAGCAACATCACAACGCTCAGCAGCGTCAGACCGATCGCCGCTTTCAGAGCATAAAAAGAGACCGCCGTCATCACAAGATATATGCATCCTGCGAGAAACAGCGGTCGCTTAGTCATAGGGAATTCTCCTTCATCGGGATTTATTCGAAGAACATTGGCAGTGGTTCCAGGAAAATGATGTCGTCGCGTTTTGCAGCATCACCTTCTGCCAAAACAGCAGCTTTGCCAACGATATTGCCTTCAGCAGTATTTACCAGCGCTTCCAGTGCACGGAGAGATTCGCCGGTGGAAATCACATCGTCCACGATCAAAACTTTTTTGCCCTTCAGATAATCCATATCTTCACCGGACAGAACCAAAGTCTGAACTTTATCTGTTGTGATGGATTTCACCTGTACGGATTTGGAATTGGTCATGTAGAGTTTATGCATTTTGCGGGCCAGAATATATTTCTTGCCGCACTGACGGGACATTTCGTAAGCCAGCGGAATACCTTTGGATTCTGCGGTCACGATCACATCAAAGTCAGGAACTTTTTTCAGCATTTCTTCTGCACAGGCAATGGTCAGTTCTACATCGGAGAACATAACAAAACCTGCAATATAGACGCCTTCTGCGATTGGGCAGATTGGGAGCTGTCGTTTCAAACCGGCAACGGTCAGTTCATAAAATTTATCCATTTTTCTTCCTCCTATGCCTGCCAGCTCAATTCTTTGCCGCCCAGCACATGGAAGTGCAGATGTGGAACGGTCTGACCTGCGTCAGCTTTGCAGTTGGAAATCACACGGTAACCGTTGGTGATACCTGCTTTTTCAGCCAGCATTGGAATTTTTTCAAAGATATAAGCAACGATGGCGCTGTTGTCAGCGTTGATGTCATCGATGCAGGCGATGTGTTCTTTTGGGATCACCAGAAAATGCACCGGTGCGATCGGGGAAATATCGTGGAAAGCCAGAATTTTTTCATCCTCGTAAAGTTTGTTGGATGGAATTTCTCCGGCAATGATTTTACAGAACAGACAAGACATAGTGTCAACTCCTTTTGGGAAAAATCTATAAAAACATTGTAGCACAAGCGCCGTTTTATTGCAAGTTATGCCGCAAAATCTCTCTTTCTACAATTCCTTTGTGTAATAATAACGCTCTCCCGTATATGGGTATTCTTTCAGCGCAAACACTTCTTTGTAACCCAGTTTTTTGTAAAATCCCGGAGCCTGAAATTTATAGGTATCAACAAAAGCATATTTACAGCCGCGCTTTCTTGCTGTTTCTTCAGCTGTTTCCATAATCTTACGTCCTATTCCCTGCCCTCTCAGTTCTTCACAAATAAACAACAACTCAATGCAGAGCCAGTTTCCAAACGTTTCTCCCACCAAACCTGCCAGTTTTTTCCCGTTTTCATCTTCATAATAAATACCCAACGGAATTTTTTCTGATGACTCGCGCTTCTGCTGATTATAATGCCTCAACAAAGAAACAATCGCTTCTCTGTCCTGCTCCAAACCTGCATCGGATAATCTAAAATTCATTCTATTTGTCCTCCTATTTGTCCTCAAAATCCAGACAAACTCTGGTTTTGGTATAAGGGCGCACTTTTCCGTCGGCAACTGCAACGTGCTCCGGATGGGTAGCGTAAACTTTCAGCGCAGCTTCATCTTCAAAGGAAGAATCTAACATCAGGTCTGCATTGGAAGAAACGAGACCCTCGATCTGCACATTCACAGCCAGAAGTCCCGGGATTTTTCCCACCAGTGCTTCCAGACCGCTTTTGATTTCTTTTTTAATGTTTGCTTTTTCTTCTGCGGACAATTCTTCTTTCAACTGCCACAGGATAATGTGTTTTACCATGGAAAACGCTCCTTTTCAGAAAAGAGCCCTCTAAGAGGGCTCTTTCTCACGATTATTTATTCACCTGTGCGGAAACAAGTTCAATCACTTTATCTTTGATGCCGTCGATGCCTGCAATGTCGGAGATACCGCCCATTGCACTGTCAGGACGACCGCCGCCTTTACCACCCAGCAGAGCGGTGATTTCTTTCACCAGTTTGCCTGCATGAGCGCCGGCTTTTACTGCATCGGTGCCGCAAACAGCCAGAACAGTGCCTTTTGCACCGTCAACGCCTGCGAATACTGCAATGACGTCGTTTGCACGGGATTTCACCTGGTCACCCAGAGTACGCAGCTCCTCGGAAGCAGCTTCCACTTTTGCGAAGATCAGTTTCATGGAACCAACTTCAATAGTATTCTTGAAGAGATCTTCCACCTGACCGCCGGCAATTTTCGCGTTGAGTGCTTCGATGGTGCGTTCTTTTTCTTTCAGTTCTTTTACAACAGAAGCAACTTTGTTTGGAACTTCGGTTTTGTTTTCCAGTTTCAGTTCTTTTGCACAAGCGCTCAGCTGGCCTTCTGCTTCGCGGAGCAGTTCCAGAACGCCCATACCGGTAGCAGCTTCGATACGGCGTACGCCTGCAGCTACGGAAGCTTCAGCGATGATTTTGAATACGCCCAGCTGGCCGGTTTTTGCAACGTGAGTACCGCCACAGAATTCTACGCAGTCGTCACCCATGGTTACAACACGAACCACATCGCCGTATTTTTCACCGAAGAGTGCCATTGCACCTTTGTTTTTTGCTTCAGCGATTGGCAGTTCTTCCACAACAACGTCCAGATCAGCGAGGATCATTTCGTTAACCATTGCTTCTACTTTTGCGATCTCTTCTGCGGTCATTGCGCTGAAGTGAGAGAAGTCAAAGCGGCATCTGTGGTCGTCGTAGAAAGAACCGGACTGATGTACATGGCTGCCCAGAACAGTTCTCAGAGCGTACTGCAGCAGATGGCAAGCAGAGTGGTTGGACATGATTTTGTGACGACGCAAGGTGTCGATTTCAGCGGATACCACGGAACCAACAGACATGGAGCCTTTGGTCATGGTACCGATGTGCAGGAAGTGACCTGCATTGTCTTTCTTCACGTCGGTAACGGTGAAGACATTGTCGCCGTCGATAAGCAGACCGGTATCGCCTACCTGACCGCCGCTTTCACCGTAGAAGGAGGTTGCGGACAGAATGATGGTAGCGCTGTCGCCTTCTTCCAGAGTTTCGGTCAGTTCGCCGCCTGCAACAATCGCCTGAATGGAAGCTTCCACTTTGTTTTCTTTGTAGCCTTTGAATTCGGTCTCACCGATGTTGGTCAGGTCGATTTCATTGGTATCCCAGCCGGAAACGTCTTTACGAGCGGTTCTTGCACGAACTTTCTGCTCATTCATCAGCTCGGTGAATTTCTCTTCATCGATGGAGATGCCTTTTTCAGCAGCGATCTCGCGGGTCAGGTCGATTGGGAAGCCGAAGGTATCATAGAGTTTGAATGCGTCGTCGCCGGAGAGAGTTTTGTTCTCTGCATTTTCCAGCAGTTCCATCAGCATTTCCATACCGGAGTTGATGGTTTTTGCAAAGCTTTCTTCTTCAGCGTGGATTACTTTAACGATATATTCTTCGTTTTCAACCAGCTCTGGGTAAGCAGTGCGGTTTTCGTTGATAACGGTTTTTGCTACATCGGACAGGAACAGACCTTCGATGCCCAAAAGTTTGCCGTGACGAGCAGCACGTCTCAGCAGACGGCGGAGAACGTAGCCGCGGCCTTCATTGGATGGGATGATACCATCGGAGATCATGAAGGTAGTGGAACGGATGTGGTCAGTGATAACGCGCAGAGAAATGTCGGTTTTCTCGCCTGCACCGTAGGTCACGTCGGAAATGGACATGATGTGTTTCATGATATTCTGAACGGTATCAACCTCGAACAGGTTGTTGACGCCCTGCATTACGCAAGCCAGACGTTCCAGACCCATACCGGTGTCGATGTTTTTCATTTCCATTTCAGCGTAGTTGCCCTGACCGTCGCTGTCGAACTGGGAGAATACCAGGTTCCAGATCTCCATGAAGCGGTCGCAGTCGCAGCCTACTGCACATTCCGGTCTGCCGCAGCCAACACCTTCGCCACGGTCAAAGTAGATCTCAGAGCAAGGACCGCAAGGACCGGTACCATGCTCCCAGAAGTTGTCTTCTTTGCCCAGACGAACGATGCGTTCTGCAGGAATGCCGTGGATTTTGGTCCAAATGTCGAATGCTTCATCATCTTCTTCGTAGATGGAGATCCACAGACGATCTGCAGGAATTTCCAGAACTTCGGTCAGGAATTCCCAAGCCCATTTGGTAGCTTCTACTTTGAAGTAATCACCGAAAGAGAAGTTACCCAGCATTTCGAAGAAGGTACCGTGACGAGCGGTGATACCTACGCGCTCAATATCAGGAGTACGGATGCACTTCTGGCAGGTAGTCACACGATGATTCGGTGGTTCTTCCAGACCGAGGAAGTATTTTTTCATTGGAGCCATACCGGAGTTGATCAGCAGCAGGCTCTTATCATTTTTTGGTACGAGGGAGTAGCTTGGCAGGCGGGTGTGCATTTTGCTTTCGAAGAAAGACAGATACAGTTCACGCAGCTCATTGAGGCCGGTCCATTTCATTTGAAACATCTCCTTATTAGAGGTAATTTTTTCTGACAATAAAAAACGCTCCCGTTCCATACGACTGTATGGGACGAAAGCGAAATGATTCCGTGGTACCACCCAAATTACCCGTGCGTTTGTTGAAAACACAGGTCACTTTGAAGCCCGTTAACGCCGGGATACGCCGCTGTTCATCACAGCGGGGCTCAGAGGCGGCCCTCTTTCGTTCTTCAGCAGAAACCTCGCAGCAAATGGTTTCCTCTCTGCAGCTGTTCCGAAAAGATTCTTCTCTTCAATGCCGATTCCTATGGATTTGTCAGAGTATGAATCCAGTTTATCTTGTGAAAGAGCTTTTGTCAAGAGATTTTAGGAATTTTTCATGTTTTGAAGCCATTCCATCAGAGCAAAGCGGGGTTCCAGCTGTGGAGTTGTCTGTAAAATCTGCAAATCGTGCTCCGCCAGCCAATTTTCACTGCCCGACGAAGGGAGGCATAGATTCGGAAAAAGCACACACCACCAGTTCTGTCCTTTCCCCTCACCAATGATGATACGTAACGCATCGTACTCCCCTGCTGGCAGTGTAAACGCATCATAAACCCGTGTGGAAAAATCCGCACGACAAAGCTGCACGCTCACTGCATCATCGCTTCCGTTCCTTTTCAGTTCGTCCTCAGCGAGCATGGCAATGTCCTTTAGATGATTCTGCAGTTCAGCTTCCGCAGAAATTTTGTCATCTTCTGTGCAAAACCACCGCTCCGACTCCCGCAGCAGACGATCACGCACTGCAAGCTTCCTCTGCTGATCCTCATCACTGTCCGACGCTGCCAGAATGTGCAGCCGCAGAACCTCCTGCTGCACCCGTTCCGACGCCTGACAGAATTCTCCAAGCCACGCCGCAGTTATCATCAGCAACAGCGCAAATAATACTGTAATTTCAATCCAATATTTCCGTAAAAAACTCATGCTGTCAACCTCCCGTTTCTTATACTGAGAGCATTGACAGCATGTCACTATTTATTCACAGAGTTCGTAAATTCCTGTGGACAGCGGCTGAACCACATCCACCTGCTCCACTTGTGGGCTGAGAATCTTCGCACAGACTTCCGCTTTTTCTTTGTCCTCAAACAGCGCAAACACTGCACTGCCGCTGCCGGACATGAGGGCGCCTTTGGCTCCCTGTTCCAGCATGGTTTCTTTGATCGCACCGATTTCTTCCGGACGGCAGAAAGGCTCAAACACATTGCCGAGTTTCGTGCAAATTTCAAATAGGTCACCTTGCGCTAATGCAGCAATCATACCCTCCACATCGGCGTGCTGAGGCTCCTTCTGCTCATCAAAACCCTGAAAAGCCAACTTAGTGCTGACCGGGAAGTTTGGCTTTGCAATGAGGACGAACAGCTCCTCGCTCAGCTTTGGAACAGGACTCATGATTTCTCCTGCTCCCTGCACTCGCTGAGTTCCGCCTTTGATACAGAAGGGAATATCCGCGCCGATTTTGAACCCGATTTCGCAGAGTTCCTCGCAGCTGAGTTTGCTTTCACAAAGCTGATTCAAGGCGCAGAGCACAGCAGCTCCGTCGGCGCTGCCGCCACCCAAACCTGCCATCATGGGGATTTTTTTCTCCAGATGGATACGTGCTCTCGGGGGCTGTCCGATGGTCTCAAAAAAGGCTTTGACGCAGCGCACACAGATGTTGCTCTCATCACAGGGCAAGCTCACATCGGAGCAAGTCATCACGATACCCTCCTCCTCACGCAGGCCGATAGTCAGAGTATCGCAGAGTCCCACTGTCTGCATCACCATATCCATTTCATGGTATCCGTTGGGCAATAAGCCACGGATGTCCAAAGCAAGATTGATTTTACAGGGGGCCTTTACAGTCATCAGTTTCATAGGTTCTCCTTATCAAAAAAGCTGCGTGAAAGTCACACAGCTTTTGTTTTTCTATTACAGAATTTTCAGCAGCTTCGGCTCCCGTCTGCGGAAAACGGTAAAGTACTCAAAGCCCGCTTCTTTCACCATATCCATACCGACGTCCAAATCGGTACCAATATCTTTTGCCCAATGAGCATCGGAACCGATGGTCACATACTCGCCGCCCAGTTCCTTGAACCATTTTACATACTCAAGGCTCGGCATGGTCATTCCAAGACCCTGACGCAGTGTGGAGGTGTTGATCTCGATGGCTTTGCCGTTCTGTGCAATGGTTTTCAAAATCTCACGGATCAGCTCATCATACGGCTTCATGTCAACAGGAATGCCCTGCATACCCTGGATGTAACGCAATGGGTAGGTCAGATGAGCCAGCGCATCGAACTTATTCCACTGAGCCAGTTTCAGCAGATTCTCATAATAATTCTGCAAAATCTCCGGAACGTTTTCACCCTCAAAGCCTACATGACACAGATCCACATGGCCCGGATTATTATGGAGAGAAGCCAGAACAAAGTCAAATTTATATTTTTCCAACAGAGCTTCCGCCACATCAGGAGCATAAATAGCCTGACCCAGCTCAATGCCGCAAAGGACCGTCATCTGTTCACGGAATGCAGCCTGTGCTTTCAGAATTTCAAACTGCACAGCAGCAAAACGATTGATCATATTCAGCTTTGGATCGTCGCATTCACAGTGGTCTGTGATGGCAAAGCCCATCAGCCCTTTCGCCTGCGCCGCCTCACACATCAGGGAGATAGGCGCGTGACCGTCATGGGAATTGTCGGAATGCGTATGGCTGTCAAATAAATTCTGGTACATTCTGTTCTCTCTCCTTTGCTCTGTATTCGGGCATAACTTTTCACAAGATAAATCATACCATTTCAATCGGCAAATTTACAGCCTTTTTTAGAGATTTCGTAGGGTTTTGATTAAACTTTTTTCAATTTTTGGTTAATTTGTCTGGTATCTCATTGATTTTTCAGCTGTTCCGCTTTTTTCTGCGAGATTCACAAAATGTTTCAAATTCTTCCTTGAAAGTTTCGGCAATGTGTATTAGACTAAAAGAGATATCATTTTTGCTTTTCTATTCATTTTATATATTGGAGGAATGTTTATGAACTCGATCCTTCGAATCACCGCCATGGTCAATCGTGTAAAAGCCGGCAATCCGTCCTTCTGCTGCGAGCAGCTTCTGGACTTGCTTCGCCAGGCTGAGGATTCCGCCAGCGATATCATTGTGTTCCCGCGCATGGCGCTCTGCCCGCCAAGCAGCGGCAGTCTGCTGAAGAATCCCTGCATTGCAGATGAATGTGAAGAATCTTTGGAGCTTCTCATGCAGGAAAGTGAAAAACACAGCGGCTATATTCTCGCCGGCTGCCTGAAAATGGTGGACCGTGTTCCTTATGAAGTCTATGCTGTGCTCTCTCAGGGACGCATCCTGGGCTACATCCCTTGTGAAGAAGTTCCGGAAGGTTTCGACCACCTGCTCCCTGCGGACAGCATTTTCCGCGTCAATGATATGACTTTCACCGTCTGCCCTTGTGAATTGACTGACTTGGCTGCCGTTCTTCCTGAGGCCGCTGCACGCGGTGCTCAGTGCGTCATCTGCCCAAGCTACACCCCTGTTACTGCCGAGACCTTCTCCACCTCGTCCCTCTGTGCTAAGACTCTCTCTGAGGCTTACGGCATCGCGCTGGTGCTCTGCAACGGCGGCAGCGGCGATACCTCCAGTCCTGTGCTCTACAAAGGACTCTGCGAAGTTTATGAATGTGGACGCCTTATGGGCAGTGCAGACAGCGCTTTTGACAGCCCTGTTCTTTCCTGTGACATCGACAGCGAGATCATCCGCTCCCAGCAGCGTTATCCGCTGAAAAAACGCAGTTCCTTTGCCATTGAAACCACCAATCATCCGGACAAACTGCTGCGCTCCGTCAACAAAACCCCATATCTGCCTGCCAACGGTCAGAAGCAGAAACGCTACCTTGACCATCTCTTTGAACTGCAGGTTCAGAGTCTTGCTGACAGAATGTCCAATACCGGTTTGAGCAAACTGGTGATCGGCGTTTCCGGCGGTCTGGATTCCACACTGGCTCTTCTGGTTTGCCAGAAAGCCCTGGAGCGTTTGGAATTGCCTGCACAGAATCTGATTGGCATCACCATGCCGGGCTTCGGCACCACTGACCGCACCTACTATAACGCCCTGAGTCTCATTTCTGCACTGGGCGGTGAAAACCGCGATATTTCCATCAAGGCCTCCGTTCTGCAGCATTTTGAGGATATTGGACACAACCCAACCGTCAAAGATGTCACTTACGAAAATGCACAGGCCCGTGAACGCACACAGATCCTCTTTGACATCGCCAACGCATCCCGCGGTCTGGTTGTCGGCACCGGCGACATGAGCGAAGCCGCTCTCGGCTGGTGTACTTTCAACGGCGACCACATGGCAAGCTACAATGTCAATGTCTGCCTGAATAAATCCGTCATCCGCCGCATGGTCACTCACCTGTCCCACAGCTATGAAAACAAAGTGGGTGACGTGCTTCGTGATATCGTGGATACTCCGGTCAGCCCGGAACTGCTCCCACCGGATGAAAGCGGAAAAATCGCACAGAAAACCGAGGATATTCTGGGCAGCTACGACCTCCACGACTTCTTCCTCTACTATGTACTGAAATACAATATGCGCCCGCAGAAAATTTACTACTACGCCTGCGTTGCTTTTGAGGGCATTTTTGAAGCTGCCTACATCAAAGAAAAACTGAGCATTTTCTTCCGCCGCTTCATTACCAGCCAGTTCAAACGCAGCTGCGCTCCGGACTTTGCAAAGATCACCGACCTTTGTCTGGCTGATTATCAGTTCCCAAGCGACTGTTCCCCTGCTACCTTGGTTCATCAGCTGGAAAAAATTGAGGCCATGAGTCTGGACGACGTCATGAAGAAGCTCTAAGGAGTTCGCCATGATCCTTAAAACAGAGCGACTGCTTCTGCGGCACTTTACCATGGATGATCTGGATTTGATCGTAGACATCAACAATCATCCGGAGTGTATCCGTTTCAACCGCTGGGATTCCATGTCCGTCGAGGACTGTCAGGCCTCTCTGGGACGATGGATCGCACAGTATGCTGACTTCCCTGCCGGCAGTGGAGTCTTCTGTGTGGAAAACTCCGCGCAAGAGAAAGTCGGTATGGCCTTTCTCATTCCCTGCGATGATGGTGAATTTGAACTGGGCTTTCGCCTGTGCCGCTGTCACTGGGAAAAAGGCTACGCCACCGAACTGAGCCGTGCGCTGATTCAGCACGCCAAAGAACAGCTTCATGCTGCTGCCGTCATTGGCATAGTCCACAAGGACAACCAGCGTTCTTGTCGTGTGTTTGAAAAGCTGAGCTTCAGCTGTCAGCCTCACCCACAAGGCGGAGACGGACTTCTTTATCGTTTTGAACTCTAAGAAAAAAGCACCATCTATCGATGGTGCTTTTTGTTTTATTCTTCTTTCAGAGGGACATCAAAAACCTGTGTGGAGTCCATATCCTCTTCTTTTTCCACAGGAACCAGCTGGGTACTGCGGTAGTGCTGTTCCATCAGCACACGAGCATAGAGCATCGCGCCGGTTTCATAATAAGGATGCACATAAAGACTTGGTATCACCAGCACACAGCTGAGGAACCATGGCAGGAAGCTGAGCTTGAAGAGCAAAATTTCACCGCGTTTTCCCTTGCTGGCATGGCGGGACTTTTTCAGAGCCTCCCATACGCCCAGATTTTCATTGGTCACATAGTAACGAGCCAGGAAGTATTTCTGCATGGCAGCGGCATAAAACAGACCGAAGAAAATCGCAAGAAGCACAGCAAACAGCAGTCCCATGGAGCCGATAACATAGCACATATCCAGGTTCATGTAGTATGGTCCATAGTCCAAAGCCCAGATGGATGCGCCAAGTACTGCAGCAGGCAGTGCAAAATAAAGCAGTGCCCAAAGGAGCATACGACCCAGAATGTGGATCTGCAGAGACAGCGCACGGAAATACTGTCGGCTGGAGAAGCAGTTGAAAATACTGAGGATCTCAGGAGATTCTCCTTCCGTCAGCTCATAGTACCAACGGGTCACACCCAGTTTCAGCGGTGCTGTAATAAGGAAGGAGCCTATGGCAATGATCGCTGTCAGTGCAATGGACAGCAAGGATGTGTTTGGCAGGTTATTCAGCCAGTAGCCATCGTTTTGCACATCGACCATCTGCGGCGTTCCGAACACCAGTCCAATGATCAGCTCCACGATGGTAAAGAGCAGGCTCACTGCCAGCATCAGCAAAACAATAGCCACCGCCTTACCCCAGTTATTATACAGACAGCGTTTGCCGTTTTGTTTGACTAATTTCCGGAGGTTCATTCTCTCACCTCACTAATCCATATCTTCGTCATCGAAGTCGTAGTCGCTGCCGTTTTCGTAGGCTTTCTGCTCCAGCCAGTATGGATCGGTTTCATCCTGCTGATACGGAACAGCGCCAAACTCTTCGAAAATACGGTCACGAAGCCAAATCTGCGGAGTGATCAGCGCGGTGAAACCGGCACCACATGGGCAGTTCCACTCACCCATCGGACGACGTGGGAAAGCCATAAGAGCCATGATGGTCATAATGGCAGTGCCGCTGACAACAACAGCCGCTTCAAAGACCTGCTCGTCCATCATGTCACGAACCACTTTGTCCAAACCTTTGACCAGGCGTTCCACGTAATCTTTTCCGTTTTCACCATTTGGCGGAGGGTTGTTCATATTGTCACGAAGCCAGTTGTTGAAGTCCAGATCGTCCTTCATCTCTTCCAGAGTACGGCCTTCAAAGTCTCCCAGATCCATTTCACGGAGTTCCGGGATGCTCATGACCTCAGTGTCATCAAAAAGATACATAGCGGTCTGCAGGCAGCGCTCCAGCGGGCTGGAGTAAACCTTCTCGATGTTTGGATACTTAAAGGAGCGCATCTCCTCCAGCTGAGCAAAGCCTTCCTCGCAAACCGGCATGTCGGTGATACCGATGTACTGTCCGTTCAGGTTTGCTTTGGTGAAACCATGGCGAATAAAGTGGATTTTGTAGGATCTCATGGTGAATATTCCTTTCGTTTTTATGAAACATTGTGATTTTTTTACGTTTTGTCAAAAGTTTCGACAGATTGTTCATGGATTCGGCTGAATTTTTTTGAGGCTCTTTACATCAGGTTTTTCTTGTACTATAATTTACGATACGTAAATATCCTCAAAAAAGGCCCTTTCCTGAGGTTTTGTGGTCTTTTGCGAGAGTGATAGAACAGGAGGCCACCTCTATGAACGCCGATTTCCCACGGCTTATTACCCTGCTGCGCAAAGAAAAAGGCATCAGCCAGAAACAGGCTGCCGGTGAACTGGGTATTTCCCAGGCGCTGCTGTCCCATTATGAAAAAGGCATCCGCGAATGCGGTCTTGACTTCCTTGTGCGCTGTTCCAAATTCTACGATGTATCCACCGACTATCTGCTGGGTGTATCTCCCGACCGCAAAGGTCAGGCCCTGACTGCAGAAAACATCACCGATCCGGATTCCGTGAAGGATACCGTATTCTTCGGCAATGTTATGCCGGTGCTGAACAAAAAGCTCATCGCCAACTCCATGGGCGTTGTTTTCGATCTGATCGGCCAGAGCGAAAGCGATCTGCTCAATGACGAGATCTCCCGCTATCTGATGGCAGCTGTATATCGCTGCTTCCGCATCCTCTACGCAAGCAACCCAAAAAATGAACAGAGCATGTTCTCCATTCCGGAAGAGCTGGCAAGCGGCTATGTTTCTGCAGCAATGAGTCTGTCTGAAGCAAGAGCGATGCAGATCGCAAAAGGTCTCTGCAAAAAGGATGACCAGATCCAGAATATCAATGAAGTGAAAATGACTACGGATTATCTCAACGAGACTTATCCGCAGCAGAGCGCTTCTCTGATGAATCTGATCATGAACATCGAAAGTGAACTGAATTTCCCAAGACCTGATGAGGACGAGGATTAGTTCAACACCAATATAGTACCATTTTTCGATGTCGAAATAAAGTATAATTTATAAAATTTCTGCGTATGTCTTCAGGGCAGCTGTCAAATCAGACAGCTGCCCTGTTTTTCTTGCTTCTGAGGCGTTTTTGTGATAGGATAGACTTATGATATTATGGGCTAAGTGTCTTTTGATGCTGATTTCCCTTTTTCATAACTCTCTCACGAAAGGAGCTTCCTATGGTGAAAGCAAAACTGCTGCTGACGCTGCTTCCTTTGGCATTCTGCACGGGCTGTATGCAGTTCGAGCTCTCCGCAGAAGAACTGATGCGTCCCCCTGCTCTTACACAGGAACAGCTGGAAATTTCCACTGCTCTGGAGCGCGCGGTCGGCGACAGTAACATCAAATATAAGTATCCCGAAACCGGTGAGCATCGCTCCTCCTTCCTGTTCTACGACTTGGATGATGACGGTCAGGACGAAGCACTGATCTTCTATCAGGCGGCTTCCAAAGGCAGTGCCACTTGGATGAATATTCTGGATAAGCAAGACGACCATTGGGTCTCCGTCTTCGATATTTCCGCACCCAATCAGGAAACGGAAGTGGATTTCATCAGCTTCCAGCCGTTACTGGAACAGGGCAGCATTGTCATTGGCTGGGCCGATGAGTATATGAATGAAAAAAGTGCTGTTGTTTACACCTATGACGGTACCGTGTTGACCGAAGTCTATGAGGACGACTACGACTTCCTCAGCTTTACCGATTTGAACAAGGACAACAAGCTGGATATGATCACCGTGGTCTCCGACCCATTCTATGAGGAAAGTACCGTTTCTTTTATTACGGAGGACAGCGACATCTCCGGCAAACATATTCTGGAACGCAAGGATATTCTGGAACTGCCTTATGGTTCCGCCGAGATCGTCAGCGTACAGAGCGGCTTTACCGATGTGATCACTCCTGCCATCTTCATCGACAGCATTATCAACATCAGCCGCAATGAAACCGCTATGGTATCCCAGGTGGTTTCCGCTTCCGGCGATGAACTGGTCAACTTACTGGATTCAGACGACTCCGAAACTCTCCTGTCAGAAAGCACCATTCGCCCGACCTCTACCCTTTGTCAGGACATCAACGGCGATGGTTTTATCGAGATTCCAGGCGTTTCCGTACTGCCCGGCTATGAGGAGGAAGAGGAGGTTCTGTACCTGACCACCTTCAATCGTCTGGGTGTTGGACATTCCCTGCTTCCTGCGACACGCTGTGTCATCAACGAAGACCACCGCTATCTGCTGGAATTCCCTGAACGCTGGCTCGATAAAGTCACAATCATCAGTCAGCTGGAAACCAACGAGTGGAGCTTCATTCGCTACAACGGTACACTGGAGGATTCCTCTGCTTTGCTGCTTCGACTGAAAGTGTATTCTGTTAAGGATTACCACGATAAATTTGAAAGTGAGACCTTCAAACTGCTGGGACGGCAGGGTCTCTTTGAGTATTACGCCCACATCCCTGAGAGCAGCGATGAGCTCGCTATCACCTCTCTGGAACTGGACAGATTCTTTGAATTTCTTGAATAACACAATTACATTTTGATAGAAAGGAAGTATTTTATGAAACGAATCTTAGTTGCCGAAGATGAAGATGTGATCCGCGATTTCGTCGTATTGAACCTGAAACGCAGCGGCTATGAAGTCGTTGATATGCCTACCGGCGACGATGCCCTGCGTGTCTTTGAAGAAAGCGGCGGCGATTTTGACATCGTCCTGCTGGACATTATGATGCCGGGCACCGATGGTATCACCATCTGCAAGGAGATCCGTAAGCGCAGTTCCACCGTCGGCATTATCATGCTCTCCGCCAAATCTCAGGAAATGGATAAAGTCAGCGCACTGATGTACGGCGCTGATGATTACATCACCAAGCCATTCGGCCCTGCAGAATTGCTTGCTCGCGTGGATGCCCTCCATCGCCGTGTCAACATGACCTCTGTTGTGGTAGAAGATCCATCCGAGATTCAATCCGGTCCTTTCACGCTGAACGACCGCAGCCGCACCCTCAAAAAAAATGGCCAGAACATCGATCTGACTCAGGTTGAATTCCAGATCATGGAGTTCTTCCTGAAAAATCCGAACGTTGCTCTGGAGCGTAATGCCATTCTGACTCAGGTTTGGGGCGAAAACTACTTCGGCGATGTTAAGATCGTCGATGTTAATATCCGTCGTCTGCGCATGAAGATCGAGGACGAACCATCCAACCCGAAATATCTCACTACCGTTTGGGGCTACGGCTATAAATGGACCATCTAACCATCGACCCCTCAATAGAAAGGAGGCGTTTGGGTGGCTGTTAAACGTA
This sequence comes from Oscillospiraceae bacterium, assembly GCA_017439985.1. Taxonomy (GTDB): domain Bacteria; phylum Bacillota; class Clostridia; order Oscillospirales; family Ruminococcaceae; genus Negativibacillus. Next base: position 18,337 of record JAFSIC010000054.1, read on the forward strand.
TCACCAAACGCTGGCTTTACAACAGCTTTCTGGTCATCCTCCTGCTGCTGTCCGCTGTGATCATCGCTTTTGCCATGTTCATCCGCAGTCATTTCTACAGCAATGCTCTGCAGATCATGCGTTCCAGCGCATCAGTCAATGACACGCTTCTGGTCAATTATGCGGAGGACAACTCCGTGGATTTTGCCTCTGCGCTGCGTTCTCTCGTGGAAGACTTCGATATGAAGGACAAAATGGAGCTGATGGCCATCGACAGCGCCGGACAGGTCATGCTGACCTCCAGCGGCTTCTCACCTGCTTCGGACTTGAGCATGCCGGACTATGTGGAGGCATTGAGCAGCAGCAATCGTGATGGCTACTGGGAAGGCAGTATCAATAACGAGCCGATCATCGCCTATACGCTCTGTGTCAGCACAAGCGCTGATTCTGAGCTGACTGCTTTGCGCTACGTCTGCTCTCTCACCGACATCAACAATCAGATCATCGTGTACATCGCCATGGTTGCGGTGGTTTGTATGATCATCATTTTCTTCGTTGTTATCTCCAACTCCTACTTCATCAGTTCCGTAGTAAATCCTGTTGACCAGGTCGGAAAAACCGCCCAGCGTATTGCTCACGGCGACTTTACGGTTCGCCTTCAGAAACGCTACGACGACGAAGTCGGCGAGCTTTGCGATGTAATCAACTACATGGCAGAGGAACTGCAGGAAAACGAAAAAATGAAAAACGACTTTATTTCCTCTGTTTCTCACGAGCTGCGAACCCCATTGACTGCGATTCGCGGTTGGGCGGAAACTCTGAAAGACGGTGATGCGGATGTACAGACCATGCAGAAAGGCATGAGCGTTATCCTGAAAGAAAGTGATCGTCTTTCCTCCATGGTTGAGGAATTGCTGGACTTCTCCCGCCTGCAAAGCGGCAGAATGCAGCTAAACCTCAGTAAAATCGACCTGATCGCCGAACTGTCTGACGTCGCTTTGATGTTCTATGAAAAAGCAAAGCGAGACAACATCGAGCTGATTTACGATGAACCGATGGACATTATGCCTATCAACGCCGACCCCAACCGTCTGCGTCAGGTGTTTATCAATATTATCGACAATGCCATCAAATATTCCGACTCCGGTGACACTGTGACCATCAACGCTTTTATTGAAGAAGATAATGCTATTGTCACCATCGCAGATACCGGCTGCGGCATCAATGCGGCTGACTTACCAAAAATTAAGGAGAAATTCTACAAAGCCAACTCCACCCGACGCGGTTCCGGTATCGGTCTGGCAGTTGCCGACGAAATCGTCGCCCTCCACAGTGGTAAGCTGAGCCTTGATTCCAAGGAAGGACAGGGAACCACGGTAACCATTTCCCTGCCTTTGGTAAAAAATCAAGCAAATCCATCGACATAATTCACGCATAGTTCACATTCTTATGTTACAATGATTTTACATCACAAAAAGGAGAACAATTCATGGACGATAAAAAATCTGAACTCAACAAACCCTGCGCAGAATGCCTGAAAACCAGCATCGGTGGTCAGGCGGTTCTGGAGGGTATTATGATGCGTGGTCCAAAAAAGACCGCCCTCTCCGTTCGTATGCCGGATGGCAGCATTAAAACCGAAGTATACAATACTCCGGAGAAAACCTGGTACAAAAAAGCTCCCTTTATCCGCGGCATTTTCAACTTCTTCGAGAGCATGAAAGAGGGCTACACCTACCTGATGAAGTCCGCCGAATGGACCGGCGAGCTGGAGGAAGAAGAAAGTGAATTCGAGAAGAAGCTGAAAGCGAAACTCGGCGATAAATTCAATGCTGTTTTTGAGGGAACTATCATGGTTCTTGCAATGGCTTTGGCGCTGGGACTTTTCATGTTCCTTCCTGCCTTCCTTGTAAAACAGATCCAGCCATTCATCGGCAACGGTGTGGTAATGACCGCCATCGAAAGCTGCCTGAAGCTGGCTATCTTCTTCGTTTATCTGCTGGCTGTCAGCCAGATGGACGACATCAAACGCACCTTTATGTATCACGGTGCGGAACACAAATGCATCTTCTGCTACGAGCATGGCGAAGAACTGACTGTGGAAAATGTTCGTAAATATACCCGCTTCCACCCTCGCTGCGGAACCAGCTTCATCGTAATCGTGCTGCTTCTGAGCATTCTGGTCTTCTCCTTTATTGGCTGGGGCAGTGTTCTCACCCGTGTATTGATCAAGCTCTGCTGCCTGCCTATCACCATGTCTCTGGCTTACGAGTGCATCAAATTCGCCGGCAAACACGATAATACTTTCACACGTATTCTGTCCGCTCCGGGTCTCTGGACTCAGCGTCTGACCACTCGTGAACCAAGCGACGAGATGATTGAAGTTGCCATTGCCGCTATGAAAGAAGTCATCCCTGAAAACGCTGAGGATGCGCTGTACTAAAATGAAACTCTGGGATTTATATCAACATGCTGTGGCGGATCTTTCTTCCTTGATGGACGAAGGAACCGCCTCCTTTGAAATTTACTGTTTATTGGAACATATTTTCGGCTGGAATAAACACGCTGTTTTGCTTCGTAAAGATACGGAATGCGATCCACAGAAAGAAAGTGACTTCCTGCAGCTGCTGGAGCGCCGTAAAAGCGGATATCCCTTGCAGTATCTGCTGGGAAGCTGGGAATTCTGGGGTTACGAATTCTCTGTCGGCGAGGGAGTATTGATCCCTCGTGCCGACACGGAGATCCTCTGTGAGACTGTTCTTGAAGCCGCAAAAGCCTTCCCCGCTCCCCGTATCGCCGACCTTTGTTCGGGCAGCGGCTGTTTGCCTGTGGTTTATTCCAAAGAGATCACTCATGCAGACGAGATTGTTGCTGTGGAGTTGTCCGAGCAGGCTCTTCCTTATCTGAAGAAAAATGTGGAGCAAAATGACTGCCGCAATGTTCGCGTCATCCACGACGATGTGCTGACCTGGACTCCGGACAAGCCTCTGCATATCATCAGCTCCAACCCTCCGTACCTCTCCGATGTGGAGATGCAGGAACTGCAGAAAGAAGTGACCTTCGAGCCGGAAATGGCCCTGCTGGCCCCGGAGAACGGCCTTTACTTCTATCGCATTCTTTCTCAGCGCTGCAAGGATTTCCTTGTTTCCGGAGGCCTGCTGGCCTTTGAAGTGGGCTGGACACAGGCCAAAGCCGTCGCCGCTCTCATGGAGCAAAACGGCTATATCAATATTCAGATTTTGCAGGACTACGGCGGCAATGACCGCGTGGTTTTGGGATATAAGGAGTGATCTGCCATGTATAAAGCCATTGTTTTCGACGTAGATGGAACCGTTGTTGACACCCGTTTCATTCTGGATGCCTGCCGCGATGCTTACTTTGATGTGCGCGGTGAAAAGCTGAGTGAAGAAATCTGCGATATCATGTACGGCTCTCCTGCAGCAGCTGCTCAGGGACTCATGGGGCTTTCCGATGAAGAATTCGCGATTTACGGTAAGCGGTTCGCTGCCTACCTGCCTCTCTATCTGCCAAAACAGAAACTTTTTGATGGCATTCGTGAATGTATGGAGCAGTGCCGCAAACTTGGTTTGATCGTCGCTATCAACACCTCTCGCACCGTTGCCGGAGCAGAGGAAGCCGCTGCTTCTCTGGAGTGGAATTTCGCAGAATTCTGCGACCATGTCATCGGCTGTGACCTTGTGGAAAACCCAAAACCGGCACCGGATTCCCTGCTCTATCTTTGTAAGCTCTGCGGCCTCTCTGCTGACGAAATCCTTTTCGTCGGTGACACGGAATTTGACAGCGGCTGTGCTGCCAACGCTGGCGTAGATTTTGCCGTAGCTACTTGGGGATGCAAAATCCACCTGCCTGCCACCTACTATCCAAAACACCCATTGGAGCTGCTGGACATCATCCAACAAAAAAATCAGTAAACAAAAAAGCCTTCCCGTTTGGGAAGGCTTTTTTACTTCACTTTTTTCAGTGTAGTCATATCGAAGCGCAGCTCCTTGCCGCTTTGCAGCTCACGAATCACATAGCAGTTCTCTTCTTCCAGCACTTCGGTTTCGTCAGCACGTACCGCAACTGCCACGTCACCCTCAATTCCATGGACACGAATTACTGTCCAGAAATCACCGACCCAAGTCAGTGAATAGAACTTGATGCCGGGATACAACTCACGCAGAACTTTCTTGCTGTCGCTGCCGACTGTGTGGGTTTTGACCTCAACACTATACTCCACAGCTCTCAGTAAGGAGGAAGCGCGCTCATCATACGCCGCTGTCTGTGGCAGTGACGAATCAGGCAGGCTGTAAGCAGCCATCTGCGGAACAGCCGCTTCTGCTTCCATTGCCGTGTCTGCAGAAAGCCCGCCATACAGTCCTACTGCTGCCACAAGAACCAATGTACAAGCCATCGGGGCCAGTTTCTTCCATGGAGCCATTGCTTTTGGCTTTGTTTCCGTTAATGCCCGCTGCTTCAGCAGCTGAGCATCCAATGCCAGTGGGAGCTCTGGCTCTGCCACTGTATAACGATCCCTAAACCAACGGATCTGTTCCTGTAATTCCTTTTGTTTTGCCATTGCTTCCACCTCCTATTCCCTTTCCAACATTGCGCGCATTTTTTTCAGTGTACGGAACAGCTTAGAGCTGACCGTACCATGAGGCAAACGAAGGATCTGCGCGGTTTCCTTCGTGGTATATCCTTCGATCACGGCGAGAACCACGATTTGTCTCTCACTGTCTGTCAAACTGTCCAGAGCACGCAGCAGATCAGCGCGCAGGCTCACTTCCTGCCCCACATCTCTGCCATCATCCAGATCCAGAAGCTCATCGATATCGCTTTCGTTCCTTCCACGGACGTAGTCACGCATTTTGCGCTTGCAGCGCACCGAGAGGATACGGAACATCCACGCAGCGAATGCGGCGTTTTCTCTCAGCTTCCTGATGCCGTGAAAAGCCTCCAAAAAAGTCTCTGCCACAACATCCTGTGCATCATGACTGTTGCCCAGCGTATAGAGTGCTGTACGGTACAGGCTCGGCGCCAGCTGCTCGTAGAGTGCAGAAAAGCTGTCCGCATCGCCTTCCTTGGCTTTCTGTACCAGCTGAAGATCCAGTTCTTTCATCCTCTCACCACCTTTATAGTGTCAAGTTTTCCACACTTTATTGCATCCATTATAAGGTATTTCCAAAAATATTGCAAGATACAGAAAAGCTCCCGATTTTCGGGAGCTTTTGCTTAGTCTTTCATAAAATCTTTCAGCTTGTCGAAGAAGCCTTTGCGCTTGTTGTAGTTCTTGTCGGAGCACTGTCCGTCGAACTCGCGAAGAGCGTCCTTCTGCTTGCTGCTCAGATTGGTTGGAACCTCGATGTTTACGCGAACATACTGGTCGCCGCGGCCTCTGCCGTTGATGTAAGAGATACCTTTGTTTCTCAGACGGAACACCGTATTTGGCTGGGTTCCTTCCGGAATATTGTAAGATACTTTGCCGTCGATGGTCGGAACGGTCACTTCCGCACCCAGAACTGCCTGACAGAAGGTGATCGGAACATCGCACCATACATCATAGCCGTCACGTTCAAAGAGGGCATCTTTGCGTACGGAAACGGTTACGTTTACGTCGCCTGCAGGACCGCCATTGAGGCCGTCGTCGCCCTGACCGCGCAGTACAAAGGTCTGACCATCGTCAATACCTGCCGGAACAGAAACTTCCAGCTTCACAGCCTTGCGGCTTCTGCCCTGACCGTTGCACTTCTTGCAAGGATCCTTGATGATCTTACCGGTACCACCGCACTTGGAACATGGGCGTGCAGACTGCATCATGCCGAATGGGGTTCTCTGCTGGGTCATGACCTGACCGGTACCATGACAGTCTGGACAGATCTCCGGCTGAGTGCCTGCTGCGGCACCGCTGCCATTACAATCCTCGCAGCGAACCATGCGGTTGATGTTGATGGTCTTTTTGCAGCCTTTCGCCGCTTCAATGAAGGACAGGTTGATGGAAATATTGATGTTGTTGCCACGGATCGGACCGTTTGGATTGCGGGTTCTGGTGCTTCCGCCGAAGCCGCCAAAGCCACCGAAACCTCCGCCTCCGCCAAAGAAGGTATCGAAGATATCGCCGAAATCGCTGAAGTCAAAGCCGCCTGCTCCTGCGCCGCCTGCTCCGAAGTTCGGGTCAACGCCTGCATGACCGAACTGGTCATAGCGCTGACGTTTCTCCGCATCGGAAAGGATCGCATAAGCTTCGTTGGCTTCTTTGAACTTGGCTTCTGCCTCTGCGTCGCCCGGATTCAGGTCCGGATGATATTTTTTCGCTACCTTGCGGTATGCTTTTTTCAGTTCATCATCGGAACAGCCCTTCTGGACGCCGAGGACCTCATAATAATCTCGTTTCTGTTCTGCCAATGGTATTCACCCTTCTCGTTTTACACGAAGTGGGGCTTCAGACCTGCTGAAGCCCCTCATAAGTTCTATTATTTGTCGTTTACTTCAGTGAAATCAGCATCTACAAAGTCAGCGCCGTTGCCGCCGTTGTTCTGCTGCTGTGCACCCATGTTAGGATCCATGTTTGGAGCGCCCTGTGGGTTAGCCTGCTGATATACTTTTGCGGAAACTTCGTAGAATTTCTTCTGCAGATCTTCCTGTTTTGCTTTGATCTCATCCAGATTGTCGCCTTTCAGCGCTTCTTTCAGAGCAGCTACTTTAGCTTCCAGCTCGGATTTATCCATAGCTTCCAGTTTATCACCCAGTTCGGAGATGGTTTTTTCAGACTGGAATACCATCTGATCAGCAGCGTTGCGGGTGTCTACTGCTTCGCGAGCTTTTTTATCCTGATCAGCGAACTGTTCAGCTTCTCTTACTGCTTTCTCGATGTCTTCTTTGGACATAGAGGTGGAAGAAGTGATGGTGATGTTCTGTTCTTTGCCGGTACCCAGGTCTTTAGCGGATACATGAACGATACCGTTTGCGTCGATATCGAAGGTTACTTCGATCTGTGGAACGCCGCGTGGAGCTGCTGGGATACCATCCAGATGGAACATACCCAGAGTTTTGTTGTCGCGAGCCATTTCACGTTCGCCCTGCAGAACATGGATCTCTACGCTGGTCTGGCCATCAGCAGCGGTGGAGAAGATCTGAGATTTTTTAGTAGGAATGGTGGTGTTTCTTTCGATGATTTTGGTAGCAACGCCGCCCAGAGTTTCCAGACCCAGGGACAGTGGGGTTACGTCCAGCAGCAGCAGACCTTTTACTTCGCCGCCGAGTACGCCGCCCTGAATTGCTGCGCCGCAAGCAACACATTCGTCAGGGTTGATGCCTTTGAATGGTTCTTTGCCGGTGATACGTTTTACAGCTTCCTGAACAGCTGGGATACGGGTGGAACCGCCAACCAGCAGGATTTTATCCAGTTCGGATGCGGACAGACCTGCGTCGGACAGAGCCTGATTTACAGGGCCCATGGTAGCTTCAACCAGATCATGGGTCAGTTCGTTGAATTTAGCGCGGGATACGGTGATGTCCAGGTGTTTTGGACCGGTAGCATCAGCAGTGATGAATGGCAGGTTTACGTTTGCGGTGGTCATACCGGACAGCTCAATTTTGCATTTTTCAGCAGCTTCTTTCAGTCTCTGCATAGCCATTTTGTCTGCGGACAGGTCGATGCCGTTTTCTTTTCTGAATTCGTCAACGAAGTAGTTGATCAGTCTCTGGTCGAAGTCGTCGCCGCCCAGACGGTTGTTACCAGCGGTAGCCAGAACTTCCTGAACACCGTCGCCCATTTCGATGATGGAAACGTCGAAGGTACCGCCGCCGAGGTCGTATACCATTACTTTCTGTTCGGATTCTTTATCAACGCCGTAAGCCAGAGCAGCTGCGGTAGGTTCGTTGATGATACGTTTTACTTCCAGACCTGCGATTTTACCAGCGTCTTTGGTAGCCTGACGCTGAGCGTCGGTGAAGTATGCCGGAACGGTGATAACAGCTTCGGTTACAGGTTCGCCCAGGTAAGCTTCTGCGTCGGATTTCAGTTTCTGAAGAATCATTGCAGAGATTTCCTGTGGGGTGTAGGATTTGCCGTCGATGTCAACTTTGTAGTTGGTACCCATTTCACGTTTGATGGAAATAACGGTTTTATCTGGGTTGGTGATAGCCTGACGTTTTGCAACCTGACCTACCATACGTTCGCCGGTTTTAGAGAATGCAACGACGGATGGGGTGGTTCTTGCGCCTTCTGGGTTAGCGATTACAACTGCTTCGCCGCCTTCCATAACAGCAACGCAGGAGTTGGTAGTACCAAGGTCAATACCGATAATTTTGCTCATAATGTTTTACCTCCAATGCGGCAAGTTGCCGCTGACTCTCCTCTTCTCTTGCGAGAAGAGATTCTTTATTAAAAATATTTTTTACAGTAATTAGTTTGCTACCTGCACCATGGCGTATCTTACGACACGATCACCGATGCGGTAACCCTTCTGCAGTACCTGAACGATCTCATTGTCACCGTACTGTTCGTCTTCGATGTGCATCACTGCGTTGTGCAGGTTTGGATCGAAGGTCTCACCCGGTGCGCCGACCATTTCCACATTCAGTCCGCTCAAAGTATTCATAAAGGACTGGAAGATCATTTCCATACCCTTTTTGAAGGTTTCATCAGCACAAGGAGCGCTCATTGCGCGCTCAAAGTTGTCGATGATCGGAAGGAATTTCTCAACGGTATCCGCGGTAGCTCGTGGATAGATGGCATCCTTCTCCTTCTGGGAACGTTTGCGGAAGTTGTCATACTCCGCCAGCATACGAACGTATTTCTCGTTCAGAGCAGCAAGCTGTTCTTTCAGCTGATCTGCCTCAGAAGCTTCCACTGTTTCGGTGCTTTCTTCTGCTGCAGTTTCTTCCAGAACTTCTTCCTGTTCCGCTGCTTGATTTTTGTTTTCAGGCACTACCATTACCTCTTTCATTGTGTAATATTCTAATCTAATCTGTTCTCCATACTCTCGGAGAGCAGCTCGCTTAACAAATTAGCAAAGCACTGCATCCGCGGGATCAATCGGGCGTAATCCATACGAACCGGACCGATAACACCGATGGTGCCGCAGCGTTCGCGGCCGATGCGGTACTTGGTGATGACCACCGAGGACTCGCTGAGCTCCTGACGGTTGTTTTCCTTGCCGACAATGACCTGAACGTCTGCGCCCTGTTTCGGAAGCAGATTCTTCACTTCCTTATGATTGTCAAGGAAGATCAGCAGGTCGCCTGCCGCCTCTTTCAGCTCATCATAATGCAGGAGATTGGTGTGGCCTTTCGTATAAAACTGGCCGTTGTTGATCTCCCTGCAGAGCTCGTAGATGGCACTGAGCAAGGCATTGAACGCGGCGGAAGAATCTTCCGCACCGAAGGAAACGGAGCTTGCGAAATGGCTGGCGATGTCGTTGAGGCTTCGTCCTGCCAGTCGCTCATTGGCAAAGTTGGTGAAGAATTCGCACATAGCGGAATTGACTTCAAAGGGCATCCGACAAACTTTGTTTTTGATGACACCGTTGGAGGCAATGACCATGATGATGACCGTCTTTTCTGCCGCTGGTATCAGTTCGATGCGGCGCACACGCACATTCTGCGGTGTGCTGGTGGAAAAAACGGATGCACAGCGTGTGAAGTTTGCCAGAGCCTGTGCGGCATCTTCCAGCAAGCGGTCAGGGTCGGGATTTGCTACATTGAACATCGCTTGGATCCTCGCCTGCTCCAGTGGAGTCAGCTCCGGAGGCTCCAGGATGTGATCCAGATAGTAGCGATAGCCCAAATGGGACGGAACCCTGCCTGCTGATGTATGAGGCTGTTCCAGCATACCCATATCGAAGAGCTGCGCCATATCGTTTCGCACGGTTGCGGGAGATACGGTGATATCCAGCAATGCTGTGATACGCTTGGAACCTACCGGTTCGCCGGTAGCTGTGTATTCTTCAATGATAGCCTTGAGAATTTTTTGCTTTCTGCTGTCCAATTCCATCTGCTATCACCTCTTCTTTCCTCTTAGCACTCTACATCTCCAAGTGCTAAGCATAATTTACCACGAACTTCCCCTGCTGTCAATAGCTTTTTCAGCTATTCATAATTTATTTACAGCCGGAAAACAATCTCATCAAAATTCAGAGCAAAAAGAAAAGGACCCCGAAGGATCCTTTCATTTTAGTTTATTTGCTTGCGTGATGACCGGTAGCCAGATCGTAAATATGTAAGGTTCTGTCAGCCAACGCAGTGCAGCCCGCATCCATAACGGACTGGCGAGTGCTCTCTTTCAGCTGCTGTTTTTCTGCTTCCGGCATATCGCGGAATTTACGCAGAAGCTCTGCCATTTCGTCCGGAGAATCGAAGCTCCAGCCGTTTTCGCCGTCTTTGATCTGATCCGCATTGATCGGGTCACGACGCTGCAGAACCGGCAGACCGGCTGCCATGCCTTCCAGCATGGAGATGGAGTTGGTGTCAGACAGAGAGGCTGTCACATAAATATCGGAAGCCAGCAGGTATGGTGGAAGCTCCGGATGCTCTACTCTGCCGGACATGATGACACGATCACCACAGCCCAGTGCTGCGATCTGATCACGCAATACCTGTTCTTCCGGACCGCCGCCGATGATAAACAGATACATATTCTCATCCGCTTTCACTGACTGATTCCAGTAGTCGATCAGCAGGTCGATGCTCTTCTCTCTGCCGAGACGACCAACAAAAACAACCACAAAAGCATCCTGCGGAATACCGAATTTCTCACGGATGGCTCTTTTCTGCTCCGGATCAAAATGTTCCGGAGAGAAATCATCCAGTTCCACAGGATTTGGAATAACATTGACCGGCAGCTTTACGCCTGCGCTGGACAGGTACTCGCTGCATTTCTCAGATGGACCGGTGATGGCATTGGCGCGATTTGCAAAGACGCGCATATATTTATGAGAGAGTTTTTTCACTGTCTTTACAAGCGGGCGAGGTGCAATATAGTAGATGTATTCGTCGTACATGGTATGCATGGTATAAACCAGCGGAACCTTCAGCATTTTAGCAATAGAAACGCCGCAGAGACCCATGCCGAATTCGGTTTCTACATGGATAATGTCCGGTTTGAAGTCGCGGACAAAGTTCAGACGCTTTCTGCTAACAGGCACAGAGGTTTCAAAACCGCTGAGTTTTTTTGTCAGCTTAATACCCGGACAGTGCAGTACACCGTTTTCCAGATAATGCTCTTTGGCGTCGCCGTCAGCGGTGACGATCAGTACATCATGACCGCGAGCTTCCAGACCTTCTTTTAACAGCTTGATATGAGTTACCACACCGTTGATGCGTGGAAGATATGCTTCGGTAAAAATAGCAATTCTCATGGTTCTCCTCCTACTTCACACTTTCCCATTCAGCTTCCTTAAAGCCGACTAAAACTTTATCCTCCGTAATCAGCAGGGGACGTTTTACCAGCATACCATCGGTTGCCAGCAACCCGATCTTTTCTTCATCGGTAAAAATCGGGAGCTTATCTTTCAGCTCCAGCTGACGATACAGCTGACCGCTGGTGTTATAAAACTTTTTAATTTCCAGACCGCTGCGGTCGATCCACTGAGTCAGTTCCTCACGGGTCGGTTCTTCTTCAGCGATGTGACGGGCAATATATTCAATACCATTGGCATCAAGCCAGGCTTTTGCTTTTTTGCAGGTGCTGCAGCTTGGATACCACAGAAATAATGCAGGCATGTCAATTCCTCCTGTATAAAACAGATGTAACAGTTACTTCATCTCAATGTAATGCTTGTTTCACCGATATTATATCAATAATGGCTTTCGATGTAAACTGCCAAAACTGTTCCAAATTGTGAACTTTTAGTATATTTTCAGCTTTTTCTTCGATTTTTGTCAAGAAAAAAGCCCCATCTTCCAATGGGGCTTCGAGTTCTTTTATTTGATGATCTTGCGGCATTCCAGATAGAAGCGCTTATCTTCTGCCTTACCCATGGAGAAGGTCTTTCTTGGAAGAATATCATCCACCAGAATGGTTTCAAAGAGGACTTCCTTGCCCATAGCCGGGAAGATAAAGCCCACATTATCTTTCAGAGAGGACAGCTGCTGCACGATGCTGTTGCCGTGAACATAGTCCACCTTGCCGGAAAACTCCTGCACATAGGTGTCGATGAAGTTCTGGATGGTGCCGGTCACCATGTTGGAGGATGGCTTCTGGATCCACATATGCTTCACTTCGCCCTGAAGATACATATCCACATGCTGACATTCCTGACCGTTTTCATCCTTGCAAGGCTCGTAGGATACTTTACAGCTGCGTTCCAGCTGGCGAACAAAGTTCTGTGTATCCACACCGAAAACGATGCGGTTGATTGGCTCGAATTTCAGGGATTCGTCATTCAGATTCACCAGTTCGCAAAGTGCGTAGCGAGCCGGATGGTTCTTCATTTTTTCCGGAGAAAGGGTCGCTTTCAGAGCTTCATAGTGAGCTTTCGCTGCTGCCAGAGACATATTACCGTCACCAACTGCGTAAATCATGGTCTCTTTTTCCGGCATATTGTATTTATCTTCAAAGAGCTGACGCTCACCCAGTTTTTCCAGTGTTGCATCAATGTTCTCGGACTGCTCTGCTGTCACCAGCCAACCGCGAATGGAACCGCCGTCTTTCATCAGTTCGAAATCATAAAGTGGTTTCATTTCATCTGTGTGGCCACGAAGAGCAGACATCACAGCATCTTCTCTGTCGTCCATCAGCAGAATGATATGAGATACTTCCAGCGGTGCATTTTCACGGAACTGACGGCGATACTGCACCAAGTTGGTGGTGCGTTCCGATGCGCGGACTTTGGTTCCCGCATCCTCGTGATAGTCATATTCCTCCAAATCCACAACGCCGACAATACCGCTGCGAACCTGACCGTCATGGGTCACACGTTCTACATAAATATAATCCTCCACTTCCACCAGCATGTGGCGGCGGAGGTAGGTTCTCATCGCACGATACAGCGCACCAACACGCTGATCCAGATCCGGCTGCCAGAGATTACTGTCCGGAATGATCATATTCAGAGTGGACGGATTGCTTTTCACCTGTTCTTCCACATCACGCCAATATTCCGGCTGAGAAGAGAACTGGTCGCAGGCAATCACGCTCCAGCTTGTCATGTCCTTCACATTTGGAACGAGAATTTTTCCCTTTCCAAAGCCTGTGTTATTCATCGCTTTCCTCCTGAATTTCAGACCAAAACAAACGGTCTGCATGATACTTTTCATATAAAAACCGCAAAAATTGCGGGAATATTGCAAAACTACTTAATATTGTACAATAGATTTCATCAATAGTCCAGAGGAAAACATGAATTTTTTTCAATCATTTTGTATTATTTTGTCGCAAAATGCAACAGAAAATGAAGAGCTTCCTCATCGGCTGTTGACCCCCATGATCCCTCCAACGGCGCCGGATAAAAGCATCGCAAAGAACTTTACCAGCGTGTATGTTCCCAACTTCTGTTTCCACACCAGCAGAGCAATGATAAGCAGGATCACAAACAGCAACGCTCCGCAGAGAATGCCAAAGAAGAAGCCTTTTTCTCGGCTCATCAGGGAGCAAAGAAAGCCTGCCGCCATGGATCCAAGGCTTCCGATGATCAGTCCTGCCGGAGAAAACACAGACAGCGGCAGAGGAAAACTGCTCAGTGCTGCGGCAAACAGCAGCATCAGCACAAACATGGTAACAATGCCTCCTGCTGTCGCCAAACATACACAAAACAAGGCACCTTCCCTGCCCTTCATCGTACTTTTTAGTTTTGACAGCATCGAGCCTCGTTTCTTTGCCATACGCCCACCTCACATATCAGATGTTTCAGTTTATGCGCAGGTATTTTCCGATATGCAAAAAGGCCCCCGAAGGAGCCTTTTCTTTACTCTACTGTAACAGATTTTGCCAGATTTCTTGGCTTATCGATATCGCAGCCGTGCATTTTTGCCATATAGTACGCAAAGAGCTGTGCGTATACCGTTGTTAAAATCGGTGCAAGCTGATCGCTGCAGGCAGGGATATTCCAAACAGTGCAGTCATGTGGATGATCGACCGGGAAGTGACCCAACAACAGTAATTCCGCACCGCGGGCGCGAACCTCTTCCATGTTAGCCAACGTTTTTTCCAGAACCACGGACTGGGTGGCTGTCACGACTACCAAGCAACTTTCGTCCACCAGAGCAATGGTGCCGTGTTTCAGTTCGCCGGCAGCATAAGCCTCTGAATGGAGATAGGAAATTTCCTTCAGCTTCAGTGCAGCTTCCAGAGAGGAAGCATAGTCCATCAGTCGTCCAATGAAGAAGATGTCATGGCAGTTTTTCTGTGTCTGCACAAAATCTTCCACTGTTTTCTTGGAAGCAAGGATCGCTTCTACCTGTTCCGGCAGCTGAGCCAGTTCTGCGATACGGACTTTCAGTTCCTCATCAGAGAGAACTCCTCGCAAATTCGCCAGATCCAGAGCTAAAATTTCAAAAAGCAGAACCTGTGTTAAATAAGCTTTGGTGGAAGCTACCGCAATTTCAGGACCTGCAAGGGTATACATCACATGGTCTGCTTCCCTCGCAATGGTGGAACCGATCACATTGCTTAGCGCCAGACAGCGCAAGCCCTGTGCTTTTTTGTGTGTCAATGCTGCGAGAGTGTCGGCGGTTTCGCCGCTCTGACTGACAGCCATAAAGACCTCGCCCTCCATCGGAGGCATGGTACTGTAACGATATTCGCTGGCAACAGCCGCCATAGCAGGGACTCCTGCCACCTGTTCCAGCAAACTCTGTCCCATAACGGCCGCATGATATGCGGTGCCGCAGGCAGCGATGGTCAGTCGCTTCAATGCTTTTGCCTGTTCCATTGTAAACGGCATGGTTTCTCTGCGGATGATGCCTTTTTCCACGTCAACATAGTGGTTCAATGTATCTCTCAAAGCTGTCGGCTGATCGAAAATTTCTTTCAGCATAAAATGATCGAAGCCATTTTTCCGTGCGGCAGAGCTGTCCCAGTTGATATGTACCGACTGTGGGAATTGCTGCTCGCCGTCTTTCCAGAACATAATTTCTTCCGGAGTCAGCACGGCAATGCTGTCCTCATCGATATACCAAACATCTCGGGTATAGTCCAGCAATGCGGAAATATCACTGGCAAGATATGCACCATCCTCTCCTTTTGCAAGCAGAAGCGGACTTCTGCGGCGGGCACAGTAGATGGTGTCCGGCTGATTTCGATCCAAAATCGCCAATGCGAAGGAGCCCTCCAGCTGTGGGAGCACTCGCTCCAGAGTTTTCTTCATGTCGCCGCAATACTGCTTCTCCAGCAGCTGCGCAACCACTTCCGTATCCGTCTGAGAGGCGAAGTGCACGCCTTCTTTCTGCAGCTGCAATTTTAAGGCCTGATAATTTTCAATGATGCCATTGTGTACCACTGCGACTGTTTTCTTTTCTGCAAGGTGGGGATGGCAGTTCTCAACAGAAGGTTTTCCGTGAGTTGCCCAGCGGGTATGACCGATACCGCAGCTTCCCTCCGGTTTTTCCTCTTCCACGACGCGGCGAAGATTACTGATCCTTCCCACCGCACGGCAAAGTTTCAATTCCTGATGTTCCATATCAGAGACTGCAATACCCGCAGAGTCATAACCGCGATATTCCAGGTTTTCCAGGCCATTCAGCAGAACCTCCAGGCAGCAGGCAGAACGATATTTCTTTTTGGTAAAGCCAACGATTCCACACACAGTGCATCAGCTCCTTTCAAGCACGATAACGTATTCTATGCGTTCCTTCTCTGTCCGTAACAAAAACTTATGAGAATACAAAAACTTGTTTTTTAATCCCATAACGAACAAATGCGTGACAAAATGTCACGCAGCAAAGGAACGATTTTCTTGTCTCTTCTCACAATGATAAGTATATTATACCTGTCTGTGAATCAGACTGCAAGTAGCAATTAAGAAAATCCTTTCGTAATTCAAAAAAACTTGAATTTCATACTTTGACGCGTTATAATATGCTCCGTTGAAGGGTATAAATGACCGTCTTATGATTCATTTTATTCCTTATATTATGATGTAACAGGAGTATTCTAAACATGAATTATCATCGTTTGCTGCATCTGGTGATCTCACTGGGAGCAACTCTTTTGGAAAACGGTGCGGAAACCTACCGCGTTGAAGAATCCATTCTTCGTATTTTTCAGGGACATGATATGGCACAGGTGGATGTCTTTGTTATTCCAAGCATGCTGATCGTCACCGTCCGACCCAATGGTTCGGAAAAAATCTATACGCAGCAGAAGCGCATCAAAGTTCGCGGAACTGACCTAACCAAAATCAAAGAAGCCAACGACCTCTGCCGCTATTACTGTACCCACGACATGACATTGGATGAACTGGAGCAGCGCATTGAGACCATTCGACACGGCGCTCTCTATTCTCAGCTGACCCAGTACCTCGGTCATGTGCTGGCGGGCAGCGGCTTCTCCCTGTTCTTTGGCGGTACCTTGGTCGATGCCTTTTGTGCGATTTTCAGCAGCTTGATGGTCAAATTTATCTTCGATCAGATGGGTAAGCTGGAGACCAACACCTTCTTTACCAACATTCTCGCTTCTGCAACATTGACTGCCTGGGCAGAACTCATGTCCATCAGTCCGTTGCAGGCTAACATGGACACCACCATCATCGGCCCGATGATGCTGTTGGTTCCGGGTATGGCGCTGACCACCAGTATGCGGGACATTATCGCCGGCGACTACATTTCCAGCTTGGTCAAGCTGGTAGAAGTTGTTATGATCGGTCTCGGTGTTGCTCTCGGCGCTTATATTTCCATGACAGCCATGAGCTTCATCGTATAAAGGAGGTTTGAACTATGTCTTTTGATCTTCTCCTTCAGGCAATAACTTCTTTCACCGCTGAACTATTCCTGCCTGTACTAATTTCCTTTATTGCCTGCATCGGCTTTGGCATCATATTCAATATTCGAGGAAAAAATCTGCTTTTATCCGCTTTGGGAGGCGCAATCAGCTGGATGGTCTACCTGATCACCGTTCATTACAGTAACGATATCCTCGCTTGTTTCCTCAGCGGCTTCGCAGTATCTCTTTATGCCGAATTGTTTGCTCGAATTCGCCGCACTCCATCCACCTGCTTCTTGATCATTGGTCTGCTGCCTCTGGTTCCGGGAGCCGGTATCTATTACACGATGAAATACTTTGTGCAGGGACAGTATGTGGAATTCGCTGAAAAAGGCGTTTCCGTTCTGTCCAGTGCCGGTGCGATAGCACTGGGCGTTATGCTCGTCATCTCCATGTTCCGCATGATGATGCACATCAGCGCCCATCGCAGAAGAAAAGCCTAACCCAAGGGACGACCTGTTCGTCCCTTTTCTTTTATGAGGTGAACCATGAACGACCCACTGAAACAACTGCCCACTCCCCTGTTGAGTTGGTATGAAAAACATCGCCGCATTCTTCCGTGGAGAGAAGACCCGCAGCCTTATCGCGTTTGGATTTCCGAAATCATGCTGCAGCAGACTCGTGTGGAAGCTGCCCTTCCCTATTTTGAGCGTTTTCTCCGCACTCTGCCTGATGTGCAGGCTCTCGCTGACGCTTCGGAAGAACAGCTTCTGAAGCTCTGGGAGGGCTTAGGCTATTACATCCGCGTGCGCAACCTGCAAAAAGCGGCACAGCGCATTGTCAGCGACTACGATGGTCAGATCCCATCGGATTACAGCACTCTTCTTCGTTTGCCGGGTATCGGAGAATACACTGCCGGAGCCATCAGCTCCATTGCTTTTGGAAAGGCAGTTCCTGCCGTTGATGGCAATGTTCTGCGTATCTGCAGCCGTATTTGTGCGGATTCTTCCAATATCATGTCCGCAAAGGTCAAAAAAGACTATCGTCAGCGTTTGCTGCCGCTGTACGAAGATGTATCCGCCGGCGATCTCACGCAGGCCTTGATGGAGCTTGGAGCGACGGTTTGCCTGCCCAACGGAGAACCTCTGTGCGAGATTTGTCCCGCACGGGAGTTTTGCCTTGCCCATGCGCAGGGCGACCCGCTGGACTATCCTGTAAAGCCCACGAAAAAAGCGCGAAAGATAGAGAAACGTACTGTGTGGCTCATCTGTGCTGAGGACAGGATTTTGCTCCACCGACGAGCAGACAAAGGTCTGCTTGCCGGACTTTGGGAGCTGCCAAACTGTCTGGAAGGTTCTTCTTTTGATTTTGAACTGCCTTCCGGAATGATAGAAGACTGTGGATCTGCCACTCATGTTTTCTCCCACATCGAATGGCATATGACAGGCTGCAAGCTGAGCCTCGGCAGGATTTTCTCCGTCCCGCCAGATTGGCGTTGGGTCAGCAAGGAAGAACTGCTGCAGGAGATCGCCCTCCCCAGTGCTTTCGCTGCTTTTCATCCGAGGAAGTTCCTGCTCTAAAAAGGAACCCTACCACCCGTTTACCTGCCGCCAAAAATATGTTATACTTGTTCCATAAAATTTGATTTGTGAGGTAACAGTATGAAGAAAACACTCTCGCTTCTCCTGTCTTTCCTGCTTTTATTAAGCGCTTGCACCGCTCGCAGCGCGTCCCCTTCCCTCAGCGAAGAAGAAAATGATAAAAAGGAAACGCCTTCTGTTCCAAGCGTATTGGAACAACCTGCAGAGCTTCCTTCTGCCGCTCCGGAAAACGAAGGAGAAAAGAAGGAAGAAAACAGCGGTGAAGAGGAAGAAGAAACTGCTGATGATGAGCTGGGCAACAGTGCTTCCGGTGTGTTCCGTGTGCTGAACTCCGGCTATGAGATCACCCTGAAATCTCCGCTCTCCGGTATCTATGACCAAATGGCCGGCGGCTTCTACATTTCCGCTCAGGGTGATGCGGCTTTCCAGGGGCTTATCTCTTACACTTCCGATGCTGCTGAGGTTAAAAGCATCGAAGATAACATTACCGTCCTCAATGATACGCTGAAAGCAGATGGCAGCGTCAAAGACTTCAAATTTGATCGTCAGAAGGACGCAGATGGCTTATACTCCATCACATTCAGCTACCGCAACATCGGTGACGAATACAGCGCCAGCGGTTACAACTACGTTCTGTATCGCCAGACAGACAGCGGCATGATCACAGTCATGTTTAGCGCGCAGGACAGCAGCTATGAATCCACCATCCAGAGCGCGTTCCAGTCCGTTCAGCCTGCCACCACTGAGGCCGTTGATCCACCGACCCGCTAAACAGCACAAAAGCACAGCCTTTCGGCTGTGCTTTTTCTTTTAGTTCAGTTCATTGAAGATTTTCAGGATCAAATCACCCAAACCTACGTTGTAACCACTGGAACCATAGATTCCGTTGAGCCCTTCGCTGCAGAGTACAACGATCGGCAGTTTATCGGGATCGATGTACATTCTTCGTGCCAGCATGGACATGGTGTCGCGGAAGTCGTCATAAAGAACCACAATGCCCGGAATATGCTCCAGGGCGCGATGGATCCTTGCGTCCTGCAATGCATCTTTGGATTTGAGCACAAAGAAAATGTTCGCGTTGAGCTTAGAGAAACCGTCACGCAAGTCCTCCATCTCGTTGAGGATATGCTCCGTCGGCTCCTTACCCTCTTCCAACCAGAGGAACAGATTGGCGCGACCTGCGCTCTGCTCTGCCATCGAGCAGGCTTTCCCCTCCTCTGTGTATAAGTTGAAATCGGGAATCGGCTTATCGGACAGCAGGTCGGTCAGCTTCGCTTTGCGCTGACGGATGCATAAGCGGTCACCGTTCTGTTTCAGCTCAAAACGATATTCCTTGGCAAACAGTGCACCGGTCGGCATACGTTTGCAGGTCAGCAGACGGTACTGCCCCGGAGCCAGCTGCAACGGCAACTGATTGCCTGTCCACTTCTCTGCCGAGAGATCCAGCGTCACATATTCCCCCTGCTCCAAGCGCGCCAGAGACCAGTTCTGACTGTAGATCCACGGCTCTGTTTCTTCACTTTCCAAGAGGAAGTTCAGTAATTGTCCTTCCTGTTTTGACATTGCATCGGTAAACGCTGCAATTTCTCCATTCCAAAACTGCGGACGCTGATCGTCCGGTGCCAGACGGGCAGGAATGCCCAGACTGCGGCAGATCGCCACAAAAAGACTGTACTGAGAACGCTGATTGCCGCTTCTGATTTGAAGTGTAGCCAGCGGTGTGGTCAGCAGGTCAGAATGTTCCTGCTTCGGCTGATGGATAATATGGTGCCGGATCCACTCACCGATCGTTGTCGGATCAGCGAGGAACTTCGCCTTCTCTTCATCGGTAAACTGCTGAGGCAGAGCTTTTCTCCAAGGTTTGAGGACCTCTCTGCCGATACGTGGATTCATCAAATAAGGTATAAACAGTTCCTGCGGACAAGCAGCTTCAAAGCGTAACGCCTCATCATAAGCTTCCTGCAAAAGCTCCGCCTTGCAGTCATAAAGATCCTTTTCTGTCAGGGCTTCCAACAGGGATAACTTCATATCAAGGCAGCCATCATCAAGGAAAGTCAGCAGTTCCTGCTCGTTGCCATAGCTGCCTGCCAAAAGACGTGCTCCGCGTTTGGCCGTTTCTTCCGCCCATCCGCGCTGAAGCAGCAGCTGTTCACTTTGCTGTTCATTGAGATAAGCCGCTTCTTTCTGACGACGTTTCTCCACCGCCGCATCGAACTTCTTCTGCCGCAGCAATTTCACTTCCTCACTCTGTGGATGGAGGTAGCTCATATTATCTCTTGGCGGCTGCATATCAAAATCAATGCCGTTCCGCTCCTGTGCTTCATACAACTGTGCTTCTCCGAAGTCGATCAAGATCTCCTGCTCTTTTCGCAAATCAATTTTACGAGTCAGGAAACGTCCGTCCTTCACACAGTGCAGATGCAGATCACCCAAACCGGTCGTCAGGCTGATTTGACCCTTTTCATCGGTGATTTGACGAGAAATCGCTGCAAATTCAGCGTAATTCAGCAGTTCACAGCGCACAGTCACTCCCGCAAGCGGCTTTGTATCTTCTGTCACAGTGACTATCAGTTTTTTAGTGTCCGCATAGCGCGGCAGCTGATTCCATAAGCTCATACAGCCATCGTCGGAAATCAGTTCCTCCTGCATACCCACAGGGCCGAAGGTTCTGCTGTGCACCAGCATCGCACGGGAGGCCGCCGCCATAAACCAGCCGCGGTTCAGACTTTCTTCCGGCTCGCAGGCACCAAGATACTGCCAGCGTCCGTCGCAGAACAGCTCCACCCAAGCGTGGTTATCATCACAATGCGGCCACTTCGGCGCATAGACCTGACGGGCAGGGATACCCACTGCGCGCAGAGCATTGACGGCGAACATGGATTCCTCCCCACAGCGGCCAAAGGCGCAGCGAAGAACAGTCTCGGGAGAGGCGGTACGCTCATCGGTCAGGCGATACGTTGCCTCCTCCAGACACCAGTAATTGATGATTTTTGCCGCTTCTTCCATGGATTTGTCCTGTACCAGCGGCCAGAGTTTTTCATAAAACAGCGCTCTGCAGTCACTGATCTCCTCATCGTTGACACGATGGAAGAGAACCTGATTAAGATAGAACTCCTCGCTCAAATCGCGGCACCAAGGCACATTTTCCCGCAGAAAACGTCCGTGGGATGCAAAGCCTTCAAACAATTCGGGCGGATAGTTTGCGGCGTCACTGAGGGGCATAGAGGCATAAAGATACTCAAGCTCCTCTCGATAGCGACTCGCCGTTACAAAGGAGCGAATCTCTTGCTCCCGCTGTGCAAACAGCGGACAGCGTTGTTCAAATGCGTCCCGAATCATGCTATTCCCCCGCTTTCTCCAGAATGGCTTTGGCTCTTGCTACTTCTTCCCCATCACAGCGCCAAAGCACGAACTCACTCATCATCGGCAGTCCCATTGGCACGCCCTCGCGGCGATAGTTCATCGGGCTGTCTACAACCTTTTTGGCTGACATATGATAGGCTTTTGCGCCGCATTCCAATAGTTGAGGCAGATTCTTGGAGGAAACGCCACTGCCGGGCATAATGCAAATGTCGCCGGCTTCATGCACAAGCTGTTTCAACAAATCCAAGCCCTCCTGTGCAGAAGCTTTCTGTCCGGAAGTCAGAATAGTTGAAACACCCAGACGTTTGCAGGTTTCAAGAGCTTCCATCGCATCTACGGTCACATCAAAAGCACGATGGAAGGTCACAGGAAGGTCTCCTGCTGCCTGCATCAGCAGAGCCATACGCTCCTCATCGATGCTGCCGTCCTCTTTCAGCACACCAATGACGATACCGTCAGCCCCCGCCTCTCGGAAGAGCAGCACATCTGCCAGCAGGATCTCAAACTCATCCTCACTGTAACAGAAATCACCAAAGCGCGGACGCAGCAGCACATTGATTTTTGTTCCATAGGGAGCAACCTTTTTCTTCACACGATAAAACAGGTTGATATCCGGCGTTGTACCGCCAATAAGCAGATTGGCACAAAGCTCCAGACGGTCTGCTCCGTTTTGTGCGGCAGTTACAGCCGATTCCACGCAGTCAACACAGCATTCCAACAGCATAACAAACGCTCCTTTCAAGCAATCGTTTCATGATTTCAGTATAGCAAAGCGAACTGCTTCTTGCAATGTGCAAAATGTGCATTTTATATGTAAACTCCTCTATAGCAACTCTTATATGAAAAGTTCCCATTTCTTTTACACATTTTACACATGATAATGCGTTGCTCGAAGTGCGGAAGGCAAACGAAAAGCCTCCGACAGAAGTCGGAGGCTTTTCTACTTAACAAGGGAGTGCGGCGGCGTCTTACTTTCTGCTTATCGCCCCTCTTTGTCGCCGCCTCTCACTTCTTCGCGATGCTCGAAGTGCGGTAGCAAACGAAAAGCCTCCGACAGAAGTCGGAGGCTTTTCTACTTAACAAGGGAGATTGTTAAGTGTGAGATTTGAAATTAAGCGTTTGCAGCAGCTGCTGCAGCCATTTCTTCGGTGGTGTAACCATTTACGTTGGTTTCCCAGTTCTTCATCTTGTCGTTCTGGCAACCGAAGATAGCGTTCATGCGGCTGTAGTAGTTAACGCGGGTCAGACCCCAAGATACACCGTAGTAAGCAGGCATGGTCAGTACATTTTCAATCATGTAAGCCTCTGCTTCAGCGAATGCCTGCAGACGAGCATCGTGGTCGTCAACGATAGCGTCAGCAGCTTCAACCATAGCGGTGAAGGTTTCGTATGCAGTGAACAGGTCAGCATTGTAGTCGTTTTTCTCCAGAGTCAGCATGTTGTTGTAGGTTTTGTAGTTAGCGGATTCAGACAGGATTTCCTGGCCCAGGTAGTTTACAGGGTCAGCGTAGTCTGCGCCCCAACCGTTAATGCTAATGGAGAACAGTCTTGGGTTACGAACTTCCTGAGAGAAGGAAGAAACGTAGGTGCAGATGTTCAGTTTGATGTAGTCATCGCCGAGGCAATCTTTGAATGCCTGAGCCAGAACGTTAGCGGTGTCCAGGGCAGTCTGGTTAGAACCAGAGATGTAGTAGTCAAATTCTACTGGGAAAGTAACGCCGATAGCAGTCAGTTCTTCGATAGCCTGTGCTTTCAGTGCTGCTGCTTTGTCTGCATTCAGACGAACAGGGGTTTCGCCGTTGTAAGCTGGCAGACCCAGTTCATCGCGAACCAGCTGGGTGTAATCGGTACCGTCGGTGGTGTAGATCAGACCCTTCATGGTGTATGCATCGTTTTCACAGGACAGTGGGTGGATGGAGTTAGTTCTCTGTAAGTAAGTGGTGAGATCCAGACCATAGTAGATGGACTGACGGAAAGCAGTGTTAGCGATTGCTTTGTTGTAGTTTACATCTTCAGTACCGTCTTCATTGTTTTTGTAGAAGTTGATGTGGAACTGATAAGCGTAAGAGGTTGCTGGCTGTTCAACCAGGTAGTTGTAGAATTTGTGATCTTTGTTGTTGTAGATGGTGTTCAGAGTAGATTCGGTCAGAGAGCACATATCGATCTCGCCGTTTTCATACAGCTGATAAGCAACTTCGTTGGAGTCGAGCATCTTAACGGTAACGGTATCGAAGAGAGTAGCTTCGGTATCCCAGTAATGTGGGTTTTTGGTGAATACTTTTTCGTTGCCGTGTACGAAGGTGGTCATGGTGTAGCAGCCGTTGTACCAGTAGTTGGTGTTATCCATAGCCATTACGCCTTCAACGCCCAGTTCATCAACCATGCCCTGTGGCATTGGGTACAGACCAGCCCATGCTGGGAAGGATGGGAAGTATGGTTTTTCGGTTGGGCAGTGGTAAACCAGAGTCAGTTCGTCTGGGCATTCAATACCAACCATTTCCATGAATTTGGAACCTTCAGAAGCATCCAGAGCCCAAGCATCAGCTTCAGACAGTTCTTTGGTGTAAGCCAGGTAATCAGCAGCACCAGCAATCATGTCAGATGGCTGAGAGGTATGAGCGGTTTTGTTTTTGTGGTAGTTCATTACCCATTCCAGAGCTACTGCCCAGTCGTGGGAGGTAACATCGCCTTTGATGTTGCCGTTCATGTCTACCCATTTAACACCTTCACGCAGGTGGAAGGTCCAGGTCAGACCATTGTCGTTGGTTTCCCAGGATTCAGCGATTGCAGGAACAACGTTACCTTTGGTATCAACTTCTACCAGAGAGTCGATCATGTTGGTCAGGTTCTCAAAGTCAGAGAAGGTGGTGGAGTAGAGAATGTTGAAGGTCTCAATCTCACGGGTTGCCAGACGACCGATTACCAGGTCGGTAATTGGTTCAGCTTCTGGAGCAGCTGGAGTGGATGGAGCTGGGGTTGCAGGAGTGGTAGCTTCTGGAGTGCTTGGAGCAGCTGGAGTCTCTGCAGGAGCCTGGGTGGAACCGCAAGCAGACAGAGTCATAGCAGCAGCAAGAGCCAGTGCCAGCACTTTAGTCAGTTTTTTGGACATAGCAAATTCCTCCTTATAAAATAAAACAACTATGTTCCGGTAAAATCTCCCTGCCGGAACTACTTCAGGCGGCAGTTTTGGTGGACACTGCACAATTCCTAAAGTTCGCTCACATTTTAGCACTATCAGATTTTGTTGTCAATAATTATGAATGAAGTTTTAACGAAATACCTAATGAAGTGGAATAAAACATGACATTCTCTATAAGCTTAATTTTCACTTTATGGCTTTTTTATGCGTTTTTTGTTTGTTTTCCCTATTTTTTGAAATATGTTTACCTTATGCAACTTCATACATGTAGATCATTTCTGTACAAAATCCACAAGGAAACAGCGCTTTGTATCGCGATTCTTTCGTTGCAATCCTGTCCATTATTTTGTATAATAAATTGATAGGCTATTATTTCATTTATATAGAAGAAAGGATATCGTTATGAAGAAATCCGATTTCTGGTTTGACTTGCCGGAAAACCAAATCGCACAGACTCCGGTGGAGCCTCGCGACCATTCCCGTCTGCTCCGTCTGGACAAAAGCAGCGGCGAGGTGAGCCATCATCATTTCTATGATATTGTAGACATGCTTCGCCCGGGCGATTTGCTGGTTGTCAATGACTCTCGCGTGCTCCCTGCCCGTCTCTACGGCTGCAAAAAGGATACCGGTGCCAACGTGGAACTGCTGCTTCTGGAACAGAAGGAACAGGACCTGTGGGAAACTCTCGTAAAACCGGGTAAAAAATGCCGTCCCGGTGCCGTTCTCAGCTTCGGCAACGGTCTGCTGGAGGGCACGATTGAAGAAACTCTCGAAGGCGGCAACCGCCTGATCCGCTTCTCCCATGATCCGGAGAAAACGATCTATGAAATTCTGGAGGAGATCGGTCAGATGCCGCTGCCTCCTTATATCACTGCCAAACTGGAGGACAAAGAGCGCTATCAGACCGTTTACAGCAACGAGCTGGGATCTGCCGCTGCTCCGACTGCCGGTCTGCATTTCACCAAAGAGCTGATGCAGCGCATCGAAGAAAAGGGTGTAAAAATCGCAAAGGTAACTCTTCACGTCGGTCTGGGTACTTTCCGTCCTGTGAAAGAGGACGAGATCACCGACCACAAGATGCACTCCGAGCATTATCACCTGCCTGCGGAAACCGCTGCTCTCATCAATGAGACCAAGGCAAACGGCGGCCGTGTCATCGCAGTCGGTACTACAAGCTGCCGCACTCTGGAAACCTGTGGTCAGCTGCAGGAGTATCCTCTGCAGGAAGCTGACGGCTGGACTCAGATCTTCATCTATCCGGGCTACAAATTCCACGTGCTGGATGCTCTGATCACCAACTTCCACCTGCCGGAATCCACCCTTATCATGCTGGTCAGCGCACTGGCCGGTTACGACAACACCATGGCTGCCTACAAAGTGGCAGTGGATGAGAAGTACCGCTTCTTCTCCTTTGGTGACGCTATGTTTATTGAATAAACCACACTTAACGATACGGAGGAACACTATGTACCAGCTTCTCAAGCAGGAAGGCAATGCGCGCCGCGGCGAGTTCAAGACTGTTCACGGCACAGTTCAGACCCCTGCCTTCATGAACGTTGGCACTTCCGCTGCCATCAAAGGCGGAATCTCATCCTATGACCTGAAGGATCTGAAATGTCAGGTCGAGCTCTGCAACACCTACCACCTGCATCTGCGTCCGGGCGATGAAAAAATCAAAGCTCTGGGCGGTCTGCATAAATTTATGGGTTGGGAAGGTCCGATCCTGACCGACTCCGGCGGCTTCCAGGTATTCTCTCTGGCTTCCCTGCGTAAAATCGAAGAAGCCGGCGTAAAATTCCAGTCCCACATCGATGGCAAACGCATCTTCATGGGCCCGGAAGAATCCATGCGCATCCAGTCCAATCTTGGTTCCACCATCGCTATGGCTTTCGATGAATGCATCGAAAACCCTGCAACCCGCGAATACACCCAGAAATCCATCAACCGCACCGTTCGCTGGCTGATCCGCTGCAAAAAAGAAATGGAGCGTCTCAACTCTCTGCCGGATACCATCAACCCAAATCAGCTGCTCTTCGGCATCAATCAGGGTTCTACCTATAAAGATCTGCGTATCGAGCACATGAAGAAAATCGCAGAGCTGGATCTGGACGGCTATGCCATCGGCGGTCTGGCTGTCGGTGAAACCGCACAGGAAATGTATGAGACCATCGAAGCGGTGGAACCATATATGCCAAAAGATAAAATCCGCTACCTGATGGGCGTCGGCACTCCTGTCAATATTATCGAAGCCGTTTACCGCGGTGTCGATCTCTTCGACTGTGTAATGCCTTCCCGCAATGCCCGTCATGGTCACCTCTTCACCTGGGACGGCATCATCAACATCTCCAACGCAAAATATGAACTGGACGATTTTCCTATCGATCCAAAATGTGACTGCCCTGTTTGTCAGCGTCACTCCAGAGCCTATATCCGTCACCTCTTCAAAGCAAATGAGATGCTGGGCATGCGTCTGGCTGTTATGCACAACCTGTACTTCTACAACACATTGATGGAAAAAATCCGCGCTGCGCTGGATGAAGGCACCTTCACCCAGTTCCACGACGAGATGGTTCCGATCCTCGGCAAGAGAATCTAAGGGAGGCATTGTTATGACAGAAAACGAACTGATCTTCGACCCAAACCAGACTCCTTGCATGGACGGCTGGAATGCTATCACAGAAGCCTTCCTCGGTCTCTATCCGAATCAGGCAGAGCCAAAGCACTTCGCTCCTGAACTGCCTTACGCTATGGGCGGCGATGATCCGCTGGATGGCGTCAGCGCTTACGACGGCGGCGATTTCTGGCACTTTGTCAGCTACGGTCTCTCTGAACTCTATGCTAAGGAATCTGAGGACAAAGAGCTGAGCGGTATGGGCTTTGAGCTGACCCTGAAGCTCTCCAAAAACGCACTCCCTGACGAAGAAGCTGAGCTGGAGAATATCGCTGCTCTCATGCAGTCTCTGGCAGAACTCTGCTTCGAGCAGGAGGATGTCATCTCCCCTTACGAGTACATCTACACCGGCCAGGAGGAAGGTGTGGACACCGATTCCAAATCCAAAATCTGCGGCTTTATCACCCTGCCGGACGAGTTGGGCACCATCTCCACTCCAAACGGTAAACTGAGCTTCGTAAAACTCATCGGCGTGACCAATGCGGAACTGAAACCGGTTCTGGATGGTCACTGGTCTGTGAAAGACTTAGCTGACAAGCTTGGTACCGACTGCACCGACTACGGCAGAAAATCCTTACTGTAACAAAAAAGCACCATCGAATGATGGTGCTTTTTCTATTTCGGTTTAGAAAATACTCAGGAACAGTTTTTCGCTGAGCAGTTCCAGCGCTTTGATGCCGGCAACGGAGTTACCTTTTGCATCAAGGGCCGGAGAGAAGATACCGATGCCCATACGGGTTGGAACAACAGCCATGATGCCGCCGCCAACACCGGATTTTGCAGGCACGCCGACTTTCACGGCAAATTCACCGGAGCCGTCATACATACCGCAGGTGCTGAGAATGGCATTAACAAAGCTCGCATATTCCGCTGGGAAGACACGCTCGCCGGTGTAAGGCATTCTGCCATGGTTTGCCAGAATGTAACCGATGCGGGCAAGGTCTCCGCAGGTGATCTGAATGGAGCAGGCACGGAAGTAGCAATCCAGTACATCCTCTACGTCATCCTGGATCATGCCATAGGTTTTCAGCATATAAGCCAGTGCGCGGTTTTTACTGCCGGTGCGTTTTTCGGAAAGATAAACATCTTCATTGAGGCAGATCTCATTGTTGTCAGCCAGTTTTCGAGTCAGGTCCAGCAGACGCTCAAATTTCTCCTGATAGGTGTCGCCTTTGATGAGGGTACACATCAGGATCGCACCCATGTTGACCATTGGATTGATATGGTCGCTGAGCAGAGCCTGCTCATTGACATTGATGGCATCAAATGGCTTGCCCGTCGCTTCCACACCAACATGCTCGCGGACAACATCAAT
Organism: Oscillospiraceae bacterium; assembly: GCA_017439985.1. Taxonomy (GTDB): domain Bacteria; phylum Bacillota; class Clostridia; order Oscillospirales; family Ruminococcaceae; genus Negativibacillus. The sequence goes on from JAFSIC010000054.1 coordinate 47,266, forward strand.
TCCGTTGTCCATCAGTGCAAGCAGCAGCAGAATTGGCTTAACAATAGACTGAATAGTGAATTTCTTGCCGTAGTCACCGGCACGGTGAATGCGGTCATCACTGGAAATAATATAAATTCCCAAATCATTTTTATTGGCTTTTGCCAGTTCCGGAATATAATTTGCCAGGTTACCCTGTGCAGTATAAGGATGGCATTCCGCTAAAATCTGTTCCAGCAGTTCGTCCATCTCATCACGCTCCCCATTGTAAGATTTTGTCGTTATTCTAAGCATAGCAAGGGAACGATTCGATGTCAAGGGTTTGGAAAAAGTTCAGTCCCCTGCTGACGACGCAGCAGAGGACTGTCTTATATAGGATCATATGAGGATGTGGTTATCTTTCGATAAAGGCACGGATCACAGCTTTTGCTTCCTCCGATGCCATCAGTGGGCTGCCGTAGGTTCTGCTTCCGAGGAAGAGCATATCCTCCTCTTTCATACCGTGGTAACCCAGAAGTTTTTTGAAGTTATCCGCACCGGAATTGCTGACGATGATCGCCTTCTTCTGCGCATTGTTGTACGCGTCGACCCGATCCTGCCGTCCCCATGTCCAGCATACACAGCGTTCGTTAAACACGAAAAAGTTTGAACAGGGATAACCGCAATAGTTCGGTACGATGAAGTAGGTCATGTCGCTGTTCGCGGTGGCCTCCTGCAGAGTCACTTCCATATCGTCGATGTGCGGGCAGCTATTTCCTGCCATACACTCATGGTTACAGGTTCCGCAGGCGCTAATGGAAAAGTCCGAGAAACGATAAATGGTTGCTTCGCCTTGATGAAGTTCGTTCAGGTAATCAGCGATCTGGCTGCAGTTGCCATTCGCGCGTCCGCTAAAGGAAATGATACTGATTTTCATACGAGACCTTCTTTCGTTTTTCTTCATTATAATGAAGAAAAACAAGCTCTGTCAACCAAGCATTTTCTTATACTTAGGAAACGCGGCGCAGGACCGGACGCTCTCTGCGGTACAGCGGTTTGCTGCACAGATCGCGGAAGCGTTCGATGGCGTTTACTTCAGTGAAGGCATAACCTTCGCTGCTGCGCTCCGGCAGCACCATGGTGTAACGGCGTTCTCCACCGATACGGCACATATTCAAAACACGCCAGCCGTCTTTTTTCAGCTGCTGCATGGTTTCCTCACGACAGGCAAGTCTCATATCGAGATAGCTTTCGATCATCAGTTCGTCATTGTTCCAACCCAACATGTTGTGTCCTCCTTTTTGCCTCATTTTATGTCAATGGCAGTATTTCCTTCTAAAAGAACGTCTGTTCTTTTCTGTGATTTCATTATAGCGCGGCTTTTTCCACTTGTCAAGATAAAATTGAACATTTGTTCTTTTTGTGCAAAAAAAGTTTCCACAGGCCATTTGACCTGTGGAAAACAATCGTTTATTCTTCTGTCGAAAAACTGTAAAGAATAGCCTTCCCCTCTTTACCGCAGCGGTGAAGCAAACCGCACTGCTCCAGGGTATAAAGCGTGTAGCGCGCCCACGCTTCCGTTCTCCTGGCTGCTTTCATCAGCTCTTTCTTAGTGAAAGGATCGGGCAGTTCCGGCAGCATACTCAAATAATCCTGCAGCTCGTGATAGCAGTGAATCTCTTTCAGCTCCACCGGAATCTGTTGATAGCGGGTGGCTCGTTTTTTTCTGTCCTTGCCGTAACCATTGAGGAAGCGGTATTCCTCCACCTCCAGCATCCATACCTGAAAGCTCAGATTCGGGTGAGCAAGTAAATCGCGTATCCGCATCAGCTCCATAAAGCTGTCCAGCGGTTTTCCGCTTTTTGAGGAACGCTTCGGTGCGGAAACCTCCCCACTTTCCTCATCCACCCAGAAAATCTGCTTCTTTTCCGCAATCGGATGAATCAAAATCACCGGACCCTTTTCCAGCAGAGCCTCCAGCTTCTTTTTGGTTCCGAAGAAATTTCTCGTCTGCACCTCAACGATGCCCTGCTCTGTCACAACATCCGCCACATGGGAGCCGATGCGAACTTCGTGATAAGTGTCGTTGGGTTCTACGGTGTATTTGATGACAGCATGGACAGGCTTCTCCGACAGTGTACCGATACCGCCGCTTTTCTGCTGGCTTTTCTGCAGCTCCAATGCTGCAAGCCAGCGCTCGTACAAGTCTTTGTCGATCATCTACTTACCCTGCGCCTGAATGCGGTCGTTGAGGTCATTAAGATAAACCCAACGCTCCATTTTTTCTGCCAGCTGTTCCTCCAGTTGAGCTTTCTCGTCCATCAGTTCCTGCAGACGAACAAAGTCCGCGGAGGCTTTTTTCATATCCTTGTCTGCCTGTTCGATTTTCTCTTCCAGCGCAGCAATATCCTCATCGATGGTTTCAAATTCCTTCTGCTCTTTGAAGGTAAATTTCAGCTTTGGAGGAAGCGTTGTGCGACTGGCACGTGTGGACTGAACAGCAACTTTCTCCTGTTTTTCTTTCTTCTCTTCCTCTTTGTGGAGGGTGTAGTAATCCGTATAGCCGCCGTTATATTGACGGATGCTGCCGTTGCCTTCATAAGCAAAGATGTGGTCAACTACTTTATCCAGGAAGTAGCGGTCATGGGATACAACGATCACTGCACCGGCATAGCTTTCCAGATAGTCCTCCAGAATGGTCAGGGTCTGGATATCCAGATCGTTGGTCGGCTCGTCCAGAATGAGGATGTTCGGCGCTTCCATCAGAATTCCCAGCAGGTACAGACGACGTCTCTCACCGCCGGACAGTCTGCCGATGGTGGTGTACTGCAGTGTGGAGTCAAAGAGGAAGGTCTCCATCAGCTGAGATGCAGAGAGAGTTCCGTTTGGAGTCTCCACTTCCACGGCGATATCTTTAATATAGTCGATTGGACGCTGATTCAGGTCCATTTCCTCACATTCCTGAGAGAAGTAACCCAGCTTCACCGTTTCTCCCAGAACAATGCTGCCGCTGTCCGGCTGAATCTTGCCGGCAATCATTTTTAACAGTGTGGACTTACCGCAGCCGTTTGGGCCAAGAATACCCAGACGATCATCACGGCGCAGAAGATAGGAGAAATCCTTGATGAGAACTTTATCACCATAGGATTTGCTGATGTTTTCGATCTCGATGGTTTTTCTGCCCATGCGGGAGAAGGATGCGGAGATCTCCATTTTTGCATCTTCTTCGATGGTCGGAGCGTTGCTCAGTTCTTCGTAGCGTTCCACACGGAAGCGTGCCTTCGTGCCTCTTGCTCGCGCTCCACGCTGAATCCACTCCAATTCTTTACGCAGCAGGCTCTGGCGTTTGCGCTGAGAAGCCAGCTCCATCTCCTCGCGCTGACTCTTCAGCTCCAGATACTTGGAGTAGTTCTCCGGATAGCTGTAAAGCTTGCCGTGATCCAGCTCTACGATTTTGTTTGCTACACGTTCCAGGAAATAGCGGTCATGGGTGATCATGAAAATTGCGCCTTTATACGCTGCCAGGTAGCTCTCCAGCCAATCCACCATGGAGCTGTCGATATGGTTGGTCGGCTCGTCGAGGATCAAAAGCTCCGTCTCTGCTGCCAGAGCTGCCGCCATGGCAACACGCTTTTTCTGACCGCCGGACAGCACGCCGATTTTCTGCTCATAATCGCTGAGTCCCAAACGGGTCAGGATATTTTTCACCTGAAATTCTTTGGCTTCCTGCTCCGCCGGGGAAACACCCGCCATCGCCTGCTCTAAAATGGTTTTGTCGCCATCAAAGTCAGGATTCTGCGGCAGGTAGCCGATGCGTACACCGTTGCCTGTAATCACAGTGCCTGCTTCCGCTTCGTCCACGCCGGCGAGGATTTTCAAAAAAGTGGACTTGCCTGTACCATTGACACCGATGAGACCGATTTTGTCGCCCTCATTGATGCCAAGACTGACATTGTCCAGCAGGATTTTTTCGCTGTAGCTTTTGCTGATGCCTTCTGCATTTAATAAAATCACGGTAAAACCGTCCTTTTCTCGTAAAATCAATCACTTTATTTTACAACATTGTTTGCATCGGCGCAAGGTGTTATAATAGAAAGAAAACGAAGAAGGAGGAATCTCATGCGTCTCTCAACTTCCCGCTTGACTTTGGAACCCTTGGGCATGGACTATTTTGAAAGCACCCACCATTACTCCTCCGATGCGGAGAACTGCCGTTATATGTTCCGTTTACCTCATGACGACGAGGAAGAGACCCGTCTTTTCCTCCAACAATGTGAAGAAGAGTGGAAAAAGCCACAGCCATCCTTCTATGAGTTTGCTGTGCTGCTGGATGGTATTCACATCGGCGCAGTCAGTGCTTATATTGAAGATGAAAGCGCAGAATTGGGCTGGATCCTTGATAAGCGCTATTGGGGGCAGGGCTATGCCTTTGAGGCTGCCTCTGCTTTGCTGCAATTCTGCCACGACCTTGGAGTTTGTCATTTCATCGCCCACTGTGATGACCGCAACAGCGCCTCCAAACGTATCATGGAGAAACTTGGCATGACCCTGACTCTCTGCTGCGGCGGGCGCAAGAACCGTGCCTCCGAAGAACTGGGCACAGAATGTATTTATGAATTAACTCTTGCCTAACACCCTGCCTTCATGGTATAATACATTGAGACTTATCAATGAGAGGAGCCTATCCATGCCGGAAATTCACGATCAGGTTCGAAAGGATTACCAGAAGATCCTGCTTGACCCATCCAATTCTCTTGTCACCGACACCAATACTGCCGATACCATGTCTGCCAGCGTCGGCTATACTGCCGAGGAACTGGCTCTTGTTCCTGCCGAAGCCAATCTGGGCTTGGGCTGCGGCAATCCTCTGATCGCTGCTGATTTGCAGCCGGGCGAAGTGGTCATCGACCTGGGTTCCGGCGCGGGACTGGACTGCTTCCTTGCCGGAGTGAAAATCGGCCGCCGCGGTCGTGCCATCGGTGTGGATATGACCCCGGAAATGCTGTCCAAGGCTCGCGACATTGCCAAGAAAAACCGTATCCGCAACGTAGAATTCCGTCTGGGAGAGATTGAAAATCTCCCTGCCGCTGATAACTGCGCTGATGTCTGCATTTCCAACTGCGTCATCAATCTCTCGGACAACAAGCCCCGCGTCTATCGTGAGATTTTCCGTGTGCTGAAACCGGGCGGTCGCCTTTCCATCTGCGATATCGTCATTATGAAAGAGCTGCCGGAGGAAATGCAGGATAATCCTGATATGCATTCCTGCTGAGTGAGCGGCGCTTCTTCGGTCGAAGAACTGGAAAATATCATCCGCCGTGCCGGCTTTGTGGACGTTTCCGTTAAAGAAAAACCGGTCTCCAAGGAGTACGAGGAAAAATGGGGACGTAGTCTGTCCGTCGGTCAGTACATCATGTCCTCCACCATCACCGCACGAAAACCGGAATAAATCAAAGCACCCAAACGGGTGCTTTTTCTTTGCAATTTTTCATAAAATGGCTCTTCCCAATTAAAAATATTCTTGTTATAATAGAAGCGTATCGAACGCATGTTCTTGTATTTTATTTGGAGGTGATTCCATGCCGGAACGTTTTGAACTGGTTTCTGACTACAAGCCGACCGGTGACCAGCCGGAAGCCATCCGTGCTCTGGCTCAGGGCATCCTCAATGGTGATAAGGAGCAGTCACTGATGGGTGTTACCGGTTCCGGTAAGACCTTCACCATGGCTAATGTCATCGCGGAAGTCAACCGCCCAACCCTGATCCTTGCTCACAACAAAACCCTCGCTGCACAGCTCTGCAGTGAGTTCAAGGAGTTCTTCCCCAACAATGCGGTGGAGTACTTCGTATCCTACTACGACTACTATCAGCCGGAGGCGTACATCGCCAACACCGACACCTATATCGAAAAAGACAGTGCAGTCAACGAAGAAATCGAGAAACTGCGCCACTCTGCCACTTCCGCTCTGTCGGAGCGCAGAGATGTCATCATCGTAGCCAGTGTTTCCTGTATTTACTCTCTCGGCGACCCAATCGACTATCAGAACATGGTCATTTCCCTGCGCAGCGGCATGGAAAAGGACCGTGACGAACTGCTCCACAAATTGGTGGAACTGCAGTATGAACGCAACGACATCAACTTTATTCGTAATAAATTCCGTGTCCACGGCGATGTGGTGGAGATTTTTCCTGCCTACTCCAGTGAAACTGCCATCCGCGTGGAATTTTTCGGTGACGAGATCGACCGCATCAGTGAGTTCAATCCGCTGACCGGTGAGGTGAAAAATGTGGTCAGCCATGTGGCTATTTACCCCGCTTCCCACTACATCGTTCCCCGCGAAAAGATGCAGGACGCATTAGTGGAAATCCGCCGCGAAATGGATGAGCGCGTTCAATGGTTCAAAGCCAATGACAAGCTCATTGAAGCGCAGCGCATTGCGGAGCGCACCAACTACGACATGGAAATGCTGACCGAAATCGGCTTCTGCAAGGGCATCGAAAACTACTCCCGCGTACTCTCCGGTCGTGAACCGGGCAGCTGTCCTTATACTTTGCTGGACTACTTCCCTGATGACTTTGTCCTCTTCGTGGATGAGTCTCACGTTACTTTGCCGCAGGTTCGCGGTATGCACGGCGGCGACCAGGCTCGTAAAAAGAACCTGATCGATTATGGTTTCCGTCTGCCCTCTGCTGCTGATAACCGCCCTCTTAACTTCGACGAGTTTTACAGCAAGCTGAATCAAATCGTTTTCGTCAGCGCAACGCCCGGTGATTTTGAAAAAGAGAAAAGCACTCGCATCGTAGAACAGATCATCCGTCCGACCGGTCTGGTTGATCCGGAGATCGACGTGCGTCCTGTGGATGGTCAGATCGACGATCTGCTGTCCGAAATCAACCAACGCGTGGAAAAGGGCGAACGTACCCTCGTCACCACTCTGACCAAGAAAATGGCAGAAGACTTGACCTCCTATTTTGAGAATATGGGAGTGAAGGTGCGATATATGCACCACGACGTGGACACCATGGAACGCATGGAAATCATCCGAGACCTGCGACTGGGCGAGTTTGATGTTCTGGTGGGCATCAACCTGCTGCGAGAAGGTTTGGACATTCCTGAAGTTTCTCTTGTAGCGATTCTGGATGCGGATAAGGAAGGCTTCCTCCGCTCCGAAACTTCCCTCGTGCAGACCATCGGTCGTGCGGCACGAAATGCCAACGGTAAGGTCATCATGTACGCTGACAACGTGACCAACTCCATGGAGCGCGCTATCAGCGAAACATATCGCCGACGCGAGATCCAGATGACTTATAACGAGGAACATGGCATCATTCCGCAAACCATCAAAAAGGATGTCCGCGATATTCTGGAGATCAGTTCCCGCGGCACCGTGGAAAAAGGTACCAAGCGCCGCATGAATGCAGAGGAATTCCGCCGCACCATCGACCAGCTGACACTGGAAATGAAAAATGCCGCTAAGATCCTGGAATTCGAGCACGCAGCTTATCTCCGTGATAAGATCCGCAAGCTGAAAGAAGAATACAACACCAATCCTGTTATGGAACATTTGAATAAGAGAAAGAAGAAGTAAAGGAGTGAGATCATGTCCTTAGACAAAATCGTCATTCATGGCGCCAGAGAGCACAATCTGAAGAATGTTGATGTGGAGATTCCCCGCGACAAGTTGGTTGTGTTCACCGGTCTGTCCGGTTCCGGTAAGTCCTCTCTGGCCTTCGACACTATCTACGCCGACGGCCAGCGTCGCTATATGGAGAGCTTGTCCTCCTACGCCCGTCAGTTCCTCGGTCAGATGGAAAAACCCGATGTAGACGACATTCAGGGTCTGTCCCCTGCCATCTCCATCGACCAGAAAACCACCTCCAAGAACCCACGCTCCACGGTGGGTACCGTCACTGAAATTTACGACTATCTGCGTCTGCTCTATGCCCGCATCGGCATTCCTCATTGCCCGATCTGCGGCCGCGAGATCAAACAGCAGAGTGTCGATCAGATGGTGGATCAGATTCTTGATCTTCCTCTGAAAACCAAAATTCAGATCCTTGCTCCCATTGCCCGCGGCAAAAAGGGACAGTTCATGAAAGAGCTGGAATCTGCAAAGAAATCCGGCTATGTCCGCGCCCGCATTGACGGCGAGGTTCATGATCTCAGTGAAGACATTAAGCTGGAGAAAAACAAAAAGCACAACATTGAAATCGTTGTTGACC
>JAFSIC010000055.1 GCA_017439985.1 Oscillospiraceae bacterium
AGTGTAGGTAGTAATAGTGTTTGCGGTTTTAGCTGCGAAAGAAGATACGGACATACCCATTACCATAGCAGCTGCAAGCAGTACGGAAAGAACTTTTTTCATAGTCTTTTTTCCTCCTAAATTGATAGATAAATTTAATAAAATCATTCTCAGAAAACTGATCTCCACAATCACTTTTCTAAGACAACTCCGGGAAGCACTCCACTTGGGTCGCCCCAATGTTTCCCTTCGTTGATTGTATTATATACCATGGAAATCATTTCGTCAATACCTTTTTGAAATTTTTTTGTAATTTTTTTGTCACCAATTATGAATATTTTGTTACGACAGGGGCAATCTGCCGCCTTTTTGGCCTAATTATACAACAAATCGCCCGTTTCTTGGCAGAGTTTTCAACCAAATGACCGCAAATGGTTACAGAAGTAGTTACAATTAGTCTGTAACTTTTCTGTAATAAAAAGGGCGGAACCCGAAGATCCCGCCTCATTTTTAGTATTCAAAATGTTTTTCTGCAGATTCGATGGTGATGTTTTTGATCACTACGTTGTGGCCGCTGCCTTCGGTAGCTGCGATTGCGTCAACCACGTCCATGCCTTCAAACACCTGACCGAATACGGTGTGTTTGTAGTCCAGCCATGGAGTGCCGCCGATTTCAGCGTATTTCTCTACAACTTCTTCCGGATAGCCGTCGCCGTTTGCGTTGGTGCCAACCTGTTTCATCTGAGCCAGCAGGTGAACAGGAACTTCTTTTGCCTGAACGATGAAGAACTGGCTGCCATTGGTGCATGGGCCTGCATTTGCCATGGACAGAGCACCGCGGTAGTTGCGGAGTTTTACATCGAACTCGTCCTCGAAGCTGTGACCCCAGATGGATTCACCGCCGCGGCCGGTGCCGGTTGGGTCGCCGCCCTGGATCATGAAGTCATTGATCACGCGGTGGAAGGTGATACCGTTGTAGTAGCCCTGTTCTGCGTGGGTGAGGAAGTTTTCTACTGCTTTTGGAGCGTACTCTGGGAAGAAGTAGAGTTTGATGGTACCTTTTTCGGTTTCCATAATTGCAACTTTAGAGTCTTTTGCTGGTTTTTCGAACTGATACATTGATGTCGTTCCTTTCATATTATATTAGTAACTGAAATGATTGCTTGCAGGTTCCACGGTAATGGAAATGATCTTTGGCTGGTTCTCAGGAAGGACGGTGCCGTTGCTGTCTTCGGTTTTGGCGTTGTCAATGAGTTCGTCAACCACGTCCATGCCTTCGAATACCTGACCGAAGACAGTGTACTGGAAGTCCAGCATTGGGTAGCCGCCCAGTTCACGGTAGCCTTCGATAACTTCTTCGGACCAGCCGTTTTCTGCGCCCATGGATGCCATCTGATCCAGCAGATCATCAGGAACATCGATGCCGTCTACAATGTAGAACTGGCTGCCCTGGGAGTCCATTGCCTGTGCTCTTGCCATGCAGACTGCACCGCGGAAGTGACGGAGGTTTTCGCAGAGTTCCACCTCAAAGCCTTCGCCCCAGATGGATTCGCCGCCGGAGCCGTTGCCTTCCGGGTCGCCGCCCTGGATCATAAAGTCCTGAATAATGCGGTGGAAAGTAAGACCGTCGTAGTAACCGTCTTTCGCATGGGTCAGGAAGTTTTCTACTGCTTTTGGAGCATATTCCGGATAGAAGCACATTTTAATGGTGCCGGCTTCGGTTTCGATGATGGCAACCTCAGTGTCTTCCGCAGGTTTGTCAGCCAACTGCGGATAAGCTGCGCTTTCTGTGCTGACGCTTTCGCCCGGAGTTTCGGACGGAGTTTTCTCTGTATCCTGCTGGCAAGCAGCGAAGGACAGGGTCATCATGCCTGCCAGAAGCAGAGCAAGGATTTTTTTCATAAGATACACCTCGATATAAAAATGCTACTGTTTATTCTAACGGAAAAGCGGCAGAAAATCAATATTTCAGCCTTATTATGCCCCAATAAATCATGAAGCTTTTGTAAATTCACCGAAAAAAAGCCCGCAGGAGATCCTGCGGGCTTTCAAATCAAAGGATGTTTCGATTATTTTTTACGTTTCAGTGCCAGAGCGCCTGCAGCTGCAACGGAGGTCACAGCCAGAGCAGCAGCGGAACCAACAAAGTCAGCAGCGCCGGTATCTGGGTTGTCTTTATCAGTGTTAGAAGAAGAGTTGTTGTTATTCTCAGTGGATGGTTTGGAAGGTTTCACTTCCTTGGATTCCAGTTCGATGTCGGAAACAACGTAGTGACCCAGTTCGTCGGTGACGATTTCCAGAGTTTCTTCCTCTTCATTGTAGTCAAAATCTACATCGTAGAGTTTGCCGTCAATGATTTCGTAAACGTAGGAATCTTCTTTACCGTAGAGGGACAGAGTGCCTTTGCGTACAAATTCGTCGTGAGAGCTGCGGAAGTTGTAGAATTCCAGATCAGCGTCTTCATTTGCGATGGCAATGGAGCGAATGTAATCGCGGTTCAGGTCCAGCAGAACTTTTTCGCCTTCGTACATATTGACGTCAAAGAAGGCTTCACCTGCGAAGTCAAAGGTTGCATTACCGGAACGTTCTTCTTTTACTTCCCAAACGGAAGGTTCGCTTACAAAGTTTACAAAATTAAAGGAAACTTCGCCGCCATCGTGGTTTGCGAATTCAGCTTTTACGGTAACACGCTCGGTTTTGTTTGCGGTACCGCTTTCCGCGATGTAAACACCGTAGGACAGGGTTTCAGCATCAACGCTGTCCAGCTGCTCGTCCATCTCAACTTTAATGTAGAGAGCATCTTTGCTCAGATGAGTGTCTTCTGCTTTGGCTTTATGGAAGGAAGCGTTTTCTACGAATTCTCTTGCAGAGAATTTGATTTTCCAGTCCTTATCCACTTTACCGCTGTATGGTACGGTTGCTTCTACCTGATCAGCAGGTGCAGCCAAGGAAACAACAACCGGTTCAGCCGGAGTTTCAGCGTCTGGAGTTTCAGCGTCTGGAGTTTCAGCGTCTGGAGTTTCGGTGTCTGGGGTCTCAGTATCTGGGGTCTCGGTGTCCGGGGTCTCAGTATCTGGGGTCTCGGTTTCCGGAGTTTCCGGAACCTCAGGGGCTTCTTCAACCAATGCAGTGTGAGTCAGAGGCATGTAAATGGTATCGCCCGGATTCAGTTCGATGCTTTCACCTTTCACATATTCTCTTACATCGGAATCGGCGCTGATAACAGTCAGTTTATCACCAAAACCGAAATTAGTTGGCCATGCTACGTCGGACGACGCGCCGGAACCGAAAGAAACGTCAGCCATAGCGCTGACGCCCATGGAAGCGATCATCGCAGTGATCACAGCAGCGGATACGAATTTTTTCATTTGTTTTTCCTCCTGAAATGAAAATAGATTGTTCACGCTGTCAGAGTCCTGTGTTGTCTGCCGAGGGTTCCACTACCCGCTCGGCTTGCCCTTATCATAGCTCCTGACCACAGCGGATTCAAGGAACAAATCCTGCCAAAGTTATGAACAAATTTATTTTTTTCCAGAAGAGCGATTTAATAAAATGAAAAATCGGCGTTCTTACGCGATTTTTGCAAGAACGCCGATAGAATGGATGGAAGATATTGTTGCAGTTTAAGCCAGTTTCACGCCGCCAACCGGACGGATAGAGAGCAGGTGACAGGTACCTTCGCCTGTGATTTTCTCCATTTCACGACGGAAATCTTCCACCTGTTCGTTTGGAACGAAGCATTGGATAGTACCTGCAAAACCGCCGCCATGCACACGACAGCTTCCGCGGCCACGGAGCAATCTCTGCGCAGTGCAGAGTGCAATGCTGACGCCCTGATTCTGCGGATCTTTGCAGGTATACACATTCTGCAGATACATATAGGAAGACAAGCCGGACTCATTGGACAGCTTCAGGAACAGATCAAAGTCATGAATCTTCAGAGCATGAGCCATCTGCTGTGCACGGCGATTTTCTTCATAGAAATGGCAGGCGCGCATAATAGCTCGGTCGCTGACCACGGAACGCAGCTCTCCCATCTTTTCGTAGAAGGTCTGCGCCGGCACCTGACGAAGCACATCTTTGCCGAAATAAGCAGCGACCTGCTTCATTTCAGCAGGAACAGCAGCATATTCGTCAGTTAAATCAGCGTGAGAGCCTTTGGTATCTACAATACACATGGTGTATCCGCTTTTCGCAAAATCGAAGTCAACTTTCTCGACGATCGGCTTGGATGGGTCATAGAAATCCACAGCAACATAGCCGCCAACCGAGCAAGCCATCTGGTCAAGCAGACCGCAAGGCTTACCAAAATGAACATTTTCCGCATACTGACCGATCTGTGCGATAACGATCGGATCAATAGCACCATCGTTAAAGAGATGGTTCAAAATAGTTCCGATCATGACTTCGAAAGCCGCAGAACTGGATAATCCGGATCCCTGCAGAACATTGGAGGTCAGATACGCGTCAAACCCGCCGATATTGTAGCCGCGTTCTTTCATGCCGGCAGCAACACCACGAATCAACGCAGTAGTCTGATTATATTCCGCCTCGCGAACAGAGAGATCGGTCAAATCCACCTCAGTCATCGGGTATCCCTCAGACAGCACACGAATTCGCTGTTCGCCGTTTGCTTCAGCAGCGGCGCCGATGTCCAAATCAACGCTGGCCGCCACGATGCAGCCGTGCTGGTGGTCGGTGTGGTTGCCGCCGATTTCGGTGCGTCCCGGCGCGGAGAACAGCTGTGGATTTAACCGGTTTGTAAACACTTTAGAAAAATTATCCAGAATAGTTACGAAACGATTACATTGAGAGGCAACCGCCTCTTCACCGTAAAGGTAAGCCAATTTCTGGTTGAAAACACCATCTTTTAGCATATTCTTCATTTTATCACTCCAATTTATGGTAATTAACTGTTTTGCTAAAGGTTCACTTATAGATTAACTTATTTTTTGTGGAAAATCAATAGTTTTTGGCGATTTCCCTTGAATGAATTTCTTGATTTCAGGAACTTTTTGAATAAAATTATTAAATTTATCTATCAATTTAGGAGGAAAAAAGACTATGAAAAAAGTTCTTTCCGTACTGCTTGCAGCTGCTATGGCTTGCGGCATGTCTGTAGCTTCTTTCGCTGACGTAGTTTGGGGTACCGCTGCA
>JAFSIC010000056.1 GCA_017439985.1 Oscillospiraceae bacterium
AAATCAGCATCTTCGGCTTCCAGCGTTCGATGGTTTTTCTACAGCCCTCGATGGCTTCTTTTTCGCCGCCTTCCACATCCATGTTCACAAAGGAAACTCGTGCACCCTGCATGGCGTTATCCAGAGAATCCACCAGCGTTTCGATGCCCTGCGTTTTGGAAAGTGCCGACTGACGTCCCGCCTTATTGGAGAAAAGCATGATACCGCTTTCTTTATAAGCTGCAACGTTGAGCAGATTTGCCTTATCGCTGAGACCCATACTTTCCACATTCAGACAGAGCTTTTTATAGTTTTTTCTGTCCGGCTCGAACGCGCAGATGGAGTGCACTTGACCGTTTGTAAAACGCAGCAGCTCCTGAATGGTATCGCCTTTATAAGCACCCAAGTCTACATAATCTTCCTGCTCATCGGGCTTGATGATATTGGCATAAGCCTCCTCCACCGGAGTTTCACAATGAGTCAGATAGTGCAGCTTACCGCTGACCTTGAAATTAAGGATATCTCTGTACACAATGCGGGACTGCTCATCTGCCAGCCAGCTGTAGACTTCCTCAAATTCCTTCTCATGCTCCCGATAGAAGTCCATGGTAAAGAGGTTGTCTCCTGCAACGGGAACATCCGGCGCATAGAATTCATGCTTTTCCGCAATGTGATGGATCATCTCCGTTGTTGCTTCGTCGTGGATGGCAAAAGCCATGAGAATAATGAAGTCGCCGAATTCTTCCTCCATATCCGCCAGATGCTTCACCGGGAAACCCTCAAAGGAATGTCCGCGAACAAAACCATCGCTGGCAAAGATACCTCTCAGCGGAATGTTGTAGCGTTCCATGACACGCATGATTTTCAATGCACCGTCGCCCATGCCGTAAATGACCACAGGCTTTTCGGTTTTCTGCAGATGAGTCCAGAGATCCTCCCGCTCCTGCATCAGTTCAAAATGTTCGGCCATCGCTACTCTCCTTCACTGACGATCAGGTCTGCGCCGGTACTGCTGATATTTTCCGCAAGAATCATTCCCGCAGACACCGGTCCGTCCACTTTGACGCGTTTGAGAGCCAGTGTTACCTTGTAAACCATTCCTTTTGCCACCGGTTTACTGGTCTGAACCGCAATTTTCTCCTCACCGCAGCGGACAAAACCGTGAACTGTCACGCGCTCGCCCAGAAATTCCTCTCTGCCGGATTTCAAACCGCGGGGGCAGCGATTACCGCTGACGATGATTTCCTCACCCTGCTGTTCCACCAGCAGATGGCAGCGGTTGGCGCATTCTGTGCAGATGATTTCTTTCTGCATGGCTTCCCTTCTCTCTAAAAATCTAAGTTGAAAAATCCTCTCCTGCGTACACAGGAGAGGACGGAATTTTCATTATTTGGTGCCGAAGATACGGTCGCCTGCATCGCCCAGACCTGGGATGATGTATTTATCCTCGTTGAGGTGGCCGTCCAGCGCGCCACAGTAAACCTGTACGTCAGGATGAGCTGCAATCAGAGCTTCTACGCCTTCCGGTGCAGCGATGATGCACATGAATTTGATCTGTTTTACACCGTTTTCTTTGATTTTGGTGATAGCGTCAATCGCGGAACCACCGGTAGCCAGCATTGGATCCAGAACGATTACTTCGCGTTCAGCAACGTCAACAGGCAGTTTGCAGTAGTATTCTACCGGTTCGTGGGTGTCATGGTCGCGGTACAGACCGATGTGACCAACTTTAGCAGCTGGCAGAAGGTTCAGGATACCGTCTACCATACCGATGCCTGCACGCAGAATTGGAACCAGAGCCAGTTTGCGGCCGGAGATTACTTTGGATTTGGTCACGCACATTGGAGTTTCCACTTCAACCTGTTTCAGTGGCAGGTCGCGGGTTGCTTCATAGCACATGAGCATGGTAACTTCACTGATCAGTTCACGGAACTCTTTGGAACCTGTGTTTTTGTCGCGGAGCAGGGTGATTTTGTGCTGAATCAGCGGATGGTCCATAATGAATGGTGTCATAATATTTTCCTCCTAATCAGTTCTTACTGCTCATTTTCAATGGCAGTGATTTTATCAATGCGGCGCTGATGGCGTCCGCCTTCAAATTCTGTCTCCAGGAACTGGTCTACCATCATTTCAGCCAGACCACCGGATACCACTCGACCGCCCATGCACAGTACGTTTGCATTGTTGTGCTGACGGGTCAGTTTTGCGCTGTACGCATCGGAACAGCAGCAAGCACGAATGCCTTTGATTTTATTTGCTGCAATGGAGATACCAACACCGGTACCGCAGAACAGCAGGCCTTTATCACATTCGCCGCTTACGATTTTTTCGCAGGCAGCTTTTGCAATGTCAGGGTAGTCAACGGAAGCGCCGTCGTAGCTGCCTACATCGGTGAATGCCACGCCTTTGTCTTCCAGATGTTTTTTGATTTCTTCTTTCAGGGCGAAACCGCCGTGATCAGAGCCAATAACGATCATATCGAAAAACCTCCTAATCGGAACTCAGTCCGGTTTCCTACTTCTGTTGTTTCTTCAGCAGCTCACGCTGAGCCTGCGGAAGACGGAGATAGCTGGGCTGCAGCTCCTTCGCCGCTGCCGCTTCATCCAGATGGTTATACAGAGCCGCCAGTCCAACACTGTGGGCATTCTGCAGTCTCTGATGAGCCGGAGCCAGCGTAACAGAGCAGACATCCTGTTCCATGATGCTATTGTAACACAAAACAGCGCCATCTCCAACTAAAATGATATTTTTTTCTTGTTTTTTCAGAATTTCATGGAGTTCTTCCAGCGGAATCGCCAAATCCTCCGTCATACGGCGCATACCGTCATCCAAATCAAAGAGGGCAGTGTACACCTGATTGCAGCGAGCATCCATAACAGCACAAACAATACCGCTGTGACCGATCATATTATAGGCCAGTCCTTCCAAGGTGGACAAACCGATGCAAGGCTTGTTCAGCGCATGAGCCATACCTTTCACTGCTGCGGTGCCGATGCGAAGACCGGTAAAGGAACCCGGACCATTGCTGACTGCAAACAGATCCACATCGCTGAGTTTCTGCTGACAGGCAGACAGCATATTCTCTACCATCGGCAGGATGGTCTGGCTATGGGTCAGCTTGGCATCGATATAAAAGGTGCCGATAGGGCGCTCATCTTCCAGCAGAGCGCAGGATGCAGCCTGTGAGGAAGTGTCCAAAGCTAAGATTTTCACGCCAACCGTCCCCCTTCCACGATGATCTCACGCTTGTCCGGATCATTTTCATCTTTATTGAGGGTGATGAAAATTGTTTCCGGCGGCAGAGCATTCTCAATATTTTCGCTCCATTCAATGGCGAGAATCCCGCCAAAGTCCAAATAATCAAAGAAACCGGTGGAATACAGGTCGTCAAAACCGTCCACTCGGTACATATCGAAATGATACAGTGCGGAAGCACCGGAACCATACTGGTGAACCAGAGCAAAGGTCGGGCTGGACACATGATCCTCCAAACCCAAGCCTCGCGCCAAACCGCGGGTAAAAGCAGTTTTTCCTGCACCCATCGGGCCGCGATATGCGATAACATCGCCGCTGCGCAGTTCCTTTGCAAAGTCCTCTGCGATCTGTTCCGTTTCTTCTGCGCTGTTGGAATGATAGATTCTCAAAACAGAACCTCCCAAAATCAATACTAAAACGAAGTAACAATAAGGATATATTGTATTATACCACAAAAACTATGGATAGGGAACTTTTTTCTGAAATTCTTAAGGAGGATTCTTTTGCAATCACTGAAATTATTTATCCGATCCTTTGTCCCGGCGTTTTTCTGTTTTACACTGATGATCATGGCGGCTGTGCTTTGGGTTTCTCCCGTTTCACGATCGCAGGAAATGTCGGCACAGAGCTACCTCTCCCTCCCCTCAGAGGAGGAAACGCTGACTCTGCTCGCCATTCATGCAGAGGATACCCTGCAGAGTCTGACTGTCCTTTCCATTCAACCGCAGCAGGGACAGATCCTGCTCCACAGTTTTCCTCCCGAAACTATAATAAACGGAGAAACATTGTCTGAATTGTGGGAACAGCAGGAGCTTGACGCCCTTGATGCCTTGATCTCCGCCTACACCGATCTCTCCATTCAGCGCCATCTCACTGTCAATGATCGACAGCTTTTTGCCCTATTGGAATCTTTCTGTCCCATTACAGCAGTCCTGGAGCAGCCCCTGCATTACACACAGGCTGGTTTGACTGTTACATTGGAGCCCGGCACCCATCGACTAAACAGCCAACAGTGTCTGTACTACCTGCAAAGCGCACCCAACTCATCTCTGCGTGCGCGCCGCTGTGAAGAATTACTGCAAAATGCCCTCAATGAGCACTGGTCCGTTCTCGCCTCCACACAAGCGCAGGAAGCCTTTCTAAAATTGCTCGATCTCTGCGACAGTGATTTGACTATCAGTGATTTTGATCGCTGCGGAGAGGCCTGTGCCTTTATGGCTCAGCTGGTGGAAAAACCCGCTGTCATACAACAAAGCGCCGCCTCTTAGGAGGCGGCGCTCTCTATTTACAGTTCACATTCTTTCCATTCCACAAAATTCAATCCATCGAATTTCATCATCACGATCCATGGCATCACATCCTGAATTCGATAGAAATCCTCATAACAGTAGCTTGGGTGATAGTTATGGACAATGGTGCTCAAGGCGGTACCGTGAGTGGCAATAACAACATTCTCATCTTTACAAGCCGCCAGAACCTTCTGCAGAGCCTTGATGTTGCGCTCCTGTACCTCTGCCAGAGATTCACCGTGCTCCAGCTTATAGGAAAAATCCGCCCACTGCTGTTTTGCGAAAGAATCAAAATCATCCAGCCAGCCGTCGCCAACTTTACGCTCGCGGAAGTCATAATCAGTTTCCACCGTCAGCTTGAATTTTTCCGTAAAATCACCGATGGTATCGATGGAACGCTTGAACGGACTGGAGTATGCCTTCGTGATTCCCTTATCCTTCAGAAATTCTGTAACGCGCTCACGGTCAGCCCAGCCTTTTTCTGTAAGCTCACGGGTCATATCGTCGTGATTATTGTAATTCGGTTCTGCGTGGCGTACAAAATATACCGTTGTCATACTGCCCCTTCTTTCACTGATTTTTCTTTGACTATAACACGAAACAAAAACAAAGGCAAGCGCCAAAACGCTTGCCTTTGTTTTCCTGAGGTGTGTTTTTTGAGGAGGGGTAGAGCAATCACCACAGAAACGATGCGGCTTCGTTCCCCCTGTGGTGTATCTTTATTATAACCATTTACTACGATTTTGTTGTGAACAAGTTATGTCCAAACCTTAAAAATTGCGTGGGGATTTTATGAAGAGTGGAAGTCCCGATTTTTTGAAAAAAAGTGTTGACAAATCCAAACCTGCGCGGTATAATAATCAAGCAATCGAAAAACACGCGGGTATGGCGGAATTGGCAGACGCGCTAGATTTAGGCTCTAGTGGATGTATCCATGCAAGTTCAAGTCTTGTTACCCGCACCAAAAAAGAATATGCGGGTGTGGTGGAATTGGCAGACACGTATGATTCAGGTTCATATGCCGTTACAAGCATGCAGGTTCAAGTCCTGTCACCCGCACCAAAGCAATATAATCCGAACCAGATCTTCCCTGTGGGAGACGGGTTCGGATTATTTGTTTATTTCGAGAAGTTTGAGGACACTCACTTCAAAAACGGAATAATCAAGCGTCCGACCTCAAAACCA
>JAFSIC010000057.1 GCA_017439985.1 Oscillospiraceae bacterium
CAGCCAGACTCATGACCATGACCAGTGCCAGGAGCAGAGACATAAGCTTCTTCATTGTGTATTCTCCTTTTTAATAATTTTAATAAACTCCGGATTGATTGTACCGGAATCCATTACGAGGTTAGGGCACAACTGTGCAGGTAGGTTCCAAAAAATGAGAACGTTCTCATTTTTTGGTAAAAAGAATTTGGGGAGTTACTTAGACAGGCTTATAAATTCGGGGAATATGTTTCCAGAAGAAATCCGGAGTTTGATTGCCTGAAATCCCTCTGGCTGAGAGAAATAGGGAGGATATTCCCGCTCATCAATAAACAGCAGATTTAACTGGGGATGCAGTTTCAGCAAGTTCTCATATACTTCCTGATTTGCGCTGTTATAGCGGCGGTCGGAAGAAGCCGTTGTAACCACATATTGCAGCGGCATTTCTTTCATAAACAATTCGCTGAAACTGTCTTTTTGTCCGTGATGGGGCAATTTGAGAACGCTCTCATTTTTGAGCAAAGAAAAATCAACTTCACTCCAGTTTGCGGGGACATTGTCTGCTGCCAGCAGGCAGTGAACGCCGTCACACGCAAGATCGATCAGCAAACTCGTGGCGTTGGAGGTGCGGTCCATCTCGACCAGTGCTTCTGTGGGATCATCCATGGAATAGACTTCACGCAGAAGATACTCGAACCGTTCGCAGTCCTTACGCGCAGGTGCCAGCACCGAAAGGTTCAAATCGCCGGGGAGTTCAAGCTTGTCTCCGCACTGCAACAGACAAACAGGGATGTTCTCTGCCTTTGCTTTCTGTACCAGGCGCCCGATTACATTCAGTGCCTTGGAAAACAGATGTGCGCTGCGTGGAGCAGTTTCATCCGGCTGCATCTCTTTTGTATGTTCAAAGAATGCCGGATCAAAAGGAAGTCGGATTTCTTTAACAGGAATCTGCTCTAAAATTGCTTCCAGACCGCAAACGTGGTCCTCGTGGATATGGGAGATTACCAGTAAATCGATCTGATCAATTTTTTGTGCCTTCAAATACTCCGCTGCGGGAATTCGATGTTCAAAGCCTTCGAATTCTTCCGGCAGGGAGCTTCCGCCGTCCAAGAGCAAGGTGAAGCCCTGGTTCTGAACCAGAATGGCGTCGCCATATCCAACGTTGATGAATGTCATTTCCATAAATATCGCCTCCTTCCTTCTATCGTTACAAAAATCTATTTACGTACTTTTCCGGACAACCAGTTTTACGGTTGTCTGGATTGTTTCCTTACGAGGAGCTTCGCCCTCGATCAAGGCAATCAATCGCTCTGCCGCAAGGCGTCCCATAGCGGTTTTATCGACCTGAACGGTTGTTAATTCGGGTTCGATCATGCGGCTATTTTCGCTGTCATCATAACCGACCACAGCAATGTCTTCGGGAATCCGCAGGCCGGAACGCAAAATCGCTTTCACTGCGCCGATGGCAATCGTGTCATTGGTGCAAAACAGAGCCGTCGGACGATTCTCGAGCGCCAGAAGCTTCTGCGTACTTTCGATAGCATCTTCAACCGTCGGTTCAATCGTCTTAATTAACTGCGGATCAATTTCACAGTCATTCTCGGTCAACACATCTCGGTACGCATTGTATCGAGACATATAAACATGGGGAGAGAAATTGCCGACCAGCAAACCGATTCGGCGGTGACCTCTTTCAATCAAATGGCGCATGGCCAAGGCAGCGCCGCCATACTGGTCAGTTGTGATGCAGGTCAAGTCATCCATATCCAGTTCGTTGTTCAGCAGAACGACCGGCATGTTCTGACGGCGCAGATCGGAAACCAGCTGTTCGTCTGAATGACCGGCGAGGATGATACCATC
>JAFSIC010000004.1 GCA_017439985.1 Oscillospiraceae bacterium
TCGCATGGGTGGTTAACTTTAGCAAGTGCATGAGAGTGTGGGGTAGAACCCATACCAGCTTCGTTAGAGAACAGACCACGTGCAACACCGTAACGGATAGCCAGCTGTACGGAAGTACCCACTGCACCACCGAACATGGAAGCAGGTTTGAATGCGTTAACGAAGATGTCAGCAATAGCGCCTGGCAGATTGCCGATGTTCATAATGATAACTACGATACCACCCAGCAGGTAGAAAGCAGCCATGATAGGAACGATTTTTTCAGTTACAGAAGCGATGGAACCGATACCGCCCAGGAAGATGAAGAATGCCAGAACAGCAACGATCACGCCGATGATCAGTGGGTTAATACCGAATGCGGTAGAGAACGCATCACCGATGGAGTTAGCCTGAACCATGTTACCGATGAAGCCCAGAGCCAGAATGATGAATACGGAGAACAGAGCAGCCAGTACTTTACCGAAGCCGCCTTTGAAAGCAGCACGGATGTAGTAAACAGGACCGCCGACTACAGAACCATCGTCGCCAACAGATTTATATTTCTGTGCGAGGGATGCTTCTACGAAGTTGGTTGCCATACCGAAGAATGCGGAAACCCACATCCAGAAGATAGCACCCATACCACCGGTAGCGATAGCGGTAGCAGCACCAGCAAGGTTACCGGTACCTACCTGAGCAGCGATGGAAGTTGCCAGTGCCTGGAAGGAAGACATACCGTCTTTACCAGCTTTGTCACCGGACAGTTTGATGTTGCCGAATACCTGTTTGAAACCTTTAGTAAAGTAACGAACCTGTACGCCTTTGGTTTTGATGGTGAACCATACACCTGTGCCGACAAGAGCAAACAGCAGGAAGAAGTCCCACAGGAAGCTGTTGACGGAGCTAACAATGTTTTCTAATACAACCACAAATTTTCCTCCTCTTGTGTTGGATTTGTAACCATTATAACATGATAGCCGTATTTTGTCCATGATATCACAAATGGCAACATGTAAATTTGGTGTAAAGTTCATATACATATTATAAAATGTACAAAATAAACAATGGGCATAGACATAACTACCAATAGACGGGCAAAGAAACTATCTATTATGCGACTGAAAATCTAACAATTTACGATTAAACATATCGTTTACATAACAAAAAATAACATCGGAAACAGAATATTCATATTTGCTGAAGAATAATGTAAATTTTTCGTAAGTTCAATGTAATATCTATGTTGAGTGTTGTGCAATCTGCTTAGAAGTATCACGGTTGATTATTAAGAAAGAATGAATACAAAAAATGCAGCGTTTTATATGAAATACAAAGAAAGACGGCCCCCTTACGGGAGCCGTCTTTCTTTGTGAGTAAGAAGAGTATTTTATCTAGAAGATATCTTTGATAAATTACTATTTTGCTTTAGCAGGCTGTTTCTCGAAGTCGCTCATCAGTTCGAGGAAGACTTTAGTCAGAGGCAGCAGACCAAGCAGGTTAGGGATAACCATCAGACCGTTGAACATATCAGCCATTGCCCAAACCAGATCAACTTTCAGTGCGCAACCGCAGATGATGCAAGCGCAAACGATGATAGCGTATGGTTTAACAGCTTTGGAACCGAACAGGTAACGGATGTTCTGTTCGCCGAAGAAGTACCAGCCAACGATGGTGGAGAATGCGAAGAAGAACATACAGATAGCGATGAATGGAGCACCCAGAGCGCCCAGACCGGAGTCGAATGCAGCCTGAGTCAGGGTGATACCGGACATCTGTTCAGAACCTTCCAGAATACCGGAAGTACCAATAACCAGAGCGGTCATGGTCAGAACGATGAAGGTATCGATGAATACGCCCATCAGAGCGGTGCAGCCCTGTTCACATGGGTGGTTAACTTTTGCCAGAGCGTGAGAGTGTGGGGTAGAACCCATACCAGCTTCGTTAGAGAACAGACCACGTGCAACACCATAACGGATAGCCAGCTGTACAGAAGTACCTACTGCACCACCGAAGAGCGCTTTTGGAGCAAATGCATTAACGAAGATGGATGCAATAGCACTTGGCAGGTTGCCGATGTTAACGAAGATACATACCAGACCACCAATCAGATAGAAAGCAGCCATGATAGGAACGATCTTCTCGGTAACGGAAGCGATGGAGCCTACGCCGCCCAGGAAGATGAAGAATGCCAGAGCAGCAACGATCACGCCGATGATCAGTGGGTTGATGCCGAATGCGGTGTGGAATGCATCACCGATGGAGTTGGACTGTACCATGTTACCGATGAAGCCCAGAGCCAGAACGATGAAGACGGAGAACAGAGCAGCCAGTACTTTACCGAAAGCACCTTTGTAAGCTGCGCGGATGTAGTAAACAGGACCACCGGTTACAGCGCCGTCGTCGCCAACGGTTTTGTACTTCTGAGCCAGGGAAGCTTCTACGAAGTTGGTAGCCATGCCGAAGAATGCGGAAACCCACATCCAGAAGATCGCGCCCATACCACCGGAAGCGATAGCGGTAGCAGCACCAGCAAGGTTACCGGTACCTACCTGAGCAGCGATGGAAGTTGCCAGTGCCTGGAAGGAAGACATACCGTCTTTACCAGCTTTGTCACCGGACAGTTTGATGTTACCGAACACCTGTTTGAAACCACGGGTGAAGTAACGGATCTGAATACCTTTTGTGCGGATGGTGAACCATACGCCTGTGCCGACAAGAGCGAACAGCAGGAAGAAGTCCCACAGGAAGCTGTTGACGGAGCTAACAATGTTTTCTAATACAACCACAAATTTTCCTCCTCTTGTGTTGGATTTGTAATTATTATAACATATTAAGCACGATTCGTCTATGGATTTGGTAGTCTTGAACAAGTGATTCGTTATTTAACGAGAAAAAGAAAAGAAAAACCGTACAGAAAGCACAAGGAACTTGAACATGTTAACTATTTGTGAACAGGAGCGCATAGTCAAATTGCCTATGGTTTACGGCAGTTTTACGGCAATTTTACAAGAACTTTACAACTTTTAATAACTAAATGAAACAATAATATAACACTTATAGTGATAAAATGTTATATAAGAAAATTATTTTTCAAAAAGAATGACTTTCAATTCATCGAAGCTGTGAATTTCGTAAGTGCAGGCTTGTGAAAGGGTGTATGGCGCATAATTTGGGTTGTACCAACAGCTGTCCAGACCGTAATCAATAGCTCCCTGAATATCGGAGGACAAGGAATCACCAACTACCAAGGTGCTGTCTGCATCCCAATCCGGAATGCGTTCACGGACATAATCGAAGAACGCAGCCTGTGGTTTTTGACAGCCGATCTCCTCGGAGATGAAGAAATCTTTGAAATAGGCATGGAAGCCGCTCTTTTCAAAACGACGGCGCTGATTGCGGGAGTTGCCGTTGGTGATGATATATAAACGATGAGTCTGGCATAAATCACGGCACAATTCTTCTGCACCGTCAAGAAGCAAAGCGCTCTCTCCCATATTTTCCAAATAGCGGCGGTTGAATTCTGCGGAATTACCACTGACATTCAGTTTGTGGAAAAATTCATCAAAACGTGCCGTTAGCAGAGAGGCTCGGTCGATCTCACCTCGCTCAAAGCGTTTCCAATAGCTGTCGTTGATACGGCTGTACAGCGCCAGAACCTGAGGATCATGAGGAAAACCGTATTCGATCAGAGTTTGTTCCAGACAGTGTGATTCGGAGGCCTTGAAATCAAACAGGGTCATATCGGCGTCAAAAAGAATGGTTTTGTATTTCATTGTGTTTGTTCCTTTCTAAATGATATGAAAAATCAAAAGAAAAATGACTGTTAAAAATAAGCGGCTGAGAAACAGCCGCTTGTGTTTATAGCAATCCGTATTCGCTGCGGAGGATGCGTGCCAGCCAGCAGACAAAGATGGCAGTAAGCAGCTCAGCCAGTGGAATGGCCAGCCACAGACCGTCCATACCCCAGAAGCGGGACAGGAAGATAATACCCAATACCGTGAACAGGAAGGTTCGGGAGAAGGAAATAGCTGCCGAAGTTTTTCCGTTGCCAAGTGCAGTAAAGAAGCCGGAACCAAAGATATTGATACCCGCAAAGAGGAAACCGATGGAGAACAGTCGGAAGCCGTGAACAGCCAGTTCTTCTACAGCACCGCCATTGAAGAACAGACCGACGATCGGGCCGGCACCAAGCAGGCCGATGCCGAAAATCAGTGCAGAGCTGATGACAGTGAAAAGGATGCAGCTGCGCAGGGTTTTACGCAGGAAGTTTTGATTATCTGCGCCGAAATGATAGGAAACCACCGGAGATACACCGATAGAGAAACCAAGGAACAGTGCATTCATCAGGAACTGACAGTAAAGTACTGCGGTGATGGCGGCAACGCCGTCAGAACCTGCCAAATCCAGCATCACTAAGTTGAACAGCAGAGTAATTACGCTGCCGGAGAGATTGCTGACCATTTCGGAAGAGCCGTTGAGACAGCTTTCCCATATCAGTTTCAGCTGTCTGGATGGTTTGGTGAAGTGCAGTCCTTTGCGGTTCAGCAGGAAGAAGAAAATCAAGCCTCCCACAGCAGGGATGCAGTAGCTCATGGCGGTAGCCAGAGCCGCACCGCGGATACCAAAGTTCAGAACGGCGATAAAGACATAGTCCAGTACCATATTGGCCAGACCGCCTAAAATCGTCAGAGTCAAGCCTAATTTTGGACGTCCGGCGGTAACAAAGAAGTTCTGAAACAGCATTTGGAACAGGGACATAGGCGCAAAGAGCAGCAGAAGATTCAGATAGTCTGCAACCAACGGACGAAGAATACCTTCCGCACCGAGAAAGCCCATCAGAGGCTCAAGAAAAAGCAGGCAAAGTGCGGCAAGAGTGGTTCCGAGCAGAACATTTGCCAGAGCAATGAGGGAAAAGCTGCGATTGGCTTCTTTCTCCTGACTTTCGCCCATCTGGCGGGCAACAATAGCAGAACCACCGCTGGCAAACATAATTCCGATGGCATTGATGAGGCTGATCAGCGGCCAGGCGATGTTGACGGCAGACAGTGCGTCCGAGCCGACGAAACGAGAAACAAAAAGTCCGTCCACAATGGTGTAGAGGGACATAAAGACCATCATTACAATGGATGGCAAGGCAAAGCGAAACAGTTCCGGGAAGGAAAGTTCGCGGGAAATAGCATTTTCAGTCATGATACACCTTAATCACAAAAATAGAACTGCCCGTATGTGATCGCACACGGGCAGAATGATGGAAAATTTACAGACCCTGAGGATTTTTGGAAGTGAAGTTCCAAGCATCGCGGCACATCTGAGCCAGATCGCGGGTTGCTTCCCAAGCCAGCAGTTCTTTGGCTTTCTGTGCATTAGCGTAACAGGTAGCAATATCACCTGCGCGGCGGCCTACAATTTCGTATGGAATTTTATGACCGCAGGCTTCTTCAAACGCATGAACAACGTCCAGCACGCTGCTGCCGTTGCCGGTACCAAGGTTGATTGCTTCAACGCCCTTGTGCGTATCTGCATAGTCCAGCGCTTTCAGATGACCGAGGGCAAGGTCTACTACATGGATGTAGTCGCGAACACCGGTACCGTCATGGGTATCGTAATCGTTGCCGTAAACGTTCAGGTGAGGCCGTCTGCCGACAGCTACCTGTGCAACATAAGGCAGCAGGTTATTTGGAATGCCGTTTGGATCTTCACCGATGAGGCCGCTTTCATGAGCGCCGATCGGGTTGAAATAACGCAGCAGAACAACGCTCCAGTCCTTGTCGGCAACAGCAAGGTCGGTCAGAATCTGCTCGATCATGACTTTGGTGTAGCCGTATGGATTGGTTGCGGATGTTGGCATACCTTCCACAAATGGAACCGGATTATTCATACCGTAAACGGTTGCAGAAGAAGAGAATACGATCTCCTTGCAGTTATGAGCGCGCATCACATCGCAGAGTACCAAAGTGCCGGTGATATTGTTGTGGTAGTATTCCAGAGGTTTTCCTACGGATTCGCCAACGGCTTTGAGGCCAGCAAAGTGAATGACAGAATCGATTTTATTTTCACAGAATACCTTGTCCAGAGCATCTCTGTCCAGAATATCCACACAGTAGCATTTTGGTTCTTTACCGCAGATCTGTGCGATACGTTTGATGGCCTCCGGTTTGGAGTTGCTGAAATTATCTACAATTACGACTTCCTTGCCGCAATTCATCAGTTCAATGACAGTGTGGCTGCCGATATAGCCAGCACCGCCGGTTACTAAAATTGCCATAGTTTTCTCCTCCTGTTGTGAATAAACGAGTATATTCGGATACTTTTAGTATAGGATGGGAATTTTGTGCTGTCAACTCTTTTTCTCAGCTACTTTTGGTATGTTTGAACTTATGTTATAATAGGTAAGCGACTTTACCTTGGAGGTTTTATCTTGGAACACAGTTCAACAAAAAAATTACTGCTCCATATTCTCGTGGGAACAGCGATTCTTTCCTTTGGTTTATATAATGTACACAGCCAGAGCGCCATTACGGAAGGCGGTATTCTCGGTGCAACTCTGCTGATTCAGCATTGGTTCCATATCTCACCAGCCATTACGGAGCTGGTATTGGATGTATTTTGTTATGGATTAGGGCTGCGCTTTTTTGGGAAGCGTTTTTTGAAATATTCCCTGCTTGCCACCTGTACCTACTCTGCTTTTTATGCTTTTTACGAGCAATTCCCGCCGCTTCTGCCTGATTTGACAAGCCATCCCTTGCTTGCGGCAGTGTTGGGTGCTGTCTTTGTAGGTGTCGGTGTGGGCATCGTCGTGAAAGTCGGCGTAGCAGCCTGCGGCGATGATTCGCTGGCTTTGGTGTTGTCGAAAGCCACCGGTCGTCCCATTACCTTCTCCTATTTTATCACAGACCTGACAGTGCTGACCTTGTCTCTCAGCTACCTGCCCTGGAAACAGATCGCCTTTTCCTTACTCAGTGTGATGCTGTCTTCTTTTATTATCGGAAAAATTGAGCCAAGCGGAAAGCGGTAACGGACTTCGCTTTTTTGTGCAGAAAATGCGAGGATTTCAGTGGGAAAACGGACTATACTTTCCTTGTAAGGAGGGATAGCAGATGGAAATGGAATGGATCGACCGCTTGAATCAAGCGATTTCGTATATGGAAGAACACCTCACAGAGGAAATCAGCTATGAGGAGTTGGGTCATATCGCGCACTGTTCGTCCTATCATTTTCAGCGTATGTTCGGTTATATTGCAGGAGTATCCTTGTCGGAGTACATTCGTCGAAGAAAAATGTCTCTGGCTGCCGTTGACTTGCGTAATGGAGAAAAGGTCATTGATGTTGCGCTGAAGTACGGATACAGCTCACCGACGGCTTTTCATCGGGCGTTTCAGTCTGTTCACGGACATAATCCATCGCAGCTGAAAGGAAGCGGAGCTTATACCAAGTCCTATCCGCCCCTTACGTTCAAACTGACGATCAAAGGAGCAGAAGAAATGAATTATCGCATTGAGAAAAAAGACGCATTTCGTATTGTGGGCGTATCCTGCCCCATGTTCAAAGACCTTGAGCAGAATTTCCGGAACATCCCACAGACTTGGGACAAGGCAGCGGACAGCGGTCTGCTGGCGAAGCTTCCGCAGATGATGGAT
Organism: Oscillospiraceae bacterium; assembly: GCA_017439985.1. Lineage (GTDB taxonomy): Bacteria > Bacillota > Clostridia > Oscillospirales > Ruminococcaceae > Negativibacillus. The sequence goes on from JAFSIC010000004.1 coordinate 7,617, forward strand.
ACAGAAATGGACGGTGTGCTGGGTGTCTGCGCCTGCGAAGGAGATGAGTCTCAGTGGAAATATTATATTTCCGTGGCGACCACTCAATCGGCTGATGGCTTGGAGGAATATGTGATCCCTGCAGCAACTTGGGCGATTTTTCCGGGCAACACAGGAAACGGTCCCCGCGCCAAAGCCATTCAGGAGCTGGAGCAGCGTATCGTCACCGAATGGCTACCGACCTCCGGATACAGTTATGCCAACGGTCCGGATATTGAAGTTTATCTGGATGCAAATGAAAGCAATATGAATTTTGAGATTTGGATCCCTGTTAATAAGAAATAAGAAAAAACTCCTCGCGGCTGCGAGGAGTTTTGCATTTATACAGATTCCAGCTGTTCCAGCCAGTGGGAGTGTCGATAGTACCAAATGAGACACAGGCCTGTCGTGAGCCAAGTGACGGAGAAAGCCAGATAAACAACGATAATGCTGTTAAAGATCGGCATCAGTATGGACAGCCACAGGATACGCACGCCGCACATATTGGCAGCCATGATAATACTTGGTACGGAGGCTTTACCGGCACCGCGAAGAATACCGGCCAAAGTGTTGTTGACAGCAAGAATGATGTAGAATGGCGCCTGATAAGTCATGGTCAGCAGACCATAATCGATGATTTGCTGGTCACTGGTGAAGATTCCGAGGAGAGCACGGGCAAACACAACGACCAAAGAGGTCAGCACGACAGCAGTGCCGCAGGTCATACAAAGACCTGTTTTTACGCCCTGACGAACACGGTCATAGCGCTGAGCGCCGATGTTCTGGCTGGTGAAAGTGGTGATCGCCATGGATAAGCTCATAACAGGCATCAGAGCGAAGGCATCGACTTTGCCGTAGGTGCTGTATCCAGCGATCGCCGCAGAACCGAAGCTGTTGATGTAGCTCTGTACCACGATGTTGGACATGGAGATAATGGCATTCTGCAGACCGCTTGGCAGGCCGATGCGGATGATCTCTTTCAGATAGCTCATTTTGATGCGAATCTGACGGAGGGAAACACGATAGCTGGCGTTCACGCGGCAAAGTGTCATGATGGTCAGGGTCGCGGAAACAGCCTGCGCGATCAGTGTAGCCCAGGCTACGCCTGCAACGCCCATATCAAGGACAATGACAAAGACCATGTCCAGAATGATATTAACGATACTGGAGATAATAAGGAAATACAGCGGGGTTTTGGAGTCACCGACTGCACGGAGAATACCGGCACCCATGTTGTAGGTCATCATAGCAATGATGCCGCCAAAATAAATTCTCAAATAAGAAATGGAATCGGCCATAATGTTTTCCGGGACGCCGATCAGGCGAACAACGGTTGGAGAGAGTAAAACGCCGACTACGGTCAGGAACAAGCCGCCGATGAAAGTAGCGGCGAGGGTGGTGTGGACAGCATCATGAACACCTTCGCTGTCCTGCGCGCCGAAGTAGCGTGCAATAACAACACCGGCACCGGTAGCGATACCCATAAACAAACCGACCAGCAGATTGATGATCGGTCCGCTGGTACCTACTGCGGCCAAAGCGTCACCGCCAACATAGTTTCCGACGATAACAGAGTCTACGGTATTGTAGAGCTGTTGGAACACATTACCCAACAGAAGAGGCAGGGAGAAAAGCAGGATCTTTTTCCAGATGGCACCCTGTGTCATCAAGCCTTTGGTTTCTGACATAAGAAATCCCTTCTTTCATAATAATACATAAATTATTATAGCATAACAAAGTGATTTGTGGAGCAGGTGCAAAAACTCTTCGTCCCTTTAACCAATAAAGTCAATAACTTGTAGTGACTTTGTATAATATATATAAGTTATATAATGCTAAATGACAAAGATGCACAATAAATCTTCACTTTTTAGACCAAAGTGGTAATACTTTACGAAAACTTACATTTACCCTCAAAAACTTGCAAAATAACATTGACTCACAACAAAAAAAGGTGTATTCTGTACAGCAGCTTAAGCATTTTTTGTGCAAAATATGGAGGTAAATCATTATGAAAAAAGTTATTTCTATGGCTCTGGCTATGATCATGGTATTCTCTTTCGCTGCTTGCGAATCTGCTCCTGCTGAAGAAAAACCAGCAGAAACCCCAGCTGCTCCGGTTGAAACCCCAGCAGAAACTCCTGCAGAAGCACCAGCTGAATCCACTGCTTTTGAAGCTGTTGACGAAGCTAAAATCGTAGAAGCTGTAAAAGCTGCTAACGGTAAAGTTACCGATGTTGCTTTTGCTGACGCTGATGCTGATATGTGCATCACCGTTACCATGGCTGCAGACGCTACCGAAGAAGACGTAAACGCTGCTATGGAAGCCCTGAAAGCAGAAGTTGAAGCAGAAGCTTTCATCGCTGCTAACTTCTTCCACAACACCGAAGAAAGCGTAAACAAAACCTTCACCGTAAACTTCGTTCTGGGCGAAGGCTCTGACGTTGCTTACACCGCTGGTTCTATCTACAGCGCAGGTAAAGGCCGCAAAGGTGTTCTCTACACCCGTACCAAAGCTTGGACTGCTCCAGAAGCTCCAGCTGCTGAATAATTTTAGAAAAGACAAAAGCCTCCGAATCGTCGGAGGCTTTTTTTCATGCGCTCTCTGTGGTACAATAAAGCAAAGGAGAGTGATCGTATGAAGAAGATTTTAGCAGCTTTGGCCGTTTTGGCGGTCATTGCAGCAGGGACCGCAACCGCTTTGTTCCAGCAGCTACAGCCGGAAGAGTATGAAAGTGTGGATGCAGCGGTCAACGCCAATAAATCCGCTGATGCAATGATTTACGATAAATTTGAACTGGGCGATGATTATATTATCGTTCTGTATGAGCCACAGATGGATGCGTACCGCTTTGCAGATATCAGAAAAAGTGGGGACGGCTATCTTGTAAAAAGTCTCAGCAGTGCAGGAAAAAGCCCTACACAGTTCAGTTATCAGATTCAGTACAGCAAAAAGGAAACAGCAATCGTCACACTGACTCCCGACGAAACAGGAAAAATGGTTGCCAGTCTTAAAATAGAAACAAAATAAAACAAAGACCGGGGCAGGAAATCCTGCCCCGGTTTCGTTTCGGGTAAATATCTTATTTGGTGTAGTTATCGAAGTAGCCCTGTACAAAGATGATTGGAGTACCTTTGTCACCGGAACCGGAGGTCAGGTCAGCCAGAGAGCCGATCAGGTCGGTCAGACGGCGTGGGGTGGTACCCTGAGAAGCCATGTTGCCTACCAGGTTATCGCCTTTTGCTTTGATCGCGTTGGAGATTGCAGCTTTCAGCTCATCACCTTTCAGATCAGCAAAGTCGTTGTCTGCCAGATATTTCAGTTTCAGCTCATTTGGAGTACCTTCCAGACCGCTGGTGTAAGCTGGGGAAACAACCGGGTCAGCCAGTTCCCAAATCTTGCCCACTGGATCTTTGAAAGCACCGTCGCCGTAAACCATAACTTCGATGTTTTTACCGGTTTTCTCTTTCATGAGGCCAGCAACACGTTCAACGAATTTGTCACATTCTCTTGGGAAGAGTTTAACGGTGGTTTCGGTTGCTTTGTTGGAGCCCAGCAGACCGTACTGTTCGTTGCAGCCGCTGCCGTTTACAGGAGCGTTCAGAATGTCGTCCAGGCTGCAAACCACTTCAGCGCCTGCATTTTTCAGGATGCGTTTGGTTCTCTGACGAGTGTGGATATCGCAGTTCAGAACGTTTTTGGTGTAGTTCAGAATGGTTTTAGCGTTGTTGGAGAGGATGATCTCGCATTCTGCGCCAGCTTCTTCGATGAGGCCGCGGTAGAATTCCAGATAGTCAACGCCGGTGAATGGGTGGAGAACTTTGCCGAACAGTTCGCGGTACTGAGCTTCGGTCAGTACGTCGGACCATGGGTTAACGCCTTTTTCGTCCAGCAGTTCTTCGTCGATCAGATGGTTACCCACTTCGTCGGATGGGAAGCTAACCATCAGAACCACTTTTTTCGCGCCTTTTGCAATACCTTTCAGGCAAACGGAGAAGCGGTTACGGCTGAGGATCGGGAAGATAACACCGATGGTTTCACCGCCCAGTTTCGCTTTTACATCAGCAGCGATATCGTCGATGGAAGCGTAGTTACCCTGTGCACGAGCAACAACAGCTTCGGTGATAGCAACAACGTCTTTGTCGTTGAACTGGAAACCCAGGTCAGACTGGCTTGCAGCCCAAACGGAATCAACAACGATCTGAGCCAGGTCGTCACCTTCACGAATAATAGGAGCACGAATACCTCTGGAAATAGTACCTACATATCTTTCCATGTTATAATCCTTCTTTCAGCTAAAATACCGGAACAAATCCGGAGTGTCTGCGTTATAAGGGTTCTTGCATTGAACCTGCATATCTATTATAATAGATTTTGCAGTATAAGTAAAATAAATATATTCAATAGTTAATATAAGTTGCACTTATGGAGTTGATGAATATGTTAGGAAAATTGGAGCTCTATCGTATATTTTGCCAAGTAGCCAAGGACAACAGCTTTTCACAGGCAGCTAAAAACCTGTATTTGTCCCAGCCGGCAGTCAGCCAGTCGGTAAAACAGCTGGAAGAGCAGTTGGGGGTTCAGTTGTTCACTCGCGGCGCAAAGGGCGTTTCTTTGACACAGCAGGGCAAGCTCTTGTATGAGTATGCGGATTCTGCCATGGGCCTGCTCAGCTCTGCGGAACAGAAACTGGTCAGCATGAAGGAGCTGACCGTCGGTGAGCTGCGCATCGGAGCTGGCGACGTTATCATCAAACACTTGCTGCTGCCTCATTTGGAGCGTTTTCATAAAGCCTATCCGCAGGTGCGTTTAAGTATTCTCAACCGTACCAGCCGCGAAAGTATGGAGCTGCTTCAGTCCGGTATCATCGACGTTGCTTTTGTGAACCTGCCTATGGAGGGTGAGTCCATGCGCATCCACCACAGTTTCCCGATCCATGATGTCTTTGTAGCGGGACAGCGCTTTCATCATTTGACGGAGCGCCCACAGTCGCTGCAGGATTTGGCGGAGCAGCCTCTGATTTTGCTGGAGCGCAAATCCAATACCCGCCGACACATCGAGAGCTTTTTCTTGGAACGCGGCGTTGCGGTTTCTCCGGAAATCGAGTTGGCATCTTATGATCTGCTGTCTCAGTTTGCACGAATTGACCTGGGAATTTCCTGTGTTGTGAAAGAATTTTGTCAGGAACAGATCCAAAACGGAGAACTCTTCGAGGTGCCAATGAAAGAAGCCCTCCCGGAGCGTAGTATTGCCATGGTTTCCCTGAAAAATGTATCTCTGACTCCGGCAGCAGCTCATTTGCTGGAGATTATCGATGGAGAAGACGAAAAATAAAAAACGCATCCGTATGCTTCAGTATACGGATGCGTTTTCTTTATAATTTGTTTTGCTCTTTTGAGTCCTTATATTCACAGTAGAGGAGCAGCGATCCGGCAATCAGCAGTCCCCAGAACAGAGCGGCCAGCAGCTCCAGCTCATAGGCGTCGATGAAGTGCCAGTAACTGCGAACCATGTGACTTTCTTCTGAGTACCATGTTTGCCCATACTCATCTTGGTAGCTGATAGGGAAAAAGGCCCTGACCTCGATGAAGCGGGAAATGATATAAAGAATGAAATTTCCCAATAAACCAAAAGCGACGGCGCA
>JAFSIC010000058.1 GCA_017439985.1 Oscillospiraceae bacterium
TCGCACAGATCCCAATCTGACCGGACTGGGTGCCTATTATGTCTACTCGGCTCTGATTCAGCGTATGGGTATGAGCCCTCTGGAGCAGGACGAGTTTGATCAGCAGCACATCAGTCACAACTATTATGGCTCGACCTTTGCTGCGTCCTCCTATAAGGATATCAGCCCGGATATTATCACGCTGTATCATCCGACCAATCAAAGCTCCGTAGCGGTGACTCACCACAACGACTACAGCTACACATACAACGAGCTCTACCCGAAGCATTTGATAGAGCTGTCCGGCGATTTGAGCGTTATTCTTGGCGGTGATTCCGGTGATATTACCATTCGCTCGGGACTGAAGCGTCAGCGTAAGCTGTTGGTCTTTGGCGATGAGAGTATCCTGCCCATCCTTCCGCTGCTGTCCGCTCATTATTATGAGATCCGTTTCATTGATTTTGAGCATTGGAATGATACCGTTCTGGATGAATTGGATATGGAAGAGATGGATCAGATCCTGCTGGCTTATTCAGTAGACAGCCTGATCCACGATCCGTATCCTGCTCAGATCCGACAGGTGAGACAATGGCAGGAAAGCCTGATGAAAGAATAGAAGAGACCCTTCGGGGTCTCTTTTTCTATCTGTTCAAAGTTTATTCAACCCTTTTTTGAAAAATATGCTATACTGGAAGAAACAGAATACAAAGGAGGATTCATATGGGAATCATTCGTGCAATAAAAAATACCATCAGCGGAGCGCTTTCTGATCAGTGGCTGGAAGTCATCCGTGCAGAAAACATGGGAAGCAATACCGTTATGTGTATGGGGCAGATTTTTGACCGCAAGGGCAGAAACAAAGGATATGCGGATCTGATCTCCAATGGCTCTATCATCCATGTGGAGCAGAATCAGTTCATGATTCTGGTGGACGGCGGCAAAATCGTGGACTATAGTGCGGAACCGGGCTACTTCAAAGTGGACAACAATGCCACTCCGTCTCTCTTTAACGGTGAGTTTGATCAGGTGCTGCAGGATACCTTTGAGCGCTTCAAATTCAATGGAGAGACTCCATACCGTCAGTGTGTGTACTTTATCAACACCCAGGAGATCAAGGATATCGCTTTCGGAACCAGCAATCCGGTGAACTATTTTGATAATTTCTATAATGCGGAGCTGTTCCTGCGTGCCTTCGGCTACTTCTCCATCCGTGTGTGCGATCCGCTGAAATTCTTCGCGGAAGCGCTGCCAAGAAACGCGAAGAAAGTAGAAATCGGCGAGATCCAGGAACTGTACCTGGCAGAATTCCTGACAGCATTCCAAGCATCGATCAACCGAATGAGCATGGATGGTATTCGTATCTCTCATGTGACCTCCAAGACCATGGAACTGGCAAAATACATGGCTGATGTTCTGGATGAAGACTGGAATAAACGCCGCGGTATGCAGATCGAATCGGTGGGAATCAAGAGCTTTTCCTATGATGACAACTCGAAGAAACTCATTGAAATGCGCAATCAGGGTGCAATGCTCTCCGACGCGGCCATCCGCGAAGGCTATATGCAGGGTGCCATTGCTCACGGTTTGGAGGCTGCCGGCAGCAATGCCAATGGCGCCATGGCAGGTTTCATGGGTATGAACGCAGGGCTCAACGGTGCCGGCTCCGTGGTTGCGGCAGCTTCCGCATCCAATCAGGTACAGATGGCGCAGTCTGCTAATCTCTGGACCTGCAGCTGCGGTCACAAAAACGACGGTAATTTCTGCTCTCACTGCGGAAAAGCCAAAGCTCCTGCGGCAGAAGGCTGGACTTGTTCCTGTGGCGCGGTAAACAACGGTAACTTCTGCAGCAAGTGCGGTCAGCCGAAACCTCAACAGAAATTCTGTTCCAACTGCGGTGCAAAATGCGACGGCAATTTCTGCCCAAATTGCGGACAGAAACTCTAACGAATACCCTCAAAAGTGAGGTGAGAAGATGGAAGTTTTAACCTATCAATGCCCAAACTGCGGTGCCCCGCTGACCTTCCACAGCGATACGCAGCGTTGGGACTGTGAATTCTGCCGCAGTTCCTTCACGCTGGAGGATCTGCAGCATCTGGAGAATAAAGCAGAGGAATCTCAGCAGGCTGCTACAGAAGAGGAGGCAGCGAAAGCGACGTGCTATGTCTGCCCGAGCTGCGGTGCAGAGATGATCACGGAGGAAGGCACGGCGGCAACCTTCTGTGCTTTTTGCGGCAACCCTGCGGTGCTTCCACAGGAGCTTGCAGGTGATTTCGCACCGGAGAAGCTGATTCCATTCCGATACACGAAAGAACAGGCTGTGGCGGCTTTGGAGACCCTTTGTAAGAAGAAGCCTCTGCTGCCGAAGGACTTTTCCAATCAGCAGCATATTGAAAGCGTAACGGGCATTTATGTGCCTTTCTGGCTCTTCGACTGTGATATGAACGTCCGTATGGATGCCATGGCACAGCGAGTTCACACCTGGAGTGACAGCCGCTATCGCTACACCAAAACGGACCATTACCGTCTGGAGCGAGAGGGTATCCTGCAGGTAGAAGCGGTGCCTGCAGACGGTCTGCAGCGCATGAGCGACGATATGATGGACGCATTGGAACCTTTCGATTACAGCACCATGACAGATTTTCAGTTCAGCTATCTGGCCGGATATTTTGCGGAGCGCTACGATGTGGATAAGGAAGCAAGCTGGCCTCGTGTTCAAACGCGCATCAATCAGGCGGCACGCAGCCTGACAGAGCAAACCATGGAAGGCTATGTCAGCCGACAGGTAAGCAATTTTAGTACGCAAGTTCTTGAAAAAAGTACCCGCTACGCCATGCTGCCTGTGTGGCTGTTAACGACCAGCTATAAGGGAAAAAACTATCTGCTGGCTATGAACGGCCAGACAGGAAAAATGGTGGGAAATCTGCCCATGAGCGGCGGACAAATGGCAAAATGGTTTGGAATTTGTGCAGGCGCTGCCTTTGCCATCTGCATGATCGGAGGGCTGCTCTTATGAAGAAACTCAGTTCTGTTTGCAGCGCTGTACTTGTGATGTTAGCCTTGACGCTCCAAGTTTTTGCGATCCCGCAGGCCGACCCTGCAGAAAAATTCTACGACTATGCCCATTTGATTTCCACCAACGATGAACTGCGTTTGCGGGAGGAATTGCAGCAGTTGTCCGCAAGCAGCGGTTTTGATGTGGCGGCAGTCATCATAGATGATAATGAGGGCTATTCCTCTGCGGATTATGCCGATGATTTCTACGATTACAACGGCTTTGCTGACAATGGAGTACTGATGCTCATCAATATGGACGACAGGGAAGTGTACATCTCCGCTTGTGGCGAGGCGATGAGCTACTTCACGGATGGTGTCGTTGACGATATGACTTATGACTTGGTCGAACCGCTGGCAGACGGTGATTATGACGGCGCTGTCAGCTTGTTTGTGCAGCAGTGCAGCGTGATTTTGCAGGCTCCTCCGCAGGGTGAGAGCAGCTCTGTCAGCACGCAGACGCCGCCGATTTACGATGCTCCTCACAAGCAGGGAAAGGACTGGGCGGCGTTGATTGGAACGGCTGCTCTGGGCAGTGCGGTCTTTGGAGGCATTGTGGTGGCGATCATGGCAGCTCTGCATAATCGCCTGCCAAACAAAACACAAAGCACATTCCACTATGTGGTAGGCGGCAAGGTGCATCTGAATAAAAACCACGATATTTTCATTAACAGCAGCGTCCGCAAGACGCGCATCCAGCAGGATACGGGAACTCGCAGCGGCGGCAGCGGGCGCAGTCACAGCCACACGACCATGCACCGCTCGTCCAGCGGAAGAATGCACAGCGGCGGCGGACGTAAATTCTAAAAGATAAGGAGGATGGGGCGTGAAACACAAGACGTTGCTTTGCAGCTTGTCGCTTCTGTTTTGCTTAACAGCAGCCTTGTTTGCTGCGGTCTTATCGGAGCCAAAACAAAGACCGCCCCAGACTCTTTTGTCGGAAAGAGAACAACAGGAATTGTTCCGCTTGCCAAAATCCATTTTGGAAGCCTCAGAAGGAGACTTGATGCTGGTAGAAGGAGTGGGCAGACGACGTGCGGCTGCAATTCTGCAATATCTCAACAGCCACGAGCTGAAGTCCATGGAGCAGCTTTTGGAGGTAGAGGGCATCGGTGAGGACACACTGAAAGCCATCAAAAAATATTTTTATCTTTTTTGAAAAAAAGTGTTGACAAATCAAAAGACCTGCGTTATAATAGCTATCGTCGTCAGGGAAACCTGATGGCCCATGTGGGAGTTTAGCTCAGCTGGGAGAGCATCTGCCTTACAAGCAGAGGGTCACAGGTTCGAGCCCTGTAACTCCCACCATATTTGGCCCGGTAGTTCAGTTGGTTAGAACGCCAGCCTGTCACGTTGGAGGTCGAGGGTTCGAACCCCTTGCGGGTCGCCAAAATATGCGGGTTTAGCTCATCTGGTAGAGCGCCACCTTGCCCAGGTGGAGGTAGCGAGTTCGAGCCTCGTAACCCGCTCCATGAAAGCACTTGCGAAAGCAAGTGCTTTTTTCTTGCAAAAATTTCCCTTTCTGCTATACTGAAAGAGTGAGGAGGGGATTTTATGAAGCAGTACATGAAAGAAATCAGGCCTGCGATGCTGATCGCAGCCTTTCTGCTGATTCTCGGAATTGCCGGTGCTGTTCATAACCTGTTATACAACGGCGCAACACCGGAAAGCCGGCGGCGTCTGGCGATGCGAAGTCTGAATAAAGAGACCGTGCAGTTTTTGGAGGAACGTTCCATCGCAGACGGCGGTTTTATTCTCTGGCTCTACGAGGAAAACGGACAGAAAGGCGTGGCAACCTTTACCCAAACAAAAGAGGATGTCTATTATTTTTCCGGTTATCGTCTCAATGACGGTGGGCAGCCCAGCCATTTGAGCTTGTACGACATGGATCATGGCAGCTATGATATTCTGCTGTTCGACCGCGATGATCTGGCTTATCTGGAATATGAGGTCTACGCCAACGACATTCTGTGGAAGGCGGAGAAGATCCCTGCAGAGCCGTTGATGATTCTTGCAATGCCGGAAAGCAATTCTGTGCGGGCGACTTTTACCTACTACGATACAGCCGGAAATCGCTATTGACTTGAAAAGTTTTCCTCTTTGGCAAGTGGAAAACCGGTGAAGATTTTTTAAAAATATTTTTTCGTAAAAATTAAGATCTGAAAGTATAAATGCTGATTTTTGGCTTAGTTAAGCGGAAAATCAGCATTCTAATTTTCTGAAAAAACTTTGGCAAAAAGTGTTGACAAAAACGGAAATCTGAGATATAATAATCAACGTCGCCGGGAGACGGACGAATACGGGGTCTCAAGGCAAACGGCGACATATTGGATATGGGAGTTTAGCTCAGCTGGGAGAGCATCTGCCTTACAAGCAGAGGGTCACAGGTTCGAGCCCTGTAACTCCCACCAATATCCGGCCCGGTAGTTCAGTTGGTTAGAACGCCAGCCTGTCACGTTGGAGGTCGAGGGTTCGAACCCCTTCCGGGTCGCCATTTATATGCGGGTTTAGCTCATCTGGTAGAGCGCCACCTTGCCAAGGTGGAGGTAGCGAGTTCGAGCCTCGTAACCCGCTCCATTTGTGGGAGTTTAGCTCAGCTGGGAGAGCATCTGCCTTACAAGCA
>JAFSIC010000059.1 GCA_017439985.1 Oscillospiraceae bacterium
AAGGCCGTGGGTATCCAAAAAGGCATTCTGATGATCCACCCGGCCAAGGCTTCGCAAGGCTCCTGCGGCGTACAGCAGCCCTTCGGACAGGGTGGTCTTGCCGGCGTCCACATGGGCCAACAGACCAACACTAATATTCTTTTTTCTCTTCTGTTCGCCCATGAAAAAAGCGCCCCCTTCTGTGCATAATGTAAATATTATAGCACAGAAGAGGGCTTTAGTCGATATGAGAAACGGATTGGACGAAAAAATATAGTCCTTCCAACCCATTGCCGCTGTAGTTATCGAGGTAAATTGGGATAGAGCTTCACTCTCAGCTCACCCTTTGTTTCACCTCGATACATGGTGGCTTTTTTCAAAACAAGTTTCCATAGCGCATTCTTCTGCGCCGGGTTCAGAATGTCGTAGTTGTCCAAAATACTCTGCGTGGTCGGGATGATTTCCAACGCTGTACGGTTGATGGCTTCCTGCTCAGTTTGTTTCTGTAAAAGCTCAGCCTTGGTTTCTTCCAACTTCTGAATATCTTTTTGAATGGCGGCATTACGCCGTGTAAACATTTCCACGGTATAGACACCTTTTTCCAGATAATCACAAAGGTTGTTCTGCTGTGCCTGCAACTGAGCCAGCTGACCGATAACAGCGTCAAGAGCTGTGTCGGTTTGATCGGTGTTCACGGGCTTTCCGCTTTCAATCTGAATCTTATACGCAGCCAGCCAATCCCGCATTCCTTCCAAAATAGCGTTTTCTACATCAACGCACTTCATCTGTTTGCATCCGCACCCTCTGGTGGGACAGCGATACCATGCAGAAGTTTTCTGATTTTTGGCAGGAACATTTCGTTTCATAACTGCACCACAGTTTTCGCATACAAGAATGGTAGCAAAAGGATTCTTCAGTTCCTTGGCTACATGGGTTGAGTGATGACCCCTGCTTTTCTGCTTGGCCTTTACGTTGTCCCACATTTCCTGCGTAACGATCGGCTCATGCATACCATCGTAGAGATCGTAATTATCATTGGTATACCGCTTCTTTGTCAGCATACCATCTTCAATCACCCGCTTGACCGGCTCTCTGCGCCATCTGATTTTTCCCAAATAAACTTCGTTGTTCAGAATGTTCACCACGGAGGTCTGTCCCCATTTGCCATTTAGAGCAGGGATATTCAGTTGATTCAGCTGATAGGCGATGGTATTGTAGCCGATGCCTTGTTCGCCATACATATCATAAATCATACGGACGATTTTTGCTTCTTCTGGCTCAATACGCAGACTGTTCCCTTTCATGCCCTGGAGCTTATAGATGCGGTAGCCATAGGGAGCAACTGAACCCATGAACTTCCCCTCGGAAGCGGAGTGATTTCGCCCTCTGACCAGACGGGTGTTAATGCTTTTCAGCTCGTATCGGCTGAACATGAATTTCATGTCCGTGAACTGTTCATCGGAATCGTTCTGCAAGTCGTAGGTCTTGCCGGGGGTGATGATCTTACAGTTATTTGTCTGGAGGATCTGCATGATGTAGCCTGTTTCCATGGAAGAACCTCTGGAAAGACGCTCCAGATCGATGCACACGACACCGGCATAAAGTCCGGTGCGTACAAGTTCCAATAACCGCTGCATTTTCGGTCTGGCAGACAACGATTCACCGGAGGCAACCTCCTCCAGTACCTCAACCACATTCAGCTTTCTGGCCTTGCAGAAATCATTCAATATCTTCTTGTGTCTGCTGAGAGTTTCCTCCATCGACACTTCTTCAAAATCGGTATCCATTCTGGATTTTCGCAGATACATAATGTACTGCTCCAACT
>JAFSIC010000060.1 GCA_017439985.1 Oscillospiraceae bacterium
ATATCGGGAGAACAATTCTTTCTGTTCATCCGTCATGCTTGCCAGAAGTTTTTCTTCGTTTCTGCAGATCAGCTCCAACAGTTTCTTGTATTCCTTGCAAGAGGACGTATCATACTCGGTTGGCTCGATATTTCCATACCAAAATTCTTCAAGCAATTTCATACCGAACCCTCCTCGTAGATCATTTCTCGCAGAACAATTTCCTCTGCTCGATTGCGGATGCTATTCATAGCTCCTACCCATCCCATCTGATCGTTCTGTTTCATATTCTCCGTTACGCCCTCGGACACTTTCATTTGCTCAATAATAAATTCAAGACGATTCTGTGCCTGCTCATTCAAATCAGCCAGATATGTCCACAGGTTTCCGTTAAGGCACAAATCATTAAAAAGGATAGGGCGATGTTCCTTGATATAGTCCCTATGCATCCGTCCCCATCGACCAATAGATCTGCTTTCTTCCGGTAAACGAATATCGGGAATGTAATAGTCTCCAAAACAAATATAGTTCAGCTCTTGCATCATATGTACCTCCAATCACAGTTCAAAAAAGCTCTTAAAAGCAGAAAAAGGCGATACCTGGTTGGTAAAAACCAAGTATCGCCAATTTTTCTTGTCGCACCCTGTACGGCAGCTACCCTATGTCAGTATTCGTTAGATACTGTTTTATTGGAAGCTACCCGAGAGGTGGCTTTTTTATACATTAAAATCTCAAAGACAGACAGCTGAGGCCGCCGTCCAGTTTGCGATATTCGGAGGTGTCGGTGGTGATGACCTCATAACCCGCCTCGCGAATCAGTTGCGCGACTTTCGGGAAGCTGGAAGGGACAATGACCTTGCCATTGACCCAGATGCAGTTGGCAGCGTAAGCCTCGTCATCAGGAATCAGAATCAGCTTGGAGTTTTTGAATTCTTCTTTCTCGATGAACTCGCCGGAAACGAGGAAGGTGTCGTTTTCCAGATAGTTGACGCCAGTTTTCAGGTGCAGAACTTTTTCCAAAGTCACTTCGGAGCCGCTGAGACCGTATTTCTCCAAAATTTCGATAAACTGATGAATACCCTCCTCGTTGGTACGCGCGGAGCGTCCAACATAGAAGTGGTCACCAACCATCATCACATCGCCGCCTTCGAGAGTACCCGGAGCCTTGATGTATTCGATCTGATCTTCCTTGTAGAATTTTTTGATGGTTTCCATGATGTGTTCTTTTTCTCCGTTGCGGGATGCGGCGCCTGGGTTGGTGATGATAGCGCATTTGCGGGTCACAACAGCCACATCTTCCACGAAGCAGGCATCAGGATATTCTTCCAGCGCAGGAAGCTCGGTCACTTCCACACCGCAGGAGCGGAGAGCTTCGATATAGGCATCGTGCTGTTTCACAGCCAGCTCATAGTCCGGTTTGCCCAGCTCCGGAGCGGAAGTGATACCGTCGATCATAGAGCGGGCAGGTTTTCTTACAATGACATGTTTGAACATGGTGATTCCTCCCAGTACAGTTACTGAAGTCAGTATAGCATATTTTTGTACAGAACGAAAGAGGAAGCGTGACCGTATTTCTTGGACACTTTTTGCGTCCCTCCCTGATTAGACCCATCAAAAAACGTCCTTAGCAGATTTTATATGACAAAAAATTAGACACGTCATGGCTCAATTTCTTGAAATGACGTGTCTAATGTTAAATTCTGTTTAACAGTTCTAAAACCGCATGAAAATCGGCTTATTTGTTTGCTTCAGCAACAGAAACTGCGCAAGCTACGGTCATACCAACCATTGGGTTGTTGCCGGCGCCGATGAGGCCCATCATTTCTACATGAGCTGGAACGGAGGAAGAACCTGCGAACTGAGCATCGCCATGCATACGACCCATGGTATCGGTCATACCGTAGGAAGCAGGACCAGCTGCCATGTTGTCAGGATGCAGGGTACGGCCGGTACCGCCGCCGGAAGCAACGGAGAAGTATTTTACGCCGTTTTCATAGCACCATTTTTTGTAGGTACCTGCAACAGGATGCTGGAAGCGGGTTGGGTTGGTGGAGTTACCGGTGATGGAAACATCAACCTTCTCAGCGCGCATAACTGCAACACCTTCGGAAACGTCGTTACAGCCGTAGCATTTTACTTTTGCTCTGTCACCGTCGGAGAATGGAACTTCGCGAACCACTTTCAGTTCGCCGGTGAAGAAGTCGTAGTCAGTTTCAACGTAAGTGAAGCCGTTGATTCTGGAGATGATGTATGCAGCGTCTTTGCCCAGACCGTTCAGGATAACACGGAGAGGATTCTGACGAGCTTTGTTTGCGGTTCTTGCGATACCAATTGCACCTTCAGCTGCTGCGAAGGATTCGTGACCAGCCAGGAAGCAGAAGCAGTTGGTTTCTTCTCTCAGAAGCATTGCGCCCAGGTTACCATGGCCCTGACCTACTGCTCTCTGTTCTGCAACGGAACCAGGAACGCAGAATGCCTGCAGACCGATACCGATTGCTTCCGCAGCGTCAGCTGCTACGGAGCAGCCCTTTTTCAGTGCAACAGCACAGCCCAGGGTGTAAGCCCAAACTGCGTTTTCAAATGCGATAGGCTGAATGCCTTTTACGATATTTTCTACATCGATTCCTTTGGAGAGGCAAAGATCTCTTGCTTCCTCCAGGGAATTCATGCCGTATTCTTTCAGACATGCCTCGATTTTAGGCATTCTGCGGCTCTGACCTTCAAAAACTGCCATGTTGACTCCCTCCTATTCTTCGCGTGGATCGATGTATTTAGCGGCGTTGTCATAACGGCCGTAAGTACCGATGTTTTTCTCGTAAGCAGCATTTGGTTCCATACCGTGACGGATGTCTTCCAGCATTTTACCCAGTCTTACGAATTTGTAGCCGATTGCTTCGTTGTTAGCATCCAGAGCAACAGAGGTGATGTAACCTTCTGCCAGTTCCAGATAACGAACGCCTTTTGCGCTGGTGGAGAAAATGGTACCAACCTGAGAACGCAGGCCTTTGCCCAAGTCTTCCAGACCTGCACCGATTGGAAGACCGTCTTCGGAGAATGCGGTCTGGGTGCGGCCGTAAACCAGCTGTTTGAAGATCTCACGCATTGCTACGTTGATCGCATCGCAAACCAGGTCGGTGTTCAGAGCTTCCAGCAGGGTTTTGCCTGGGAGGATCTCGCCGGCCATTGCAGCGGAGTGAGTCATACCGGAGCAGCCCAGAGTCTCAACCAGAGCTTCTTCGATGATACCGTTTTTAACGTTCAGAGTCAGTTTGCAGCAGCCCTGCTGCGGAGCGCACCAGCCAATACCGTGGGACAGACCGGAGATATCGGTGATCTGATATGGTTTTACCCAGCGGCCTTCTTCCGGAATTGGAGCCGGTCCATGATGTGGTCCTTTGGTGACAGGACACATTCTTTCAACTTCATGGGAATAGTTCATGAATAAAAACTCCTTTCAACCTTTTACCAAAACACATTTGTGATTTCAAAAAGGATACTATGGATATTATATAAAAAAACGCCGCAGAAAACAAGGAAAATTCCCGTTTTCCAATAAAATAACAGACAAAAACAGAAGGGGCTCCGCACCCGGAGTCCCTTCTTAAGTACAAATTAAGCTTTGTCAACGGATCCGAAGAGGATCATTTTTTCTTTTACTTTTTCTTTGATTGCTTCGAAGCCCGGTTTCAGCAGTTTGCGTGGGTCATAGCCTTTTTTCTCGTGGTCTTTGCCTTCTTCGATGTATTTGCGGGTAGCTTCAGCAAATACGATCTGGCATTCGGTGTTTACGTTGATTTTGGAAACGCCCAGAGAGATTGCTTCTTTTACCATTTCGTCCGGAATACCGGTGCCGCCATGGAGAACCAGAGGCATGGTGCCGGTCAGTTTCTGAATGTCAGCCAGAACGTCCAGATTCAGACCTTTCCAGTTTGGAGGATATACGCCGTGAATGTTGCCGATACCGGCAGCCAGCATATCAACGCCCAGATCAGCGATCATTTTGCATTCCTGTGGGTCAGCAACTTCGCCGTTACCGGTCACGCCGTCTTCTTCGCCGCCGATTGCGCCAACTTCTGCTTCAACGGAGCAGCCCAGTTCTTTTGCACGACGGATGATGTCTTTGGTTTTCTCGATGTTTTCTTCGATTGGGTATTTGGAACCGTCAAACATAACGGAGGAGAAGCCTTTTTCCAGGCATTCGATTGCGCCTTCATAGGAACCGTGGTCCAGATGGAGAGCAACAGGTACAGTGATTTTCAGCTCGTCGAGCAGACCGTTTACCATACCAACAACAGTTTTGTAACCGCCCATGTATTTGCCGGCACCTTCGGATACACCGAGGATAACCGGGGAATTGCATTCCTGTGCGGTCAGCAGAACAGCTTTTGCCCATTCTAGGTTGTTGATATTGATATGACCGATGGCATATTTACCGGCTTTTGCTTTGTCGAGCATTTCTTTTGCAGAAACTAACATTTCAATCGTCCTCCTTTGATTAGGAAATCATCTTCCCTTCCTTTTTATTATAAGCCTTTATTTGGGAAAATGCAATAAAAATAAGGACAAATAACAGGATAATTTCTGTTAAATTTACGGCAAGGATGGGACTTCATTCAAATAATTCCGGGTGCATTCTGGAATAATGGAATAAGTACTGCTGAGCGATGCCCCGATAAGGTAAAATTTCGGAAGGTAAGCCCTGAGGATAGAGGGTTTTCATTGCTCGCTTCATCCACACATCCAATGGAAAAGCATCCAAACGATAGAAGCCAAAGAGCAGGGTGCAATCCGCTACCTTAGGCCCGACACCGTGGATTTTTTGTAAAAGAGCAGAGGCTTCCTCGTATGGCAGCTGCGGGATGAGGCTCAGGTCCACTTCGGCAGAGGCGACCTTCTGTGCGGCATCCAATAAATACTTTGCGCGGAAACCGGCACGCAGCGGAGCTAAGTCCTCCAGCGTTGCTGAGGCCAAACGCTGCGCGGTTGGAAAATCAAAGCCGCCGTTTCGCTCCACGCCGAACAGTTGGCAGAAGCGCTCCACGATGCCGCGGATACGTTTGATGTTATTGTTTTGGCTGATGATAAAGGTACAGAGAGTTTCCCAGCCATCCTGTTTCAAAACACGGATACCCGGCGCATAGCCGGTAGCCTCCCGCATAATGGGGTCACAACGGAGGGCGCGCTTGATGGCCGCGTAATCGCAGTCCAAATCAAAATACGGAGTCCATATCTGTTCAAATTCTTCGACGGAACAAGGGGAGAAGAAAAAGCAGTTTTCTCCTTGCTGTTCAATGGACAGCTTTCGTCCCATGGCAAAGCCCTGCCAATGTGTTTCGTCGCCATCAACAGGTGTCCAGCGGAAGCACTGTCCGCAGTCGAGAATCTGCGGCAATGAGAAATCCCGCAGCCCACTGACCAGCAAACCGTTTTCCTGTGATTTTATCTGATAGGAGTTCATAAGTCCTCGCTTTCGGTTCATGTGCATAAAAATGGAGAAAAAGGGCAAGGTAGTAGCAGAAAGATCATCCTCCCTTTCTCGAAAAAAGTATAGCATAGAGCGGACGATTCGACAACTTATTACAGTTTGTACAATCGCATGAAGGTCTTTGAAGGACGGACAAAAGTTATAAACAGCGGCTTTTTCGCGGAATAACAAGAGAATTTCAAAGGAATTCAACATTTTCAACGTAGTTTTCAACTTATTACAGAAGGATGGTGAGAATTTCGCTGTTAAAAAATTATACTGATTGGATTATAGACTGATTTCAGGCAGTTTCAACGCTTTCCACAGGCTTTTCAACAGAATGACTAAAAGTTAAGAATTCGACAGTATTTTTTTATGAATTTCAAACATCAACCAAAGGAAGTGGAATTTTTATGGTACGGGGAATCAATAAACGAGTCATCGAAATCAACGAAACAGGCAACCCTTATTTTGACAAGGCGGTTCTGTACATGAACGATAAAAGCTCACAGGATAACAAGGCCGTGGAGGAAGAAGCCCGCCGGTATCTGGCGACCATTAAGAAGGTGCGCTGGTCCGGGCGCAGCAGCTGGAAAGAGGGACTTTTCAGCTGGAAATTTTGGCTGCCTGCGCTCTCGGGAGGAGCCCTTGGCTGGCTGCTGCTGACTCTGCTCTAAACAGTCATGAATTTTTTGCAAAAATTAGCGAAAGGTCAACTATTATCTATGATTTTGTGGTATAATCAAAGATACGAAAGTGTTTCCTTTCACGGAACAGATTTTTGAGTTTCCGGAATGCCATATCTCCAAGCAGGTGTGGCATTCTTTCATCAATAAAACCACCAATGGAGGAAAGAGACTGTGAGAGAGTATAAGAACAGTAAAGAGAAAACCCCTCGCAAGGACTTTGATAAGGCACCCCGCAAGAAGGACTGGAGCCGTGCGGAAGACCGTGACCGCAAGAGCAAAGGTTTCAGCAAACCGAGAGAAGAGCGTGAGGAACGCGAGGATGTTCAGGAACAGCGCAGCGATGTGATCGCAGGCAGAAATGCTGTTATGGAAGCCCTGAAAAGCGGCCGACCTATCGACAGCATTTACATACTGAAAGGCAATACTCAGGGTTCTCTGGGTAAAATCGTTGCTATGGCGAAAGACGAAGGCATCCCTGTCAAAGACGGTACTCCGCAGAAGTTTGAATCTCTCTGTGGCGATTTGAACCACCAGGGTGTGGCAGCTATTGTAGCTTGCCATGATTTTTCCACGATGGAAGATATTATGGCAAAAGCCGGCGATGAGCCTCCGTTCATCGTGATCTGCGATAACATTGAAGACCCGCACAATCTGGGCGCCATTATCCGTACTGCAGAAGCAGCAGGCGCTCACGGTGTCATCATTCCGAAACGCCGCGGTGTCGGACTGACTGCTACGGTTGCAAAAACCTCCGCAGGCGCGGTGGAATATATGCCGGTTGTCCGCGTTGCAAACATCGTCAGCTGCATCGATGAGCTGAAAGAACAGGGCTTCTGGATCTTCTGTGCCGATATGGACGGAGAGACCTGGTGTCAGGCTGATATGAAAGGAAAAATCGGTGTTGTGGTAGGTTCTGAGGGCTTTGGTGTCAGCCATCTGACCAAAGAGCACTGTGACTTCGTGGTTTCCCTGCCGATGAAAGGTCATGTCAACTCTCTGAATGCCTCCGTTGCGGCAGGCATCATCATTTATGAAGCCGTTCGCCAGAGAAACGACATTCGTGCCAAATAGAATCCCGTATTTTGACCTGAGAGAGGTATCAAGATGAATAAACAATACAATGTAGATGATATCCTGCTGGAGATCAAATCCAAGAAAAAGCAGGGCTCTGCAGGGATCTCTGCACCGGCAGGATTCCCGATGACAAAGAAGGCAGAAGCTCCAAAAGCAGCAGAACCTGTGCAGGAAGAGCCAAAAGAAAATCCTCTGACCGGCTTCCAGTTTAATGTCGGCAGTCCGGTAAAAGAGAAAGAAGAGAAGCCGAATATCGACGCCTTTTCCTTTAAGAAAACAGTTTCTGTACCGAAAGAAGAGCTTCCTGTCAAAAAGCAGGAGACCTTCAAGGTGACGATCCCGGAAGAGGAAAAGAAAAAAGAAGTTGACTACAACAAGTATTTCACCAATCTTAAGGATGATAACGAAGCGGACAGCTTCAAATTCAAAACCCCTGCCTTCACTCCGGACGTTGATCCAATGGAAGCGACTCGTGAAGTTTCCTTTAAGAGTCCGGTGTCGGAGCCTCAAGCACAAAAACCGGCGCAGAAGGCCCCATTCAAGCTGAACTTCAACTTCGATGAGGATGAAGAGAAAACCACAGTAATCCCTCCGGTTTCCGAGAAGCCAAAGAGCATTTTCCCGGATGAAATGCTGGAGGAAGAGGAACCGAAAAAAGGTTTCTTCCGCCGCAAAAAAGTGGAGGAAGAACCAAGCAGCAACTATCGTGCAGATCTTTACGACGAAGATGACAGTGAACTGGATGATTACTCCGGTTCCGATGATAAAGAAAATGTCATCCGCGATATGCGCCTGATCAAAACCGGCCTTATCATCCGCTTCCTGCTGATGCTGGCTGTATTTGGTGTCAGCACCTATCTGGCGCTGTCTGCTACCGACCCAATGCTGAGCTTGCCTACTTTCCTGCACCCGGAACAGCATCTGCGCAGCTTCATGATCGCCAACACGGTTGTGGCCGGTATCGGTGCTCTGATTTGTTCTGACATTGTGGGTGGCGGCTTGCTGTCCATGCTGAAGCTGAAAGCCAACTGTGATGCCCTGCCTTCCATGGCTGTGATCGCAACGCTGGCGCAGGGCGTGTGCTTTATTGTGAAGCCTGACCTGCTGAATATGACCATGACCACGGTGGCTGATAACGAATATACCATCACTACTGCAGTTTCCCTCTTCTTCCCTGTTGCTATGCTGATCCTGCTCTTCGATCTGGTGGGCAAGATCATGACGGTTCTGCGTATCCAGAATAACTTCAAACTGGTTGCCAGCGACCGCAGCAAGTATTCCATCAATATGATGGAGAACAAAGGCTTGCTGAAAGAGTGGACCAAGGATCTGGAAATGGAAGAATATCTGGTGGCTTATCCGGTTAAAACCAAGCTGCTCTCCAAATTCCTGGAATACTCCTATTCCGAGGACTATGCAGAAGCCATGAGCGCGATTTTGGCTCCTGTCAGCATTCTGGCGGCGATTCTGATTTCCGTTCTGTCCTACTTCTTCAATGAAAACGTGGGTATGGCGATCTCTACGTTCGCAGCGGTACTTTGTGCCTGCACCCCACTGACCGCTACGATTGCTGCAAACTGGCCACTGCTTCGCCTGTCCAATAAACTGACCCCGAACGGTGCCATGGTGGCAGGTTATGAATCTGTCAGCAAATTTGCCGATACCGAAGGTATCGTTGTCAGAGCCAGCGACATCTTCCCTCCGGAAAATGTGACGCTCCATGCAATCAAGGCCTTCGATCAGAGCAAGATCGACTCTGTAATTCTCGACGCAGCAAGCGTAGTATGCAGCACCCAGGGTATGCTCAGCGGTGTCTTTACTAAAATTATCGGTTCCGACAAGAGCATGCTCCATCCGGTTGAGAACATCACCTACGAGGACGGCATGGGCTTGTCCGCTTGGGTAAAAGGCAAACGCGTTCTCATCGGTAACCGTGAACTGATGATCCATCACGGCGTGGAAGTGCCAAGCACCGACTACGAAAAACGCTATGTGAAGGATTCCAAGAATATCATCTACCTGTCCAACTCCGGCGAGCTCTCCGCTATGTTTGTTATCAGCTATAATCCAAACAACGCTGTGATGGATGAGTTGGATAAACTGGCAGACAATGGCATGTACCTGATCGTGGAGACCTCTGACCCGAACATCACCGCAGAGAAGATCCATGCAGCCTACGACTTCCCTCTGGAACTGCTGCAGATCATGCCGGCGAAGACCAACAGTCAGTATCGCTCCATGACGGAGGAACAGCCTTCCGCACCGGGCCGTATCGGTTTTATCGGCGGAGCAAAAACCATGATCCGTGCGATTTGCGACTGTATGACTGTCAAATCCTCCATCGCCAAGGGCGTGGTGATCCAGATGGCAGCCCTCATCATTGGCTACGGTATTATTGCTGTGTTCTCTCTGGTGGGCGATCTGGGTATGCTGAGCTTCGTGCATCTGATCATTTATCAGCTGTTCTGGACTCTGCTGGTACTTTTGATCCCAAATCTGAAAAAACTGTAAAAGAAAAGACTCCGGCTTGTCCGGAGTCTTTTTTCCTGCTATACTGAGCATGAGGTGATAGTATGAATAACGATCAGTTGATTTGTTATTGTGATAATGTGACCAAGGGCCAGATTCTGGAGGCCATGGAACAGGGAGCGAAAACGCTGGCAGATATCAAACGCATGACAGGCGCCTGCTGCAGCTGCAAGTGTGCGGAGCTGAACCCGAGCGGCAAGTGCTGTGCACAGGATATTGCGCTGGTAATGAGAGAATATCTGCTGAGTAAGAAATAGTTTTCTTGACAAGCCGCCGAAAGCCGCATATAATAACAACATAATCCAAACCGTTCAACAGGGAGATCAAACCGCAAAGCGGGTTCGCAGAGAGTCGGAGGAAGCTGGAAATCCGACAGCAGCGCAGCGGCAAATGGACCCTGCAGGGCGACGGGGAACGCAGATTCTGTCAGTATCCGTTGACGGCTTGCCTCCGTTACAGGCATTGAGGTGGGCGCTTCGTGCGTCAATCAAGGTGGTACCGCAGATCACAGCATCTGTCCTTGCAAATCGTGCAGGGATAGGTGCTTTTTTATTTGGAATCTATCCCATGAAAGGAGTAACAATATGAACGAAAACATCAACACCAACGCTGTTGCCGAAGAAAAACCGGCAAAAAAACAGATCGTATTCTCCGGCATTCAGCCGACCAGCGGTTCTTTCACTCTGGGCAACTATCTGGGCGCCGTAAAGAACTGGGGCAAACTGCAGGATGACTACAACTGCATCTACTGCATCGTTAACCAGCATGCCATCACTGTTCGTCAGAACCCACAGGACCTGAAAAAGAACACTCTTTCCGCTTACGCTCTGATGCTGGCTTGCGGCATCGATCCGGAAAAGAGCATTGCTTTCATTCAGAGCCATGTAAAAACCCATGCGGAGCTGGCTTGGGTCCTGAACTGCTACACCCAGTTCGGTGAGCTGTCCCGTATGACTCAGTTCAAAGATAAATCCGCAAAACACGCTGACAACATCAACGCAGGTCTCTTCACCTACCCATCTCTGATGGCGGCTGACATCCTGCTGTACCAGACCAATCTGGTGCCTGTTGGCAACGACCAGAAACAGCATCTGGAGCTGTCCCGCGACATTGCAAACCGCTTCAACGGTCTCTACGGCAATACCTTCGCTGTACCGGAACCATACATTCCAAAGACCGCAGCCCGCATTATGTCTCTGGCTGATCCTACCAAGAAAATGTCCAAATCCGACGAAAATGCGAAAGCGACTGTCTTTGTTCTGGATGAGCCTGGTACTATCGTGAAGAAGTTCAAGAGCGCAGTGACCGACTCCGACATGGAAGTTGCTTACCGCGACGGCAAGGACGGCATCAACAATCTGATGTCCATCTACTCTGCTGTGACTGGTCTGACCTTGGAACAGATCGAAGCAGACTTTGCAGGCAAAGGCTACGGCGACTTCAAACAGGCTGTCGGTGAGGCTGTCGCAGAGGAACTGCGTCCGATTCGTGAGAAACACACTCAGCTGATGAAGGACAAAGCATATCTGGAAGCAAGCTATCGTGCCGGTGCTGACAAGGCTCTCCACTTCTCCCAGAGAACCCTCGATAAAGTTTACAAAAAAATCGGCTTCCTGCCGTACTAAAAGAAAAGACCTCCGTAAGGAGGTCTTTTTTACTGCGTTTATTTACTGCTTGTGAGAATGTACGGCTGAATAGCGGCAGCTACATTGGACATTGGCATGGTCTGGATCCAGATATGACCCGGACCTGTCACAACGGTGTTAAAGAGACCCTCGCCGCCGAAGAGCATATTTTTCACACCGGGAACGGTCTGGATATCCATCTGGCAGGATGGGCTCATAGCAGCCAGATAACCGGTATCCAGCACGATCTGCTGACCCGGAGCCAGTTCGTATTCGATAACATGACCATCGAATTCTGCAAATACCATACCGTGACCGGATACTTTCTGCAGAATGAAGCCTTCGCCGCCGAACAGGCCGGAGCCGAATTTTTTATGGAAATGAGTAGACAGTTTGATCGTAGATTCCGATGCGAGGAAAGCGGACTTCTGCAGGATCAGTTCCTGTCCCGGCTGCAGTTCAAACGGAATGATGGTTCCCGGGAAGCTGGATGCAAAGGCGATCATGCCCGGTCCGCCCATGGCAGTATAATTATTCTGGAAGATGCTCTCACCGGAGAACATTCTGCCGAAGGCTTTACCCAAACCGCCGTTGGTGCTGGTTTCCATTTGCATATTGGGGCTCATCCAAGCCATAGAGCCACGCTCGGTGATCATGCGTTCACCGGCATCCAAGTGACAGATAACAACAGGCAGAGTGCCGCCCTGAAGATCGTATTTCATAGATACCCTCCCTTGAATTCGATTATTTTTCTTACTCTCAGATACCAAAGTATCTGCTAACATTTTATCACAAAAGAAAGAAAAAGAAAAGTCAGACACGTTTGGTGTCTGACTTTGTGCATTGCTTATTCTTCGATGACCATCGGTTCTTCTCGGTTGTTAAACTCGTAGTCGTTGCCTGGGATGATGACGTTCAGTACAATACCGGCGATGGCTGCGATAGCCAGACCAGAGAGGTTGACGCTCAGGTCACCCGGAAGAACGAAGGTAATACCGCCGGTAGAGCTGAAGCCCAGAGCGCTGACAAGGATGACTGCCGCAATGATCAGATTGCGGGACTGGGTGAAGTCTACTTTGTTTTCAACCACGTTGCGCACACCGATGGCAGAGATCATACCGTAAAGCATGAAGGAAACGCCGCCGATGATAGCGGAAGGAATGGTTTCAATAACAGCGCCGAATTTTGGCAGGAAGGACAGCAGAACAGCAAAGACTGCTGCAATTTCCATGACTTTTGGATCGTACACTTTGGTCAGAGCAAGAACACCGGTGTTTTCGCCGTAAGTGGTGTTAGCAGGGCCACCGCAGAGTGCGGAGATACTGGTTGCCAGACCGTCACCCAACAGAGTACGGTGCAGGCCCGGATCGCTGATGTAGTTTTTACCGGTGGTTGCAGAGATAGCAGCCATATCGCCGACATGTTCCATCATGGTAGCCAGAGCGATCGGAACGATGGATACGCAGGCGCCGATGCTGAATTTTGGCAGAGTGATCGGAGCAGGTGCGATCATTTTCGCCTGTGTAATAGCGGTGAAGTCCACTTCGCCCATCAGGATCGCAGCAAAGTAGGAAACCAGAATACCGATAAGGATCGGAACGATTTTTACCATGCCTTTGCCCCAGATGTTACAGATGATGATGACGCCCAGTGCAATGAGAGCCAGTAGCCAGTTGGTGCTTGCGCTGCTAATGGCAGTTGGAGCCAGGATCAGACCGATGGAGATGATGATCGGACCAGTAACCACCGGAGGGAACAGTTTCATTACGGATTTGACGCCGCAGACGGAGATCAGTACGGACATCAGAACGTAAATCAGACCGGCTACCAGAACGCCGCCGCAGGCGTATGGAAGCATTTCACTGTTGGCAATGGTTGCCTCTCCGTTTGTGTCCAGCAGCATTGGTGCTACTGCCGCATAACCGCCCAAAAAGGCGAAGCTGGAACCCAGGAAAGCAGGAACTTTGCCCTTGGTCACCAGATGGAAGAGCAGAGTGCCCAGACCTGCCATCAACAGAGTGGTGGATACATTCAGACCGGTCATAATCGGAACCAGAACGGTTGCGCCAAACATGGCGAAGGTGTGCTGCATGCCCAGAAGGATCATTTTTGGAATACCCAGCTGACGGGCATCATAAATACCTTCCTGACCAATGCTTGCTTTGTTTTTATTGCTCATAGAAGCCTCCTTTGATTTTCGCGGGACACCGCGGATTTTACCGCTTTCTATTGTAGCAGAGCATGGGGCAGGCTTCAAGGACTGGGAGAAAATTTTATCACTTTGTGTTTTTCTATTGAATAAGTGCTATAATGAACACAGAATCAAGGGATGAAAGGAAGTTGTCTATGTTTACTCTCATTAAAAATGCCGATGTTTATGCACCACAGCCTTTGGGACAGCAGGATATTCTTTTTTGCAACGATAAAATCATCGCGATAGCTCCGACAATCGATTTTGATTTTGGAGATGTGACGATTATCGATGCGGCAGGAAAGAAAGCCGTGCCGGGCTTCATCGACCAGCATGTTCATGTGCTTGGCGGCGGCGGTGAAGGCAGCTTCCGCAGCCGTTGTCCGGAGCTGGATTTCTCCCAGACAGTGAAAAACGGCGTGACCACGGTACTTGGTATGCTGGGCACCGACTCCATGACCCGCAGTGTAGAGAATCTGGTGGCAAAAACAAAGGCTCTCAATGAAGACGGTATTACCGCCTACTGCCTGACCGGTGCTTATGAGTTCCCTTCTCCGACTCTGAGTGGTTCCGTGAAGAAAGACGTGACCTTTATTCAGGAATGTATCGGTGTGAAAATTGCAATTTCCGACCACAGAAATTCCTGCATCACCACACAGGAGCTGGCTCGCTTGGCTGCAGATGTCCGTCAGGCATCCCTTTTCTCCGGCAAGGTAGGTATCGTTCATATGCATACCGGACGCGGAAAAGCAGGTCTGTCTCAAGTTATGGCAATCGTCGAGAATACCGATGTGCCGATCAAGCACTTCCGCCCGACTCACTGCGGCAATCAATTTGAAGACGCAGTCAAATTTGCAGAAATGGGTGGCTGGGTTGACTTCACTACCTACGACGATTCCTCTAAGTCTGCAAGTATGCTGAAACACGCTCTGGACAGCATTGAGAATCATGAACATATCACCTGTTCTTCCGACTCCAACGGTTCCATGCCGAAGTGGAACGAAAAGGGCGAAATGATCGGTATGGGTATCGGCTCCATGAGCAATCTCTATGCGGCTATCCGAGCTTTGGTCAAAGAGGAAGGCGTGGCTTTGGAGCAGGCGCTGCCCCTTATCACCGAAAACGTCGCAAAAGGCTTGGAGATCTACCCACAGAAGGGCTGTCTCTCCGTAGGCAGCGACGCCGATTTGGTTCTCTTGGATGCTGAACTGAACATTGATTCTGTTTTCGCAAAGGGCAGAATGATGGTCGAAAATAAAAACGTGCTGGCTTACAGCTATTTTGGACGATAAGACGCAAATAGAAAAGCTCCCCGAGATGGGGAGCTTTTATTTTAGTATCTTCTGTCTTTCAGAACGTAGAGAATGAGGATCGGGCCAACCAGCGGGATCAGGGACAGCAGAGTGAATGGGATGCACTGCTTTGGTTCTGCGTAAAGGTGGAACAGGAAGTAGTACATCAAAATCTCAGAAGCCCAGAGAATAACTCCAATCACCAAGCCTGCCAGGCCGCCGATCAATGGGATCACATGAACGACGTTGGTTGCCAGAGAAAGAATAGGCAGAGCGTAAGCCATTGGGATATCGCTGATGTAGCGGTTGATTTTGTAATGATTATACTTCATGCTGTCGATGATCATACCGTTCATGTACAGATTGAAGAATGGAATGAAAGCCAGCCATGCGTTAGGCAGGAAGCGGATCTTTGCAACTTTGAAGATTGCATAAGCGCCAATGAGATAAACAGCCAGGGCGATAACATCAGCCAGCAGGCCGGTCAGGGAATTCAACAGATAAAACATAATGATGTCTCCTTTTGGGGATATATTTCTGAGATATAGTATAACACAATTTCCGCATAAGTCAGCAGATGGGAGAAAATTTTACAAAATTGTGCTATACTATCCGTATAAGGAGGGATCGAGATGAGTAAAGAATTACGAGAGATCATCAAAAATAGCCGGCGGATCGTGTTCTTTGGTGGGGCAGGTGTCAGCACTGAGTCCAATATCCCCGATTTCCGCAGTGACGAAGGGATCTATCAGGAGAAAAAATATCGTTTCTCTCCGGAAGTCATGCTGAGCCATACCTTCTTTATGCGCTATCCGCAGGAGTTTTACGATTTCTACTTTGATAAAATGATTTACCCGGATGCAAAACCAAATCCTGCTCATTTGGCTCTTGCTCGTCTGGAACAGCAGGGCAAGCTGACAGCAGTCATCACACAGAATATTGACGGTCTGCATCAGAAAGCGGGAAGCAAAAAAGTTCTGGAGCTGCACGGCTCGGTTCTGCGCAACAGCTGTATGGATTGCGGTAAGCAGTACGATTTAAGCGATATGTTGGCACAAAGAGGCTCTGTGCCGCACTGTAGCTGCGGCGGTATCATCAAGCCGGATGTGGTTCTCTATGAAGAAGGCTTGGATCAGGCGATCATTGAGGAGGCTGTCTGGCACATTCGCCATGCAGACTGCATGATCGTGGGAGGAACTTCTCTTGCCGTATATCCGGCAGCGGGTTTGATTCGCTATTTCCGAGGAAAACATCTGGTTCTTATCAATAAAACAGCGACAAGCTACGACAGCGATGCAACGCTGATCATCCGCGAGCCGATTGGTAAAGTCTTGGGCGAAGCGGTGGAATAAAAACAGCAGGAGGATAAAACTATGACAGAATTCCGCTATGATACACAGCTTTTGATTGAAGGTAAAGGCTTGGATGAAGATGCAATCAACGAGTATTTTATCAAGAACTTCAAAGGGGACAGTTTAATTGCAGTGGGCGATGACGAGCTGATCAAGGTTCACTTCCACACCAACGAACCATGGAAGGTGCTGGAATATTGTGCGAGCCTCGGCGAAATCTTTGATATTGTTGTTGAAGACATGGACAGACAGTCCAGGGGCTTACAGGGATAGTTAAGCAGCTGCACGATTTGACAAGGCTGCCCTATCGCTTCTATAATGAAAGAAACAAGTCTAAGGAGGGTCTTTATGCTTACCATTCATACCGATACCAAAATCCATAAAATGTCCAAAGATAATGCTCCTGTTGCTACCGCAAAGAGCGGTGATATGGTTCGTTTTGAAACCTTGGACTGCTTTGGCTGTCAGCTGAGCAGCGAAGAGCAGCATCTGGGCGGTTTGGACTGGAATAATATCAACCCTGCCACCGGTCCTCTCTTTGTTGAGGGAGCAGAGCCGGGTGATGTGCTGAAAGTGGAGATCCTCAGCATCGAGCTGGACGACCATGGCGTGATGGTGGACGGCCCTGGCGAAGGCGTGACCGGAGCTGCCGTTACAGAAGAAAGCACCAAAATTCTTCCCGTTAAAGATGGTATGGTAACGTTCAATGAGAAGCTGTCCTTCCCTATTTGCCCGATGATTGGTGTTATCGGTACAGCACCTGCAGGTGAAGCGGTGGATACCGGTACTCCGGGTGCTCATGGCGGCAATATGGACTGCACCCGCATTGGAGCCGGCGCAACCCTGTATCTGCCGGTCAATGTGGAAGGCGCTCTGCTGGCTATGGGCGACCTGCACGCGCTCATGGGTGATGGTGAGGTTGAAGTTTGCGGCGTTGAGATCGCAGGCGCGGTAACAGTTCGTGTCACCGCTCTGAAACAGTGTGCCCTGCCTACCCCATTCCTTGTAAACGACGATACCTTTATGAGCATCTTCTCTGCGTTGACCGTAGATGAAGCCTGTGTCGGTGCGACCATGTCCATGCATGGCTTCCTGATGAAGGAGTTGGGATTGAATGAGCACGAGGCAGGTATGCTGCTGAGTGTTGTAGGCAATCTGCGTATCTGCCAAATCGTTGACCCGGAAAAAACCTGCCGCATGGAGCTGCCAAAAAGCATCGCAGAAACCTACGGATATGAGTTTGCATAGAAAAATCCCATCTCTCGTAAAGAGAGATGGGATTTTTTATGTTAGATGATTAAGGTCTCCAAAACCAGCCATTGTTTGCTTTGCGATGTTCATCAAGATCGTGCATGTGGATTTTCTGATGAATACTACCGTATAAGCCACCCAGATAAACCCAAACGGGACTGCACAATAGATACCAAGGCCAGTTGATGACGTCCATCCAATGAAGCAGGAACAGGATAGCAGTCAATGCAAGAACAAAAAATATGGATTTCTTTTTCATAAATAACTCCCCTTCTTTCACTCCCATTATAACAAAAATGAGACCGAAGAAAAGAGGAAAGCTCTGAAATTTCATTTTAGAGGCTTGAAATGTCGTTTTTGGGATCTCAAATGTCAAAAAACTGTTTTGAGAAAACAAAAACTCCCGACCCGATTGGGCCGAGAGTTGATGGTGCGGGTGACAGGACTTGAACCTGCATGCTTGTAACGGCATATGAACCTGAATCATACGTGTCTGCCAATTCCACCACACCCGCATATTCTGTTGTGTCATCTCCTGACGACGTTGTTTATTATAGCACCGCTTATCGATTCTGTCAACACTTTTTTTGAAAAAAATTAAAAAAGACGGAACTTTTTTGTTCCGTCTTAAAAAATGGCTTATTTACGAGCTTTTTTTGCAGGTGCTTTCTTCTTCGGATTTGGACGTTTACGGACAGAGTAACCGAAGCTGCCCACTTTTTTGCCCTGTGCGAAGTATTCGCCGTGGATATAGGACAGCAAACCTGCCTGTTCCAGATGGAGCTTGCCTTCCTCGTCCAGCAGATTTTCTTCCACATTGACACCAACGATTTCCGCAAGGAACATATCATGACTGCCCAGTGGAAGCACATCCTTCACGCGGCATTCCAGACTGACCGGACATTCCGCGATCTGCGGTGCGCTAACATGCTCGCAAGGAAGAGCGGTCAGTTTGCATTTCTCAAATTTATTTTCGTCGCGGCCGGAGCGTACACCCACATAATCGCAGACGCGAACCAGTTTACTTGGGGTCAGATTGATGACAAATTCGTCGGAATTTTTGATGAGGTCGTAGGAATAACGGCTTGGACGGATGGAAACATAGGTCATCGGTGGCTGGGAGTTGATAATGCCGGTCCATGCCACAGTCAGTACATTTGGTTCTTCTACGGTTCCGCAGGAGACCATGGTTGGCGGTACAGGACCCAGCAGAGTGGAACCTTTCCAGTTTACTTTGGACATAAGAACAGATCCTTTCTCTTTGAACTTCACTGTGTTCAGTATAGCATAAATTTATTTGACAGCATAGACCCAATCCTGCAAAGTTCCGGATTCCATGCCCTGTTCTGCGTAGATGGAGTAGCGATAGTCGTCACGTGTCCATACAGCAAGATGATCCTTGTTTTCATAGCCATACATAGTAAAACTGAAATCATCGCCGCAGTATTCGGTGCAGACAGCGAATTCGATATAGACGCCGCTGATGTCCTCTTCGCTGATACCTTTGCGAATGCAAACGTTTCCCTCATTGAGCTCACAAATGATCTCAACAAGCTGCAGAGTGTCGTTGTTGGCGGCTCGATAAGTAATGTTTCCGCAGGAAGCCAAATCCTCGGGAAGAGTCAGTGTGATATCAGCAGCTTTTTCTGCTTCAGCAAGAGTTTTGTGGGTCGAAAACGGATTCACAACCATGACGGTTTCAGTAAAATCAGGCTCTTGTGTCTGGCAGGCACAGAGCGTCAGTAAAGCAAGCAGTGTAATAAATAAGCGTTTCAGCATAAACATCATCCTTTCTTTCTCATTATAAACGATAAATGAGGAAAAAGCTTGCTGCTGCCCGTCTTTTTTGAAAATTTTCTTCATACAGTGAAGCAAAGGAGGGACGCACTATGTTTGTATGTTCCATGAAAATTTCCAGAGGAAAAACCATCCTCTGCTGTCTTTTTCTATTGGCGGTGGTGCTGGCTGTGGGGATTCTTCCCGGAATGTCAGAGAAAAACAGTGTACCGGTGGCTTTGATTTTACAGGGACACAAAATCAGTGACAATGATGCCCGAGTGGAATACCTGCGCTCCTACGGCTGGGAGGTAGAAAAGGAAGCCGAAGCCATTGAGGAGATCGTGATTCCCGAGGAGTTCAGCGAAGTATTCCAAAAATATAATGAGCTGCAGAAGGAACAGGGCTTCGATTTGGAAAAGCAGAAAGGTCAGCGAGTTAAGCGCTATACCTATATTGTCACCAACTACCCGGAGGAACCGGACTATGTTCGTGCCAATCTGTTTATCTGCAAGGAAAAGGTCGTTGCCGGCGATATTTGCTCTCTGAAAGTGGAGGGCGGTTTCCTCCACGGATTGGAAGCACCGACCGAATAAAACAAAACAGCCGCCTCACAGGAGGCGGCTGTTGCTGTATACGGAATTAGAACTGCATTTTGCTCTCGATATAAGCTCTCAGTTCGCTGATTGGCAGACGAACCTGTTCCATGGTGTCGCGGTCACGAACGGTTACGCAGTTGTCAGCTTCGATGCCTTTTTCAGGATCGCCAACGGTCTCGAAGTCTACGGTTACGCAGAATGGAGTACCGATTTCGTCCTGACGACGGTAACGTTTACCGATAGAGCCGGCGTCATCGTAGTCAACCATGAAGTATTTGGACAGTTCAGCGCGGATTTCATCTGCTTTGTCGCCCAGTTTTTTGGACAGAGGCAGGATAGCGCATTTGAATGGAGCCAGAGCCGGATGCAGATGCATTACGGTACGAACGTCGTTCTTCTCAGCGTCGATCACTTCTTCATCGTAAGCGTCGCAGAGGAAGGCCAGAGTTACGCGGTCTGCGCCCAGAGAAGGTTCAACAACGTATGGAATATAACGTTTGTTTTCTTCCTGATCGAAGTAGGTCATATCTTTGCCGGAAACTTCCTGATGACGACCCAGGTCGTAGTCAGTACGGTCAGCAATGCCCCACAGTTCGCCCCAACCGAATGGGAAGAGGAATTCAAAGTCGGTGGTTGCTTTGGAGTAGAAGGACAGCTCTTCAGGGCTGTGGTCACGCAGACGGAGATGTTCGTCGGTCATGCCCAGATTCAGCAGCCATTTGTGGCAGAAATCTTTCCAGTATGCGAACCATTCCAGGTCGGTGTCAGGTTTGCAGAAGAATTCCATTTCCATCTGCTCGAATTCACGGGTACGGAAAGTGAAGTTACCTGGGGTGATCTCGTTACGGAAGGATTTACCGATCTGGCAGATACCGAAAGGCAGTTTTTTACGGGTGGTACGCTGTACGTTCTGGAAGTTTACAAAGATACCCTGAGCGGTTTCAGGACGGAGATATACTTCGTTCTTTGCATCTTCGGTAACGCCCTGATAGGTTTTGAACATCAGGTTGAATTTACGGATATCGGTGAAGTTGGTGCTGCCGCAGTCTGGACATTTGATGCCGTTCTCTTTGATGAAGGTCATCATCTGTTCATTGGACCAGCCGTCAGCGGATTCGCCGGTGAATTCTTCGATGAGTTTGTCAGCACGATGACGGGTTTTGCAGTCTTTGCAGTCCATCAGAGGGTCGGAGAAGCCGCCTACATGACCGGAAGCAACCCATACCTGTGGGTTCATCAGGATCGCAGCATCCAGACCAACGTTCAGTGGGCTTTCCTGTACAAAGGATTTCCACCAAGCTTTTTTCACATTGTTTTTCAGCTCAACGCCCAGAGGACCGTAGTCCCAGGTGTTGGACAGACCGCCGTAAATTTCGGAGCCTGCATAGATAAAGCCGCGGCCTTTGCACAAAGCAACTACTTTATCCATAGTTTTGTCAGTATGATTCATAGAAAGTTCCTCCTCAAAACCAAACATATGATAATAAAAATAATATTACTATAATATATAGGAAATATCCAATGGATTCATTGTAAACATTATTAGGAAATAAGTCAAGGTTTTAACGGACTGCGGTCGAGATTTTCAGAAATAAATTTGAAAAAGTTTTCAAACTTTTTTGCAGAACGCCAAAAGAAAAGTTCTGATTTTTCGCATAAACAAGCCGAAAATTGGGGATAAAAACTTTTTTCAAAAAACTTTCAAAAAAGTGTTGACAGAATCATAAAGTGGTGCTATAATAACAAACGTCGTCAGGAACGAACGACGACAACGAAACGAAATCGAGGCGTAGCTCAGTTTGGTAGAGTGCTTGGTTTGGGACCAAGATGCCGCAGGTTCAAGTCCTGTCGCCTCGACCATTTTTTATAAAGGATGTATCTGCTGGTGTAGCACAGTTGGTAGTGCAGCTGATTTGTAATCAGCAGGTCGGGGGTTCGAGTCCGTCCACCAGCTCCAATCCTTTACAATTTAATATGGGCGAGTTCCCGAGTGGCCAAAGGGGGCAGACTGTAAATCTGTTGTCAGTGACTTCGGTGGTCCGAATCCACCCTCGCCCACCAAAAGACTTGAGCACGAAAGTGTTCAAGTCTTTTTTTGCGATTTTCCTTAATCAGAAAAAAGAATGTTTTGGCAGGAAAGGATGATTTCATGAGCAAATTGAAATCGGAGATCCAGATTTATCTGTGGATCCTGATCGCGTCAATTCTTTACGGTATTGGTACCAGTGCTTTTATCTTCCCGTGTAACATTACTTTGGGCGGTACCAGCGGTATTTCTGTTATTCTTACTCGTTTCTTGAACCAATCCCCCGGCACGATCATCAGCATTCTGAATGTTTTGCTGATCGTCTTGGCGATTTTTCTTCTGGGCAAAGATATGGCGATCCGTTCTTTTGTAGGTTCCGCCTTGACAACAACTGCGATCACCGGTCTGGAGATCATCATGGCATTGGATGGTCCTGTGATTGCCAATCCGTTTCTCTCCTCTGCCATTGGCGCAGCGATCATCGCGCTTGCCAGCGGCATTATGTTCTATTGCAACGCCAGCTCCGGCGGTACGGATATCATTGCACTGATCGTGCAGAAATACCGTAAGATCCATATTGGCAAAGCCCTGCTGTTGACCGATATTCTGATCATGCTCTTCGGCGGTTTTCTGCTTGGTCCGAAGATTTTGCTCGCTTCCTTTATCGGACTGCTGATCAAAGGCTTCGGCGTGGATTTCGTTATCGCGCAAATCGTTCATATGAGGGAAAAACAAAGTGGTAGAGACTAAAGTGAACAAAGCCGAAATTATTGAAGAAGCAGTTCAGAGTTTATTGAGTCAAAAAATAGATACAGCTGCTCATA
Organism: Oscillospiraceae bacterium; assembly: GCA_017439985.1. Classification (GTDB taxonomy): domain Bacteria; phylum Bacillota; class Clostridia; order Oscillospirales; family Ruminococcaceae; genus Negativibacillus. The sequence continues at coordinate 22,672 of JAFSIC010000060.1, forward strand.
TAATTTCAAGTAGATATCCCTTTAGGCCTAATCAGCGTGTAAATAGGAGTTATTCTATTTTAGAAAAAGCGATGACTTTCTATCGAGATGGTTTTATAGATCGATATACGGGAGATAAGCTGGTTCATCCTGCAATTCTACGTATTCTTTCATTGTCATGTCCCAATGAATTTCCTTATCAAAAACATTGGAAACTAAATGAAACTCACATTGCTTATTGGGAATTGATGCCTACGATTGATCATATCACTCCGATTGCTTTAGGTGGAAAGGATAATATGGACAATTGGATTACAACATCTATGTTACATAACTCAATAAAGAGTAGTTGGACATTAGAACAATTGAATTGGGTAATCCAAAAAGAAGGTAATATCGAACAATGGGATGGATTAACATCCCTATTCTTTGCATTAATACAAAATAATTCAGAATATTTGAAGGATTCATATGTTAAAAGCTGGTACCAAGCATCCGTTAAAGTATTTCAGAAATAAAAAGAACCCGCACCTGATTTCAGGTGCGGGTTTTATGTTATAATCCAAAGCTTTTAGGCAACAGTTCCGCTAAAGTAAATTCTTCGTACTCTCCCGGAGTGCCGCAGTAGATGCGGAAATTCGGGGAACAGAATTCTGCCATGACCTGGCGGCAGACACCGCAGGGGTAAGCGGGTTTTAGCTGAGATTCCTCGATGTTTTCGGGACCGCCAACGATAGCGATAGCGGAAAAATCCCTCTTTCCCTCAGAAACAGCCTTGAAGATGGCGGTTCTCTCAGCACAAATCGTCGGTCCGAAGGCGGCATTTTCAATGTTGCAGCCGCTATACAATGCACCGTCTGCACAGAGCAGGCAGGCTCCAACTTGATAGTGTGAGTACGGAGAATAGGATTGACGGCGAGCCTCAATGGCTTTTTGCAGCAATTCGGCAGCGGTCATGGCTATGCCTCCTTTCGAATCATATCAGCATAGGAGCAAAAGCCCTTCGGTGCATCAACGCCCAATAATTCCGCAACGGTGGCGGCAATGTTGCCAAAGGAGGTTCCTGTGCCGAGAGCAGTGTTTTCCTTGATTCCCTTACCGTAAACCAACAGCGGAATATACTCGCGGGAGTGGTCTGTGCTTGGGGTGGATGGGTCACAGCCGTGGTCAGCAGTGACAATGAGAACATCATCCTCCCGCAGCAGTGGCAACAGCTCACCCAGCTGTTCATCAAAGCGATTGAGAGCCTCGGTATAACCGAGAACATCATTGCGATGGCCATACTTGGAGTCGAAGTCCACCAGATTGACAAAGCACAGTCCGTGGAAATCTTCCTGCAGCAGCTGTTTGGTTATTTCCATTCCTTCGTCATTGGAGTGGGTCAGCAGTTTACGGCTGATACCTTTGCCTGCGAAAATGTCGGAGATTTTGCCCACAGCAATGGTATCCAATCCCTGTTTTTGCAGAATATCCAACAGAGTATCTGCTGGCGGGACCAAAGAGAAGTCGCGACGATTTGCAGTGCGGACAAAATTCGGATACTCTCCCACAAAAGGTCGGGCGATGACACGACCAACACCATGCTCTCCGCGAAGAATATCTCGTGCGATTTGGCAATATTCATATAGTGTTTCTACCGGAACCAGTTCCTCATGGGCAGCGATCTGGAATACACTGTCGGCGGAAGTGTAGACAATCAAATCACCGCCGGACAGATGTTCCTGTCCATAGTCTAAAATGACCTGCGTACCGGAGTAAGGTTTATTGCAAAGAACTCCCCTGCCGGTACGGCGGGAGAACTCAGTGAGGATCTCCGCAGGAAAGCCCTCCGGATAGGTTGGCATCGGAGTTTCGGAAACAAATCCCGCAATCTCCCAGTGACCGGTGGTGGTATCTTTGCCGGCAGAGCGCTCAGCTAAGCGACCGTAAGCACCCATGGGGATGCTGTGTGCCGGGTAGTCCATTCCATCCAAGTGGAAGAGTCCCAGCTTTTCCAGATTCGGTACGGACAGTTTTCCGGAATCATAGCAGGCCTTCAGCGTATTGCTGCCCGCATCACCGTACTTGGAGGCATCGGGCAGCTCGCCGACACCGCAGCTGTCCAGAACAATGAGAAAGACGCGCTTCGTCATGGCCTTCCCTCCTAAATCAGCTGCAGAGCCACTTCCATCATCTGAGTGAATTTATTCTGTCGCTCCTCAGCGGTGGTTGCTTCTCCAGTGAACGGACAGTCGGAAATGGTACAGATACACAGAGCTTCTTTGCCTGCTCTTGCAGCATTGAGATACAGGGCAGCGGACTCCATCTCGACCGCAAGAACGCCCATTTTCTGCCACGGGAGCAGACTGCCTTCTCTGTCATCGTAGAATGTGTCACTGCAGAAGAGATTGCCGACTTTATAAGGAACACCCAACGCCTCAGCAGCTTCCTGTGCGCCCTTGACCAAGTTGTAGGACGCGATAGGAGCGAATGTGCCCGGAAGGGCGTATTGGGAGCCATAGTTGGAGTTGGTGCAGGAGCCCATACCGATAACCACATCGCCGATATGCAGGCTTGGGTCAATGGCTCCGGCAGAACCGATGCGGATGATACGTTCTACCCCGTAGAAATTGAACAATTCGTAGGAGTAAATACCGATGGACGGACAGCCCATGCCGCTGCCCTGTACAGAGACCGGTTTGCCTTTGTAGGTACCGGTATAGCCGAACATACCGCGGACAGTGTTGTACTGCACCGGATTTTCCAGGTAGGTCTCTGCCAGTACCTTAGCACGCAGAGGGTCGCCCGGAAGCAGGACGGTTTTGGCGATTTCGCCGAAGACGGCTTCATTGTGAGGAGTAGGGGTCAGTTTATTCATAACATCGATCCTTTCTCTGATGATTGTTTCCATTTTCATTATAGCACGAGCAGCTCAGGAATCCAATACAAGTGGTAAAAGTACACAAAAAAGTAACAAAAACAGGTGATTTTTCCTTCGTCACAAATTGTTATAAATAAAATGAGATTATCTCTGTTTTTCACAAAAAATGACGGAAATCGTTTCGATAGAGCGGGGAGAGAAGGGGCAGAACTTCCCCTGTTTACAGAATGTTCCTAAGGAAAATCCAACGGTTTTTTAGCGGAAAAATGAAGCGAAAAATGACGGAAAAATCCCGTTTTTGCCTTGGATCCTTCCTGTTCCCTTGCGGAGTTTGATAAGATTTCGTCAAAGAATTTGTCCCATCAGCGCGTTAAAAAATCATTTCACTTTTTTGCTCAAAATGCAGTTTCCTTAAAAAATTATGTAAAATGACCAAAAAGCCCGAAAAGAAAGCCTTTGACATTTTGGAAATAAAATATTAACATATTATTATCAACTCCTGCCCGAAGTGTGCAGATTTTTGAGCAGGATTTGATCAACACACAAACTTTTAATCAAAGGAAGGAATGTGACAACCATGGATCTTACCATCTTGGCTCCTATTGGAGCGGTTGCGGCTCTCGTTTACGCACTGTACCTGACCAAAAAGGTTATGGCTTGCGATGAGGGTACCGACACCATGAAAAAACTGTCCCGCTCTATCAGAGAGGGCGCTAACGCTTACCTGACCCGTCAGTACAAAACCGTAGCAGTTGTATTTGCTGCTCTGGTCGTTGTATTTGTTGCTCTGGCAGCTCTCGGTCAGGTTAACTGGTTCGTACCGGTTGCTTTCGTTACCGGCGGTGTATTCTCCGCTCTGTCCGGCTACTTCGGTATGAAAATTGCTACTGCAGCTAACGCAAGAACTGCTTGGGCTGCAAAAGACAGCCTGAACAGCGGTCTGAAAGTTGCTTTCTCCGCTGGTTCCGTAATGGGCTTCGTAGTAGTAGGTCTCGGCCTGCTGGATACCTCCATCTGGTATTACATCCTGAAATTCGTATACGGCACTGATGCTCAGGCTATCGCTTCCGCAATGGTAACCTTCGGTATGGGTGCTTCCACCATGGCTCTGTTCGCTCGTGTAGGCGGCGGTATCTTCACCAAAGCTGCTGACGTAGGCGCTGACCTGGTTGGTAAAGTAGAAGCTGGTATCCCAGAAGACGACCCACGTAACCCTGCAGTTATCGCTGACAACGTAGGCGACAACGTAGGTGACGTTGCTGGTATGGGTGCTGACCTGTTCGAATCCTACGGCGGTGCTCGTCTGTCCGCAATGGCTCTGGGCGTATCTGCTGGTCTGGGCTTCGAAGGCATGATGCTGCCAATGGCTCTCTGCGCTATCGGTATCTTTGCTTCCATCATCGGTTCCTTCTTCGTAAAAACCAAAGAGGGCGCTTCTCAGAAAGACCTGCTGGGTTCCCTGCATAAAGGTACCAACATCGCTTCTATCCTGGTAGTTCTGGGTGCTCTGGCTCTGATCATGATCACCGGTCTGCCAATGTCCCTGTTCGTAGCTATCATCGCTGGTCTGCTGGCTGGTATCCTCATCGGTCATGCTACCGAATACTACACCTCTGACTCTTACAAACCAACCTGCGAACTGGCTGGCTCTTCTGAAACCGGTTCCGCTACTCTGATGATCTCCGGTCTGGCTCTGGGTATGAAATCCACCGCTCTGCCAGTAATCATCGTTGCTATCGCTGTAATGGTAGCATTCCTGGTTTGCGGTGGTACCGCAAATGTAGCTATGGGTCTGTACGGCGTTGCTATGGCAGCTGTTGGTATGCTGTCCACCCTGGGTATCACCCTGGCAACCGACGCTTACGGTCCAGTAGCTGACAACGCTGGTGGTATCGCTGAAATGTCCGGTCTGGGTGCAGAAGTTCGTAAGAGAACCGACGCTCTGGACTCTCTGGGCAACACCACTGCTGCTACCGGTAAAGGCTTCGCTCTGGGTTCTGCAGCTCTGACTGCACTGGCTTTGATCGCTTCCTTCATCGACCAGGTTAACCTGATCGCTCCTGACTTCGACTTCAACCTGTCCATCATGAACCCACCTGTTCTGATCGGTGTTATGGTTGGTGCTATGCTGCCATTCCTGTTCTCCGCATTCACTATGGAATCCGTAGGCCGTGCAGCTCAGTCCATCGTAGTTGAAGTACGTCGTCAGTTCAAAACCATCCCTGGCCTGATGGAAGGTACCGGCGAACCTGACTACAAATCCTGTGTAGACCTGTGCACCAAATCCGCTCTGCACGAAATGATCGTTCCAGCTGTTCTGGCTATCGCAGTTCCAATCATTGTTGGTATCGTTCTCGGCGTATCTGGCGTTGCTGGTATGCTGGCTGGCGCAACCGCTTCCGGTTTCGTACTGGCTGCTATGATGTCCAACGCAGGCGGCGCTTGGGATAACGCTAAGAAACACATCGAAGCTGGTAACTTCGGCGGCAAAGGTTCCGACAACCACAAAGCTGCTGTTGTTGGCGACACCGTAGGTGACCCATTCAAAGATACCTCCGGTCCAGCAATCAACATCCTGATCAAACTGCTGTCTATGGTAGCTCTGGTATTTGCTTCCGTATTCATCAACTACAGCCTTTTCTAATCTGCACATAAAGAAAAAAGAGCTTCCCGCTGCGGCGGGAGGCTCTTTTTGTTTTATTCTATTGTAAAACCTCTGCACAAGCCAAAGTCAATGAATTTTCATTGTAGCTGTCACAGCCCAAATGGTAGAGGAAAACGCCCTGTAAACCTTCCTGACGGGCAAGCAGGGTTTTATCCTGCGCCAGCTGCGGCGAATTAAAATAGTTGTCATTCAGCAGGTTGATGCCGTCAGTGAGCTGATCCGTATAGTCGGTATAAAGCGGCCAGACAGCATCCCCACTGAGAGGACGTCCGTAAGCAGGGATGCCCAAGGACAGCTGCTCTGCCTCAAAGCCAAGAGACAGGAAGTAATCGATGGAGTCTAAAGCGGTTTCATAGGTGGAATGTCTGCCTTGCTCATCAAATTGATCGTAAGCCATCACATTGACTTTGTGAATGGCTTTTATTGCTTCCGAGGATAAATTCACATCTTCGGGATAGAAGGCCAGAGAGAGCCTTCTGCCACTGCTGGAGAGAGCGGAAGACAATTCAACGATCAGGTCGCTGAATTCGTCCCACTGATCCTCCGCGGGGAACTCCCAGTCGATATCAACACCGGCCAAGTTCTGCTCTGTACAGAAATCTACCATGGACTGCACCAGCTTTTGACGAATTTCAGTATTCATAATCGCTGCCGCACCGCCTTTTTTCGGGTTAATGGTGCAGAAAATATCCAACTCGGGGTATGCATTCTGAATCGTACCGATGATATTTGGAAGATTCTGCTTTACTTCCAGCGAAGCATCTGCCAGCCAGTAGCAGCCGGTATTGATCGTCAGTTCATCAAGGCTCTCCAGAGCCTCGCTGACGAGGATATGTTCGGAATAGGAAGAGTGAGGCAGATAAGCAGAGAGACGAGTCTCAAGGCCTTTGGCAGGCTCTGACAGCTTGAATTGTGTATCGATATTGCAGCCGTCGGGCAGGTCGATGCGTATAGAATCGGAATTTTGCTGACCGAACCAGCACCAGCGCGTGGATGATTCATTCTCCTGATCGTATATTTTATTATCATTTATACTGATTTGCAGTGATCCATCGCCTTCAATTCCTTGTAAGCACAGTCCATCGAAACTGTGTATACCATCCAGTGTTATATTCGCTTTACCATTTTCTATGGTCATCAAATCTGCTACGGCAGGTGGCGGAGACAGAGGTTGAGGCTCTGCTTTCTGTGGAATTTCCGTGATAGGCGGAGGAGCAGGCGTTTGGGGTTCGGCAGGAGTCTCAGCACGTGCTGTGCAGCTGCAGAACAAAAGAGCCAAGCATAGTGCAGTCAGTCTTGTTTTCATGGTATCATCTCCTTACAGGGACAGTATACCACAAAATTAAAAACAGTCATACCTCGACGGTAGGATTGCAACGATTCGGCCGTTGATTTCTTTTTTCAACGCTTTTGCAGCATGATAAGCTGCTCCGCCAGCGAGACCGCAAGGCAGACCGGTACGCTGAACCAGTTCGCTTTGCGCATCTTTTGCTTCCTGCAGAGAGCAGTAGGACAACGCATCGCAAAGCTGAGGAACATAGAACTCCGGATCAGCAGGACCGAGGGGATCGCTGTTTCCGTAAAAATCTTGAGAAATCGGTGCTGCGACAGAAAGGATATCGGGCTTGCGCTGTTTCAAAGCGGTGGCACAGCCCATGAGACAGGCACAGGTATCGGTTCCGGACACAATAGCAGAAAGGCTTCCATCCGTCTGCGTCCAGATTTCCTGAGCCAATGTTTCGCAGTAAGCCATGGGATGCTCCGGATCCATGGCGGGATCCAACAGCTGATATTGCTCAGGGCGAAGTTCTGCTAGTTCTCGAATCTGCTTCTGCAGTTCCTGTAAGGTAAGTTTGACACGATGGATGGGCACATGAAACCGTTCCAGCTGTTTTGTAAAAGCATTGTCTGCATCATAAGGCAGCCAAAGCTCCAGTTTTCGCTGAAGTGTCGCGGCTGCCCAGGCTGCAGATAACGCGAAAGGCCCCCAATCTGCCAGCAATAAGGTGCGATTTTCTTTATCCCCCGCAGCAATCATGGGAAAAACAGCGCGATCCCGAAGAGAGCCGCTGGGATTACAGCCTTCCAGTTTCAAAAAAAGCTGCCCGTCCAGAGGCAGCAGAGGAGTTTTTCCAAACATAACATTCCGCCTTTCCTGTTTTTCTACAACTTATGAAGGCGGAACTTAAAAAATGACAGAAAGACGGCCCCCTTACGGGAGCCGTCTTTCTTTGTGAGTAAGAAGAGTATTTTATCTAGAAGATATCTTTGATAAACGTACTATTTAGCTTTTGCAGGCTGTTTTTCGAAGTCTTTGATCAGTTCAGAAGCAACGTTGGACAGAGCCAGCAGACCAAGCAGGTTAGGCAGTACCATCAGACCGTTGAACATGTCAGCCATTGCCCAAACCAGGTCAACTTTCAGAGCACAACCAGCTACGATGCAAACGCAAACGATGATAGCGTATGGTTTAACAGCTTTGGAGCCGAACAGGTAACGAACGTTCTGTTCACCGAAGAAGTACCAACCAACGATAGTGGAGAATGCGAAGAAGAACATGCAGATTGCGATGAATGGAGCACCCAGAGCGCCCAGACCGGAGTTGAATGCAGCCTGAGTCAGGGAGATACCGGAGATGTAATCGCCTTCCAGACAACCGGAGGTACCAATTACCAGAGCGGTGATGGTCAGAACGATGAAGGTATCGATGAATACGCCCATCAAAGCGGTGCAGCCCTGTTCGCATGGGTGGTTAACTTTAGCAAGTGCATGAGAGTGTGGGGTAGAACCCATACCAGCTTCGTTAGAGAACAGACCACGTGCAACACCGTAACGGATAGCCAGCTGTACGGAAGTACCCACTGCACCA
>JAFSIC010000061.1 GCA_017439985.1 Oscillospiraceae bacterium
AGCCTGCTTGACTTGCTTGGCAACTTCCTTTTCTGCGTTTTCATCCACAATGAGTACGATTTTGCATTCCGGGTTTTGCGCCTTGACCGCGTCACGGATTTTCATGCGCTCGCACAGCTTCCACGGCGTGTATCCGGTCACCTCCATCAGCAGCGCATAGGGAGTAAGCCATTTACATTCATCCACCACCCGATCGGGGGTGTCCACCGTATAGGGATCCAGATCGTTTTCTGCCCTGCGAAGGGTTTCTGAAATGGCGTTGCAGAACAGCGCGTTTTGCATATTGATGACGATTCGCCTCATCGCGTCACCTTCTTTCCCGGAAAAATCGGCAAAAGGGCATAATTCCCCCCTACCCATATTTATTCTACCGATTCCTGCGGGAAGAGTCACTATCACAAGTAATAGTATTGGAGAGCTTTTTGCATTTCCCAAAAAGAAAACAGTCCCTTGGATATTCCAAGAGACTGTTCTGTGCTTGTGTGAATTTTTAGTAGTTGTCTTCCTCCAACGCCTTGTCAGGGGTGACGATAATCAGGTTTTTCTGTGCCACGGCGATCAGCAGTTCCATACGAGTGCGGTAACCCGTCTTGTCCAGAATCCGGCTGATGTGCCAGCGGATATTTGCCTTACTGCAGCCCAGCATGGTCGCCGCATCCTCGTCGCTGGTGCTCTGCATGAGGGCGCGAAGCACATCCAGCTCAGATTGCGTCAGTTCATAGCTCGTGGTCAGACCGAGCTTGACCTCCGGCGTTTTGTCTGGGAAGATGTGTTCGCCCGCCATGGTCCGATTCATCACATCCAGCAGCTCGGCGCGGCTGGCATCTTTATACCAGAAGCTGTCGGCGTTCGCCTCTTTCGCTTTTTCGATAAATGTGTGCTCTGCCATGGAGGTAACGATGACGATTTTGATTTTGGGAAACTTCTTCTTGATCACGGCGGCGGCCTCGATGCCGTTTTCATCACGGGCGGTGCAGACATCCATCAGGATGAGATCGACTGATTCCCGCATGCAGAACAGCTCGGCATCGGCGGCGTTGGGGATGATTCCCGCGAGAGTGTAGTTTTCACTGGATCTGACGATGGCTTCCATATTCTCCTGTGCCATTTTCTGGTCTTCTACGATCAGTACACGGGTCATAATACACCCTCCTTTTCCTTTGGTATCGAAACTGTCAGTTGAAAGCGCGGAGCAGACTGCACGATCATCGTACCGCCGGCACGCTCCACACGGCGCCGCAGCGTGGACAGGCCGCCGCCTTCCACGATTTCATGTTCCGGCTGTATGCCGTTGTTCGTCACTGTAACCGTTGCCGTATGCTCGTTTTCTGTAAAAGCCGCATACAGCTCGGTTGCAGCAGCATATCTGACAGCGTTGGTTACACACTCGCGAACGGCACAGGTAAGGAGATAGGCAACACGCTCCTCTTTTGGAAGTTCGCCGGTCTGAACAAAGTCAACTTTTACGAACTCGCAAGTCTTGCGGATCTGAGAGAGCATATCCTCGTCGGGAGTATCGTTGCTGTATTTTAGCATGGATACGGCTCTCTGCCAGGAGGCCGCAAGGCTGTCCGGAATGTTTTTCGTGTCGTCTTCTTGCAGATATTTCTGCGCCGCGATCAGGCATCTGCCCATTTCGTCGTGTACACGCATTTTCGTGTTTAATATCTCTTCTTCCCGGGTAACAGCGACTACGTTTGCCGAGAGCTTTTTGAGCTCAGCCTGGACTTTGCGAAGCTGCTCGTTCTCTTGCATCAGTTCCATGCGTTTTTCATAGAGATCGGTTACATCCAACGCGATAAACTGGGTATAGCGTTCTCCGTTTTCATGGGTAAAGGTGCGTTTTTTCAGTTGCCAGACACTGCCATCCGTTAAGACAAACACACGACCGTCTTTAATTGCCCCGGCAACAGGGACAAACTCTTTTACAATACAGCTTTCAAGATCAGTGATAAACTGTACATCTTTACCGCAGACGGCAAAGCTGAAACGCTGCATCGCCAGATTACAGAGCACAGGCAGACCCGCTTCGTTGAAGAAGCACACGCCGGTGGGCAGATTGTCAAAGGCTTCCTTGATGGAAGTCTGGTTAATGGTCTTGCGGTTTTTGGTTTCACTGAGAAGCATCCAGGCACAGAATGCAATCGACAGCAAGGTAATAAGCATCAACACCGCATAGGGAATATGCCAGTGCAAACCCTGCTCCGCGCCGGTAATGCGGCTGTCGAGCTGCATCAGCACATACAGCACCACATTGAGCAGAAGCACAGCGCCCATCCCGAGCTGCTTCGACAGCCTGCATCTGCGCTTGAACAGCAGGATCTGTCCCGCCGCAATCAAGATCACCGCAAACTGGCTGAGAACCAGCAGAATGGTCTGCCATACCGAGCTCACTTGATAGAAATCAGACATCATTTGCTGTCACCTCCTCCCAGTTCGAAAGAAAGTGTATAGCAATTCTCGTCGGACTCGCTCACAGAGATATTCTCCGTTTGGAGCGTTGTCAGGTCCAGACTGCACACAGCATCTATGCACGCATAAAAGTTGTTATCCCGGCAGAAGAATCGCGCCAGCAGATAGCTGAGTCCGTCAAAAGCAGTTTCGACTACATATTCGTAAAAATCAAAGAGCTTCATTGCAACATCTGCCGGAAGATCTTTGCCAACCTTCACAGCGCACGCACAGTTGATGCCTGCGAGCTGCAGGTTCTTCATCATTTCTTCCAGACTGATGTGCAGTTCTTCCTCTTTGATGATTCCTTCCTGCTCACCCACAAGAATCAGGTTGTTGCGGCGTTTGAGATACG
>JAFSIC010000062.1 GCA_017439985.1 Oscillospiraceae bacterium
TATCGGGGCTACCGGTTCCGGTAAAAGTACCATCATCAACCTGCTCATGCGTCTGTACGACAACGATGAGGGTTCGATCCGCATCGGTGGACGCAGGGTGTCTTCCATTCCGGACGAAGAGCTGCATCAGAAGTTTGGTCTGGTCTTCCAGAACGACGTACTCTTCGCCGATACCATTGCGGAAAATATCTCCTTTGGACGCAATCTTTCCGAAGAAGAAATTGAAAAAGCCGCAACTCACGCGCAGGCGATGGAATTCATCAACAGCCTGCCTGAGCGTTTCCAGCACATGCTGACTTCCAAGGGTACCAACCTGTCCGGTGGTCAGAAACAGCGTGTTCTGCTGTCCCGTGCTTTAGCGGGAAATCCGGAAATTTTGATTCTGGACGACAGTTCCAGTGCGCTGGACTATAAGACCGATGCACAGCTTCGTCAGGCTTTGAAAGAAAATTATGCAGAAACAACGACCATCATCATTGCACAGCGAATCAGCTCTATTTATCACTGCGACAAGATTCTCGTTTTGGAGGAAGGCCGCGCCATAGGTTACGGCACTCACGAGGAATTGATCCGCAGCTGCAAGGTATATCAGGAAATCAGCCAGTCTCAGATGGGAGGTGCGATCAATGGCTAAAGGTCCAAGAGGAATGTCCACTGAAAAACCAAGAGACCGTAAAAAGGTTCTGCTTCGCCTGTGGAAGTATCTCTATGCTCATAAATGGCTGCTTCTGTTGGCTTTGGTTCTCACTGTAACCAGTAACGTTCTGGCTCTGATCGGTCCGACGCTCTCCGGTTGGGCTATCGACTCCATCGGCACAGAGCCGGGCGCTGTCAACTTCGAGCGCGTATTCTTCTACTGCGGCTTGATGATCGCATTCTATGTTGTATCTTCCGCTTTGTCCTATATTCTTTCCGTACTGATGATCCACTTCAGCCAGAAGATCGTCTATCAGATGCGTCAGGATGTGTTCAATAAACTGAGCATCCTGCCGGTCAAATACTTTGATAACCATCAGACCGGTGATATCGTCAGCCGTATCTCCTACGACATCGACACCATCAACGCGTCTCTTTCCACTGACCTGCTGCAAATTGCAACCAGTGTCATCACCGTTGTGGGTTCCTTTATTATGATGCTGCGCATCTCCCCACGACTGATCATCATCTTCCTCTTTACCATTCCTGCTTCCGTTATCTTCACGAAATACAAAACCAAGCAGGTGCGTCCGCTGTTCAGCAAGCGTTCCCGCGCGCTGGGTGCCATGAACGGCTACGTGGAAGAAATCATTTCCGGTCAGAAGACCACCAAATCCTATCATCAGGAAGAAACCATGATCGCTCGCTTCGACCAGAAAAACGAAGACGCCTGTGATGCCTACTATCGTGCCGACTACTTCGGCAGTATGACCGGTCCGGTTGTCAACTTTATCAACAACCTGTCTCTGGCCCTTGTCAGCATGTTCGGTGCACTGCTCTTCCTCTTTGGCAATCTGACCTTGGGTAATCTGTCCTCCTTCGTGCTGTATTCCCGTAAGTTCTCCGGCCCGATCAATGAAGTGGCCAATATCATCGCGGACCTGCAGTCTGCCATGTCTGCGGCTGAGCGTGTGTTCCTGCTCATCGATGAGAATCCGGAACCGGAAGATGCTCCTGATGCGGAAGAACTGATCGACCCTCAGGGTCATGTTGTGATCCGGAATCTTCGCTTCGGCTACGATCCGGAGAAACCGATCATCCACGATCTGTCCCTGGAAGCAAAACCGGGCTCTCTGGTCGCCATTGTTGGTCCGACTGGTGCCGGCAAAACCACCATCATCAACCTGCTCATGCGTTTCTATGATCCGCAGGGCGGCAGTATCACCATCGACGGTCACGACTCCATGAAGCTGACCCGAAAGAGCCTGCGAAAAGCCTATTCCATGGTTCTGCAGGATACCTGGCTCTTCCATGGCACGATCGCGGAAAATATCTCCTACGGTCGTCCCGATGCCACCATGGAGGAAATCGTGGAGGCTGCCAAAGCAGCTCATGTTCATCACTTCATTGAGCGTCTGCCGAAAGGCTATGACACCGTCCTCAACGAAGACGGCGTCAATATCTCGCAGGGTCAGAAACAGCTGCTGACCATCGCCCGTGCTATGCTGATGAACTCTCATATGCTGATTCTGGACGAGGCGACTTCCAACGTTGATACCCGCACTGAGATTCAGATTCAAGCCGCCATGCGTGAACTGATGAAGAATAAAACCTGCTTTGTCATTGCTCACCGCCTGTCCACCATTCAGCACGCCGATACCATTCTGGTCGTGCAGAAGGGTGACATCGTGGAACAGGGCAAACATGATGAACTGCTTGCAAAAGGCGGCGTTTACGCCGGTCTGTACAATTCCCAGTTCCAGTAATACAAAAATCCGCCTTTCGGGGCGGATTTTCTTTTTCACCAAAGTTGTTTTACGTATTTTGTTGTAAATGGACATGGAAAATCGATGCGATGCCCCGTATACTTAAACTATATTCTATGATAGGAGTTGACTTTATGTTCAGACCGGAATATCCCCGTCCGTCTTTTGTACGAGAAAAATGGCAGAATCTCAACGGCAGTTGGGATTTTGAAATTCTCAGCCAGCCGAAAAATATGCTGGACGAGACTTTGACTCAAAAAATCGAAGTGCCTTTCTGTCCCGAGAGCGTGCTCTCCGGCATAGGAAACACTGACTACATGAACCACCTTTGGTATCGCCGCAGCTTTGAGCTCAGTGAAATCAGCGGTCGTGTGCTGCTGCACTTTGGTGCCTGTGACTTTGAGACCACAGTTTATGTCAATAAAAAGCAGGTCGGTAAGCATATCGGCGGTTATGCGAGCTTCCACTTCGACATTACCGATGCTCTGATCATCGGCGAAAACATCATCGATGTGGAGGTTTACGACGACACGACGGACATTTCCATACCAAGCGGTAAGCAGAGCATCCGCCCTGCAAGCTCCGGCTGTTTCTACACCCGCACCACCGGTATCTGGCAGACGGTCTGGCTGGAATTCCTCTCTGACAACCACATCTCCGAGCACATCATTACTGCCGATGTGGACCATCAGTGGGTGCGCTTTGAGTTAAGAACAATTATATCTGGTAATATTACTGCAGAAATCTACTATAATAATGAAAAAATCTCCGAAAAATCGGCAGAAATCAGCGGAAATCAGGTCTGCTTTGATGTTCCTGTCGAGAATCCTGAACTTTGGGAACCGGGACATCCTGCCCTCTATGATATCGTTCTGACCCTGCGTCAGGGGGATGAAGTCGTGGACTCCGTCAAGACCTACTGCGGCTTCCGCAAGTACGAATTCCGCGACAAGGAACTGTATCTCAACGGCAAAGCGCTGTTCCTGCGTCAGGTTCTGGATCAGGGCTTCTACCCGGACGGTATCTATACCGCAAAAACCGTGGAGGACATTTACCACGATATCGATATGTCTATGGAGCTGGGCTTTAACGGTGCCCGCCCGCATGAAAAAGTTTTCGAGGAGCATTACTTCTGGTATGCTGATAAGGTTGGCTATATCGTTTGGGGTGAGTACCCGAACTGGGGCTGTACCTTTACCGCAGACAATCCAAAAGGCGTGGAGAATTTCATCCGCGAGTGGAGCGAAGTCGTGAAACGTGACCGTAATCATCCTTCTATCATGGGCTGGTGTCCGCTGAATGAAGCATGGCACGGGGAACTGCAGCGCTGTGACGCCATCTCTCAGAAACGCCTGTATCATGTGACAAAAGCTCTCGACCCGGAGCGTATTGTCATCGGTTCCAGCGGCGGAGATATGTACATCACCGACATCTACGATGTTCACAACTATACCCGTGACATCGATTTCATCCATCGTATCCTCTCCGAAGGCTTCCTGCAGAATCCACCGGAACAGTGCGGTGACATCGATATGATGACCATTCCGCAGCTGATGGAATATCCGCTGTTCTTCTCTGAGTATGGCGGCGTTTCTTACAGCAATGAAGCCGGCTGGGGATATCACTCCGCCGAATCGGAGGAAAGCTTTGTGGATGGCTACTGTGCCCGCACGGATGCTATGTTCCAGCATAAATGCATCGGTTACTGTTACACCCAGTTGACCGACGTGGAGCAGGAACAGAACGGTCTGTACTACTACGACCGTCGCCGCAAACTTTCCGATGAGGGTACTCAGCGCATCATCAACTGCAATACTCAGCCGAAAAAATAGGAAAAACTATAAAGAAGCGGGAAATTTTGTCCCTTTTTTAGGATTGCTTTCGAGATAAAAACAGCGGCGGACGCCATTGACGTCCGCCGCTGTTTTTTGTAAAAGGTGAGAACTTAGGAGTTATCAGGATTTCAAATTAGAATGCTGCAAGCGCTTTACCGAATGCTTCACAGTCAGCAATTCCGGCAGCGTCAGGGGTCTCATGAACCATGAGTCCCTCGTTCAGGAGATTTGCACCGGCAGCTTTGCTGCGGTCAAACCAATCGCGCATCCACTGACCGTCACCCCAGCCGTAAGAGCCAAAGAGTGCACATTTTTTACCATTGAGGGAAGATTCCAGCTCAGTGAAGAATGGTTCAAATTCATTTTCTTCCAGCACCTCGCCGCCCATTGCAGGACAGCCCAGTGCGAGAACATCGTACTCCAGAGCTTTCGCCGTGGTGATATCTGAAACGGTAAAAAGTTCAGCTTCTGCACCGGCAGATTTTGCACCTGCAAGAACAGCATTTGCCATTGCCTCGGTATTACCGGTTCCGGACCAGTAGATGATTGCGATATGATTCATGATTCAGTACCTCCAAAAGAAAATATATTTGTATGGAAAATAAATAAGGGCTTGTTTAAGCGGCACAGCAGATCGGATGGGTAAGAAGGGACTCAAAGCAGTATCCCTGATCCAGCATAGACAGCATACGGTTGCGGATGCTGTCAAATTGTCGGAAGCATTTTCTGCTGCGTTTGACACTGCAATAGACTTTCCAGTAACCACAGAGTTTACAGCCTTCCCCCTGATATTTCTGGAAACAAATCACATCCGCGGCACGATAGCCAAGAAAGAGTCCAATTTCGTGAGGAAAAGAGCCGCTGTTTTTCAGGCGTTGAGAAAGATGATCAAGAAGCTCATCAAGATTGGCCTGTTCGTTATAGCCGTCTTTGGCCAGCAGTTTGCGGACAAAAGCGGAAGAGAGATAACGTTCCAGCATCTGAGGACGATAGATCAGAAGCATCCAGCGATGCTCGCATTGATCCAGAATTCGCAGAGCCAGACCATTTGCCTGTAGAAAAGGGGCATACTGTTCCAGCAGTTCCGGTGCATTGGGAACACTTTTACGGGAGAAACAAACCAGATTGGAAGGTTTCTTCGCAGAAAGAACAGGTGCACAGTGGAAGATGAGCTGGAATTCAAAACGCTGCTGCATGAGAGCCTCCTTAGTAATATGTTTTCAGAAAGTTATCGTTGACTAACTTTCTGAAAACAGAATACCACAGCAAAAATAGAAAGTCAATAGCCTTGAGTTAATTTAAGCTAACTTTTTTATTTGTTTTCTTTTTGTTCATAAAAAATGAATTTGAGTATAAAAAAGCTCCTGCCCAAAAGGACAGGAGCTTTTGCATCTGTTAAGTACGAAAACTATTTGATGATTTCGCCGTAAACAACGCCAGCGCAGCCAGCTGCATTGGATTCGTCGGTGTCGATGTGCATAGCTTTAGCATAGCTGTCGCTTACACGAACAACAACGTCGCCGAAGGTCAGTTTTCTGCCTTCGCAGTCCATTTTAACGTCTACGATCTGGTTGTCAACGAGACCCAGTTCAGCAGCGTCAGCAGTAGTCATGTGGATGTGACGTTTTGCAACGATAACGCCTTCAGCCAGTTCAACTTCGCCGCAAGGACCTACCAGTTTGCAAGCGCCGGAACCAGCGATTTCGCCGGACTGACGAACTGGAGCGCTGATACCGATGGAACGAGCATCAGAAGCGGAAAGTTCGATCTGAGTTTCTTTTCTGAAAGGACCAAGGATGGAAACGCCAGCCAGCTCTTTTTTAGGGCCAACAACGGTTACTCTCTCAGCGCAAGCGTACTGACCAGGCTGGGACAGGTCTTTTTTCTTGGTGAGTTCAGCGCCAGCGCCGAACAGGATTTCGAAATGCTCTTTGGTTACGTGCAGATGACGTGCAGAAGTTTCAACTAATACTTTGTTCATGGGAATCTTCCTTTCACTTTCTCATTTTGTTCTTGGGTTAGAACAATTTTGTTCCACTATTATGATAGTATAAAGAGCCAGATTTTTCAATACCTTATGGCAAATTTACAAATTTAATTCCCTTTGGAATCGGTTTGTGTTACAATAAGACAAGAACATTGTCACGGAAAGGACGAGATCCATGAGTATGAATTATGAGGAGCTGCGCTCCCTTTGCTTACATTGTCAGAAATGCAAATTGGCGGAAACCCGAACAAACGTTGTATTTGGTGTGGGTGACCCCAATGCCAAAGTTATGTTCATCGGGGAAGGCCCCGGCGAAAACGAGGATCTGCAGGGAGAACCCTTTGTAGGTCGCGGCGGACAGCTGCTGGATAAATTCCTTGCGGCAGTGGATCTGGACCGTAAAAAGAATATTTATATCGGTAACATGGTCAAATGCCGCCCGCCGAAGAATCGCGATCCGGAACCGGGTGAGGTTGCGGAGTGCATTGGCTATCTGAATAAACAAATCGAACTGATCCAGCCGAAAATCATCGTTTGCCTGGGCCGAATCGCATCCTGCTATATGATCAACCCGACCTTCAAAGTAACAAAGGAGCACGGTCAGTGGACGCAGAAAAACGGCATCTGGATGATGGGTACCTTCCATCCGGCTGCTCTGCTGCGAAATCCAAACAACAAGCCGCTGTGCTTCGAGGATATGCTTTCTCTGCGGGATAAAATTATGGAGGTCTGCCCGGAGACTTATGCAGGCATTGAGCTGCTGGGTCTGCCGCAGATGCCGTAAATAAAAAGAAACAGCGAACATCGACAGATGTTCGCTGTTTTTTGTCTTATTTTTCTTCTCCGGTGTGACAGCTCAGAGCCATCATCAGTGCGTGGAGACCCATGGAAGTGGTCAGAACCCATTCCATGGTGCTGAGGGTGGAAACATTCTGCATGGTCACCAGCTGGCTGATGCCGAGGATCAAGCCGCTGAATGCACAGGCAAAACCGTAGGCGCAGACATATTTGACGCCTTTTTCTGCCTTGACGCCGCGGATGATGCGAGCCTGACCGATCATAGTCAGAGTGAAGAAGAGCAGAGTCAGCAGCCAAAGAACGCGGTCAGACATATCGGCGATCTGTGGATAAGCCATGAAGCGTTCCACAGTGTAGATCATGGTCCAGACAGCAGGGGTCAGCAGGAAGCCGGAGCGGCGCAGCATGTTTCCGCCGGTGATGGCGTAGGAAATCAGAGAGGCGCCGGCACTGAGACCGATCAGCAGACGAAGGAGCTGCAGTACAACGAGCAGAACATTGTCGGTGACATAGCCCATCGGGTCGCTCCAACGGAAGATCTCAGAAAGGAAATCAATGAAGCCCAGACCACTGTTCAGCAGGATCATCGTGCCGCAGAAAGCGGAAGCAAAGCTCAGCAGAGCCGGCTGATTTACGCGGAAAGCAGATGGTTTCATCACAAAGAGTCCGTAGCCCACGATGATCAGCAGGGAAAGGATCAGCAGAGTGCTGTAGAAGGACAGGACAAAACCGCCGTGTACATAGAAGCCGGTGGTCGGGTCTATGTTGGTAAAAATCAAAAAGACGCGCAGCAACAGGCAGATGATGCCGCCTACGCCAAAGAAGAGTTTACTCCAGTTCATAAAATATTCTCCTGTTCAATGATGTAGAAATTGGATTACATTTAAGTATAACACGGATTTTTGGCTTTGTATAGTTCCTTTCGAGAGAATGCAGGAAAGAAACGGTATATTTTCCTTGGAAAAGTCATACATTGCTGATGACAGGAGGTGCAGCTTATGCGCTTTTATGGGATATGCTTTTGTCTGCTGACGGTAGTATTGGCGGTTTTGCCGCTGCTTCCGAGTGGACTGGGCGAGGAACAGGCAGGAACAACAAAAGAAGAAACGCTGCTGGCTGTCGTTGATAATTCTGTGCTTCAGTCGGAAGAAAAGACGGACGTGCCGACGTTGTCGCAGTACCCAATGGGAAAAATTCAGCATTTTTCCATCCGAAACGCACAGACAGGAGCGTTGGAAACGGTTTCTGTGGAAGAGTTTGTGCTGGGGGCAGTCTGCAGTGAAATGCCGGCGACTTTCCATCCGGAAGCGCTGAAAGCGCAGGCGGTCAGTGCGCGAACATGGGCGGTTTACCAGCAACTGTGGCAGAAAGAGCATCCGTCTCAGGACTTGAACGGTGCGGATTTTCAGGCAGACCCGCATAACTGGAAGGGGTATGTGACAGAGGAGCAGGCAAAAGAGCGTTTTGGGGACAAGTTTGAGGAATATTGGTCTGTACTGTCGCAGGCTGTGGAGGAAACGAAGGGGCAGGTGCTTTGCAGTGACGGTGAGCCGATCGCAGCGGCCTATCATGCCATCAGTGCAGGAAAAACGGAGGCAGCGGAGTATGTTTGGGGTTCGGCGCTTTCCTATTTGCAGGCAGTGGACAGCCGCGGGGATGAATTGGCACCGGGCTTTGAGGAGACGCTGACTTTTACAGACAGTGAGCTGAAAACGATTTTTTCTGCTGTGAACTTTGATGATGATACGCCCTCATGGCTGGAAATCGTGGAGCGTTCGCCCTCGGGCTATGTGACGGAAATTCAGGTGGGTGATTTAAGCATGATGGGCTTGGACTTCCGCTCGGCATTGGGACTGCGTTCCAGCTGTTTTACCATTACCCATGATGAAGCCGGTTTTCATATCACAACGAAGGGGTATGGGCATGGTGCAGGGCTGAGTCAGTACGGTGCGGACTTTATGGCGCGACAGGGCAGCAGCTATGCGGAGATTTTATCTCATTATTATCAGGGCACGGAGCTTTGTTCCTGGTGAAAAATATCGAAAATATATTGACAAGAATCCGCCTTATGCTATAATAAAATCAAGATATATGAACATTTGCTCATATATTAGCGAAAGTTAGTATGCCTTCCTGTGATCAGGAAGGCTATTCATTGAACAACGCATGAACGATTGCTCAAATGTTTGGAGGTATTGCCGATGACAGAACAGAAAATCCCACTGCAGGATGGCGATGTGGTTTGCGAAGAGCACCATCATCACAGTGCTTTGGCCCTGGATCAAATGAAGGAGAGTATCCCTTCCATCGAGGAGCTGGAGCGTATTGCGGAGCTGTTCAAAGTTCTGGGCGACCCGACCCGTATGCAGATTCTGACTGCGCTGTTTGCCCAGACAGAACTGTGCGTCTGCGATATCAGCGACTTGCTGGGCATGAGTCAATCGGCCATTTCCCATCAGCTGCGCCTGCTGCGTACCACCCATCTGGTGAAAAACCGCAGGGAAGGCAAGTCGATTTATTATTCTCTCGATGACACCCACGTTGCCACCATTATTGCACAAGGTTTGGAACATATTCGTCACAACGATTAAGCGTCAAAGGAGTAGACACGATGAACAAAGAAAAACAGAGCAGCTGCTCCTGCGGCTGCGGACATGAGCATCACCACCATCACCATGAACATGAACATTGCTCCTGCGGCTGTGGACACGAGCATTATCACGAGCATAAACATGAACATAAACACGAGGGCGAGAGCTGCGGCTGTGCTATGTGCCAGCTGGAGAATCTGAGCAATCTGTCCGAGGGCTGCGAGGATGAAGGTTGCCACTGCCATGAGCATCACCACCATCACCATGAACATGAGCATTGCTCCTGCGGCTGCGGACATGAGCATCACCATGAGCACAAGCATGAACATAAACACGAGGGTGAGAGCTGTGGCTGTGCCATGTGTCAGTTGGAGAATCTGAGCAATCTGTCCGAGGACTGCGAGGAAGAAGATTGCCACTGCCATGAACATCATCACGAGCACAAACATGAACATAAGCACGAGGGTGAAAGCTGCGGCTGTGCCATGTGTCAGTTGGAGAATCTAAGCAATCTGTCCGAGGACTGCGAGGAAGAAGACTGCCACTGCCATGAGTATCACCACCATGAGCATGAACATTGCTCCTGCGGCTGCGGACACGAGCATCATCACGAGCACAAGCATGAACATAAGCACGAGGGTGAAAGCTGCGGCTGTGCCATGTGTCAGCTGGAGAATGTAAAAGTCTCCGAAGAACCGGTGAAAGAGGCTCCTGTGCAGACCAAGGCAAGCAAAGGCTTTGCTCTTCCGGAATTCTCCATGCCGATCATGGCGGTAATCGCGGTGGTCGCTGTTGTTCTCAGTGTGATTCCGGGTCTTTCTCTGCTGAAAGGTCTGTTTTACCTGATTCCAACTCTGCTTTGGGGAAAACTTCTCTTCACCCGCGGCTGGAAAGCCTTGAAACGCAAACAGCTGGACGAGCATGTGCTGACTTCTATCGCAGTCATCGCAGCCTTCCTCATTGGTGAATACTTTGAAGCACTGATGGTCGTGATCCTCTTTGCGATTGGTGACTGGCTGGAAGTGAAAGCCGTTCAGCGCAGCCGCAAAGACATTGCTGCGGTTGTGAATATCCGTCCACAGCGTGCCAATCTGATCCTTCCAAACGGTGAAGTACAGAATATCCTGTCCAAGAAACTTCGTATTGGCGATAAGATTCAGGTAAAAGTCGGCGAGCGTGTACCGGTTGACTGCGTGATTCTGGAAGGACAGTCCACCATGGACCGTTCCGCCATTACCGGTGAATCTGTTGCTGTTGGCGTACAGGCCGGTGACCGCGTTCTTTCCGGTGAAGTAAATCTCTCCGGTGTACTGACCTGCCGCTGTGAAACCACCTATGATAACTCTACTGCAAGCAAAATCATTCAGCTGGTGGAGGAATCCTCCGCGCAGAAAGGCGAAACCGAGAAATTCATCACCCGTTTTGCAAAATACTACACTCCAGCTGTCCTTGTGCTGGCGATTCTGACCATCATTGTTCCACCACTGCTGGGTTTGGGCTCCTTCCGTATGTGGCTGAGCAGAGCGCTGGTCTTCCTGGTGGCTTCCTGCCCATGTGCGCTGGTCATCTCTGTGCCTCTGGCCTTCTTCTCCGGCGTGGGCGCTATGTCCAAACAGGGCGTTTTGCTGAAGGGTACTAAATTTATCGAACCTCTTGCCAATGCAAAAATCATTGTCTGCGACAAAACCGGCACCATCACCACCGGTGAACTTCAGGTTTCCAAAGTGGAACAGTTCAGCGAAGCTTATGATATGCGCGCAGTGACCGCTTTGGCGGAACAGTACAGCAGCCATCCGGTTGCACAGGCGATTTGCCGCGCCTTCGGAAAAGGCGATGAGACTGCTGAGGTCAAAGAAGTGAAAGAATTTGCCGGCAAGGGCGTTTCCCTGCTGATGAACGGCAAACAGGTTCTCTGTGGTTCCGCACGTCTGATGAGTGAGCACGGAATCTCCATGGAGGCTGTGCCGGAGGCAAATGTTTACACCGCGGTTGACGGTGAACTGCTGGGCTGCGTGATGCTGTCCGATGTTCCGCGAAGCGACGCAGCGGAAACCATGAAGCAGCTGAAAGCTCTGGGCGTGGAACGCAGCGTGATGCTGACCGGCGACAGTGCGATTTCTGCTTCTGTTGTAGCAGAACAGGTGGGTGTTGACTATGTACACAGCGGTCTGCTGCCGCAGGACAAGTCCCGCCTGATGAAAGAACTGAAACAGAACGGCAAAACCACTGTTTTTGTGGGCGACGGCATCAACGATGCACCGGTTCTGGCTGCAGCGGACATTGGCTTTGCAATGGGTCTGGGCACTGACGCTGCCATTGAGTCTGCCGACGCAGTCCTCATGTCCGACAACTTGTCTGCCCTGCCGAAAGTAATGAAAACCGCAAGACAGACTGTTTCCATCGTGAAAGCGAACATTCTGTTCATTTTGGTATCCAAAGCGGCCGTTCTCTTGCTGGGCCTCTTGGGCATTGCACCGATGTGGCTGGCAGTCGTTGCCGACGTTGGCGTGTCCATCCTCTGCGTTCTCAACGCTGTCCGTATCCTTAATGTGAAAAATTAACGAAGAACAGCCCGCTGATTGATCAAATCAGTGGGCTGTTTGGATGTTCTTGAACATAATGCACAGAAAGATAATATCTTATTTATGGAAGTTTCTGTTTGTGTTCTTGACGAAAATGTTTTATAATAGTCTTAAGAATTGGACTTTTGTTTTATTGAAAGGAAGATATACCCATGGCAGAAGAAAAAAGAGAAATTAAATTCGCTGCGACTGCGATGACCCCAGAAGCAAGAGCGATTGCTGAAGAAAAACAGAAAACCATGACTTGGGTTTGCTACGATACCGTACAGAAAAAAGAAATGGTTTATGACTACAGACGTCTGGTATGGCTGATGGACAGACGTGACCGTCAGGTTGACCTGCACCTGAAAACCCCTGTAACCGACGACGTTGGTTACCTGACCTGGGACGTTGAGCACTGGAGCTGCACCGGCCCAAGAAAATACATCCGTACCTACGATCTGGAAGGCCGTGTACTGCGTGACTACACCATGCACAACAACTACGACCTGAAAAACGAATTCCATCCGGAAGACGACAACGTAGACCACATCACTATTTCCTAATAATGATGCAACAAAGCCCCGCTCATTCGAGCGGGGCTTTTCTTTTACGCTTTTTTCAGTTTGGTTTTCTGCCAACGGCCGGTGCCGTAGAGGATCTGACCGGCAGCACAGCAGCAGAGATTGGAGAGCACCATAGACCACCAGATACCGGTTGGACCAAAGCCCAGCATACGGAACAGGTAGATCATCGGGATGCGGCAGCCCCACAGACGGAATACTGCCAGAACCAGTGTGCTGCGGGTGTGACCGGAACCGTTGAATACACCGCTGAGGATGCCATACCAACCCATGAAGAAGGCGGTGGCAACGGAATAGAAGGTGTATTCGGTAGCGAGAGTCAGCAGTTCCTGACTGGCATCCTTAACGAACAGTGGGACGATGTGCGGACCGATGAGCCAACCAAAGATAGTAATCACTGCGGAAATGGCAGTACAGAGCTTCATGCCCTCCTTGAAGCAGTTCTTTGCGTGTTCCACATCGCCGGCACCGAGGCTCTGTCCGATAAAGGCGGACAGTGCGCCACCGATAGCGTTGACTGGGATGTAGAACAGGTTGGCGATGCGGCTGCCAAGACCGTAAGCGGACATGGCAACAGCGCCATAATAGATGATCGCTTTGTTCATCAATACGAATCCAAACGCAGTGAAGAACTGACCAACAGAGGCCGGAATGGTGACGGTCATGATCTCTTTGAAGGATTCCATAGTCAGTGGGAACTTGCGGAAGGCGATGGTGGTCATGCCGTGAAGGTCGTTTTTATACAGGCGATAAATAACGTATGGAACCAGCAGGAATTTGGACAGGGAGGTTGCCAGTGCCGCACCCAGAACGCCCAGATCCAAACCGAAAATGAAAATCGGGTCGAGGATGATATTCAGCACAGCAGATACAGAGTTGACAAAGACACCGCTTTTACTGTCGCCGTTCGCCTGATGAATGGCGTGGAACAGGGACAGCAGGAACATACCGATAAAGTCAAAGGCAATACCCTGTAAATAAGCGCGGCTGTCCTTTAGGATATCCGCAGGACAATCCAGCCATGCGAGAATAGGGTCTGTAAAGAGGAGCAGAGCCGCATTCATGATGATGGCGGTCAGAGAAGACAACAGAACCAGATGGGTTGCGGTTTTGTTGGCTTTTTCTCGGTTACCTGCACCAATGGACTGGGAAATCAAAGCCAGAGCCGCAGCGTTCAAACCGGTGGTAAAAGCCACCGCACAGGAGGTGATCGGGCCGACCAGAGTAACAGCGCCCACCTGCAGTTCGCCGATACGACCAACGAAGAAGGTATCCACCACAGAATACAGAGAGTTGATCAGGTTCAGGAACATCAGCGGAAGGGCCATTTGGATCATATTTTTCTTGATATTTTTATCCAATAGATTTGCATGTGCAGCCATACAGGCATCGCCTCTCTTTCTCACTGTCCATTGTAGCACTTTCACAGAAAAATACAATAACAGGATTTTGAAGAAGAGCATATCATATCCAGCTTTTTCATATAGATGGGACGGAAGCTATTCGATGAAACAGGAGGAGAGAAGACTATGGAACTGCAGATCCAAAAACAAAATCTCTGCATCAACGACCTTGTTTTTGACAGTCAGGTGGAGCAGCCGGTGGAAGCAGATCTTCTGCTTCCCGATTACTGCCCGGATATTCAGCGTATCTTACACTGTGACCTGTGCTGTCTCATCCACAGCACCAAAGCAGAACAACAGCGCCTCAGCATCGATGGGGAGCTGCGCTTGACGGTGCTTTATGTCAGCGACAGCGGTACCATCCGCGGTATTGATCAGAAACAGCCCTTTACTCGCCACTTGGACAGCAAAAATATGCTCAATCAGCCGTTGATCGAGGTGCTGCCCAAGGTGGATTATCTGAACTGCCGCGCAGTCAGCAGCCGCCGTCTGGAAATTCGCGGCGCGGTGACGCTGAAGGTGAAAGCCATCAACTGTGCCAAAGCCGAGCTATTGCAGGATTGCGAGGGTCAGGGTATTCAGCTGAAAAAGACAGCCTTTTCTGTGGATAGCTGTGTCAATGCGGCAGAAAGCACATTCACCGTACGGGAGGAGCTGGATTTGGGAGCGCAGCAGCCTGTCGCGCAGATTTTATCCAGCCGTATGGAGGTACAGCTCAGTGACCACAAGGCGATCTCCGGAAAAATCATTGCCAAAGGGGAACTGAAACTGCAGCTGCTGTATCTGCCTCTGTCTGCTGATGAAAAAGAACTGCCGCAGGAACTGGAATACAGTTTGCCCTTCAGTCAGATCATCCCTGCCGAGGGTGCTGACGATAGCGAGAATTGCTGTCTGTCGCTGTCCCTGGCAGCTTGGGATGTTCAGCCGAAGCCGGACGTGGATGGAGAGCTGAAAGTGCTGGCAGTGGAGGCGCAGCTGCGTGCGCAGGTATTGCTCCATCAGGCGCAGGAGTTCAGCGTGGTGCAGGACTGTTACAGCACGCTCTATCCTCTGAGCCGCGAAGAAAAACAGCTGTCTTTCCTGAATTTTGTCCGCTGTGTGCAGGAGACCCATCGGATTCGAGAGCCGCTTTCCGCAGCGAAAAACGTGCAGAGTATTCTGTCAGCTTGGGCAAGAGTGAGAGAAGTACAGTGCCGACAGGATGAGGATGAAATTCAAATCAACGGTACCCTTTCTCTGATGGCCCTTGTTGTGGATACGGAGGGTCAGCCGCAGTTCTATGAGGAACAGGTGCGTTTGGAGCACAATCTTCCTATTACAAAAGGAAAGAATCTGCTCTTTGGCCTCAGCCTTCAGCCGATCAGCGTGGAGGCGAGTCTGAACAACACGGCCCAGCCGGAACTGCGCTGTCAGCTGCAGCTGAGCGGAACGCTCTACTCCGTGGAACGGCAAAGCGGTATCAGCAAGATCCGCGTGGAGGAGGGAACTCTTCGCGACAGCGATGAACACTGCGCCCTCTGTATTTATTATGCAGACCCCGGTGAAAGTGTGTGGAACATCGCAAAACAGTATCACAGTGACCTGGCAGCGGTCATGGAGGAAAACGGACTGGATCAAGACATTCTTCCACAGCGGACGATGCTTCTGATCCCTCTGTGCTAAGGAAGGAGAGCGTTATGGAAGGAAGGATCTATCGGGATATGGCTCAGCGAACGGAGGGCGATATCTACATTGGTGTCGTTGGTCCCGTTCGCAGCGGCAAATCCAGTTTTATCAAACGATTTATGGAGACGGCGGTTCTGCCTCGCATGGAAAATGATTTTCGGAGAGATCGGGCCATTGATGAGCTACCTCAGTCTGCAGCGGGAAAAACCATCATGACCACGGAACCGAAATTTATCCCCGAAGAAGCAGTGCGTCTGGACATGGAGGACGGCGCGCGGATGAACGTTCGTCTGATCGACTGTGTGGGTTATATCGTGCCCAGTTCTCTGGGCTACATTGAAAATGACCAGCCGCGCATGGTGCGGACTCCGTGGTTTGAAGAAGCCATTCCCTTTAACATGGCGGCGGAGCTGGGCACACAGAAAGTGATTCGGGAACATTCCACTATCGGGCTGGTCATCACCACGGATGGCAGCATCAGCGACATTCCCCGCGAAGAATATGAGGAAGCAGAACAGCGGGTCATTGAGGAACTGCAGGAGCTGGAGAAGCCCTTTGTTGTACTGTTGAACTGCCGCGAGCCTGAGAGCAAAACAGCTCAGGAGTTAGCAAAGCGTCTGCAGGAGAAGTATCTGGTGCCGGTTCTGCCAATCAACTGTCTGGACCTCAGCGAAGAGGAGATTCGGGAGATTCTGGCACAGGTGCTGTCCGAATTTCCTATCAAGGAGATCTGTATTGATCTTCCGCGTTGGATCGTGGTGCTGCCAAACGATCACTGGCTGAAGCGTGCGGTTTTCCAGTGTATTACCGAGGTTTCACAGTCGATTCAACGGCTGAATCATGTGCGGGAACAGCTGAAAGAGCTGGAGAACTGCCCACAGATCAAGCAAATCAGCGTGGATTCCGTGGATCTGGGCAATGGCAGCGTCAAGCTGACGGTCAGTGTGGAACCAAAGCTGTTTTATCAGGTACTGGGTGAAAGTACGGGTCTTCACATCAGCAACGAGGAAGAACTGATCCCTTGTATGGTGGAACTTGCAAAAATCCGTCGGGACTATGAGAAAATCAAGGGTGCGATGGAGGAAGTGCAGGCCACCGGTTATGGCATTGTTATGCCATCTTTGGAGGAACTGCGCTTGGAAGAACCGGAGATCGTCAAACAAGGCGGACGCTATGGCGTAAGACTGAAAGCTTCTGCGCCGTCGATACATATATGAGGTATCAAAAAGAAGTTTCAAATTTGCAAGGTGCTCTGACAGCGTGAAGCCAACATACGATTTTACCTATAGGGTAGAGCCTTATATTGAACTTCTCGCTATCTAATGTACTATATGCGTTGCAATCGATCAATATGACAGGGAATGGGACAGATGGAGGTCACTTATGAATCAACTGTCTCATAACAATTATTACTATGGCAAAGAAGCAGAACAGTACACGTTTTATCGAATTCCAAAGGCACTGTTTACAGATGAAAAATATCGAGGATTATCTTCTGATGCAAAGCTTCTTTACAGCATGATGCTGGATCGTATGGGTCTTTCCGTCCAGAATCATTGGTTCGATAAAGAGAATCGAGCCTATATTTATTTCACCCAAAGAGAGGTTCAGGAAGTGTTGGACTGTGGTCATAACAAAGCGAATACTCTCTTCGCAGATTTGGAACGAGTTGGTCTCGTCGAGCGCAAGAGACAGGGTCTTGGACGACCGGACATGATCTTCGTGCTGAAGTTTTCAACAAGTGAGAAGAAAGAAGGAAATCCAAAAAACCTCAATGAGGAGTTCAATTATCCTAAAAAGAAACATCAGTCTCTCCCAAAAGAGGAAGGAAATAATACTGAGAAGAATAAGACTGAGTATAACGATAACAATCCATCAATCAATGAACTGATGGATGAGGATGAGATGGATGGGTTGTGTGAATTACTTCACAGGAATATTGACTACGAAATCCTGAGAAAAAAGTCGGGCGCGGACGCAGAAATGGTCGATGAAATTGTTAACCTGTTGGAAGATGTTCTGCGTTCTCGAAGGGAAGAGGTTCGTATAGGTTCTGCAGTCTATCCTAAAGAAGTGGTGAAAAACCGAATTCTGAAACTGAACAGTGAACATATTCTGTATGTTATCGACTCGCTTAAAAATACCAGAACAGAAATCGGAAATATTTATTCATACTTGTTAACGTCTTTGTACAACGCTCCGACGACGATGGATTGCTTTTGGGCAACACAACTCTGTCGAGACAAGAAAAAGGTGAAAAATGCGTAGAAAGTTTTATACCGAGCCACGACAACATCGCATCTATGCCCTCATTGATAGGGAGTTGAAAGTAGCCTTTGTGGGCAAGAGCTACGCGCGGGATTTGTCCTCATTGTATTCAAAGCATGTTAACGGCCGCAGCTATCACACCGCTGACTACTTTGGCAAAGAGCCGCCGAAAGTCAAGCCTGAGTTGTTGATTCTGGAGGAGGTACACTGTACAGGAGCGGTGGCATACAAACACGTCGTGGCATGGTCATTATATCTGGAGGAGCATGGCTTTCTGATGCTGACTCAGACTGGCACCATGCTCTACAGTGAACAATTGCTGCCGGAGACACAGGAAATCTACGACAGTATTTCACAGCAAGCAATCGAGGAAGTAATGCAGAGGACTGCTTCTTTGACACGGAATCCCCAAAAAGAAAAAGTTGTGCGCCAGAAAGTGCAGAAAGTATCAAAACCGAAGCTATCCATTCGCGTGGACAAACAGGATAAGGACATATTCATGGAGCTGAAACGAGGCATGGGTGTGACACAGAGGGAGGTGTTCCACTTGCTGTTGGATGGAGTTGTTTTTGATCATGAAGGAAACTATATTCCGCTGATTCGTCGCCAGAAAAATCAGATTCAGGATCTGGAACAAGAGGTTCAGAATCTGAAAAATCAGCTGGCCGAGGAGCGTATGAGTAAGAAACACGATGGCCGTATCCGAGAGATCCTTAATCATGCCAAGACAGTGACAGGAAAGTATGTACAGATGCTGATGCAGGATGTGTATTATCTGGATGATGCTTTACGTCCCGTACGAAAGCCGCGCAACAATATCCATGACTTCCCGTACCCAATCGAAGACGGACATGCAGTCATTCAGCTGGAAGAGATTATTTACGGCAGCAGTACAGGGATGGTTTTCGTTCTCGGTTGGACGGAGGATGAAAAACCCATCAAACTACGGCACTACGGCAAGCGGGAATTTTTGGGGTCTGATCCACGTGTGAGTAGCTATGCTGTGCGGGGAACATGGTGGCAGGTCCACTACCGTATTAATAAGGACGGCGCGGCTGACCTGATGGCTGCTCTGCCGCTTCCACCGAAGGCAGAACAAGCGCCCGAAAAGACAAGAACAGCGTTGGATATAGCGATCAACGAGATCGAACGACAAAAGGAGTAGAACCGTGAGTAAACTGGAAACACCGGAAAGAATTAGTTTTTGGGCCAAGCAAAGAGTCGAGTACTTATTGGATGTAGAACCACAGCTGTATGCAGAATTGGCTAAAAGCGGCAAGCTGATGGAACATCTTCACGATACTGAGGAGAAAGCGCAGGCTTGTTATCAGAAAGAAGTTCAGAAACTGTATCGACTCATGGAGCTTGACCCGAAATGGGACTGCATGTCGGAGGAAGAAAAAGAACTGCGCCGCTGCTATGCCACAGAAGCGGCAAGGGATATTGTCTGCAACGACTGGATCTGGGTGTAGGGGGGATACGATGCGCTGTTTATCCACAGAAGAAATCATCGAACGTGCCCAAAAGAAAATCATTCCACTGGATAGTCAAGAGAAGACAGTGCAGAACATTGCCGCTCTGCTGAGTCTGCATCTGAAACGACTGAATGCCTTGGAAGAAGGAGTCGACACAGACTTTCTGCCTTGCTTATCTGAACTCATCATCGCACCCACAGGTTCGGGTAAGACGTACCTCATCAGCAAACTTGCGGAGGCGGCAGGACTGCCTTTTTACAGTATCGACTGCTCCATGCTGACTCTCAGCGGCTACAAGGGGGTCAACCTCAGTGAGGCATTTCGTTCTCTGAAAGCCAACTGCACGAGGCCGAGAGAATTTCATCGTTCTGTCATTCTCTTTGACGAGTTTGACAAATGCTCCTACCGAAGCGGAGAAAATGGCAATGTGCAGCCCAACTTTCTGAAACTGCTGGAGGGCGAGGGCCTGAGCTGTGACGAGAAAATCATCGATACATCGGAGATGCTCTTTCTCTTTGCAGGAGCATTTCAGGGCCTGGATGAACTGGTGGATCAGCGTTGTCAGAAGAAAAGCATCGGCTTTGCAGCGGAGAGTGAGGAAGAGAAAAAGTCCGCGCCATCCATGGAGGATGTGCAGGCATACGGCTTCAGTAGGGAATTGCTCGGTCGAATCGGCTCTTTGCATTGTATTCCAAGAATGGAGATTGAGGATTATATGCGATTGCTGATTGATGGAAAGGCGTCGATTGCAGAGAAGTTCGGCTCATTGTTTACAGCGCAAGGAGTGAAATTCTTTGTGGATGAGGAAGCCTGTCTGCATCTTTGTGAGCAGGCTATGCAGCGAAATATGGGTGCTCGTGCTATGGAAGCAGTCATCAAAGAAAAGGTTCTGCAGGCAGTGAAGGAAATCGACAGCAACACGAGTATCGTGGAGGCAGTTCTGACCATGAAAGATGGAGAAGCGGTCTTTCGCTATACATACGGTGAGAGGGAGTTTTCTTCTTTGGGCGAAGTGGATGCACCAGATCTGGAGCCGCCCATGACCGTCTATCTGCGCACAGAAAAGGGCATCAACGACCTCTGCGCCAAGTGGTCGGATTTTGCGGAGGAAGGCAGTGAGGAGATTTGCTACTACTTTCTGCAGGTGATCCTGCGATATCTTGTTCTGGAAACCAATTGGAGTGACAGAACCTTGCATTCTGTAGAATCACTTGCCGAACAAACCAAGTGTCAGAATGTCGAAGGTCTGAAGACGACCTTTGATATTTTGATGGAGGATATTCTGCCTAAGGCAGAGAATAGCAGGGAACACAGTGTTCTGCTGCACTATTATTACCTCTACAAGGCGCTGGAAGATACCAATACAAAAGCGATTCTGTGTCAGATGGTCAAGCAAATTAAGTCAAAAAGCAACATTAGGTAGGAAGATGAGCATGACAAAAATTGTTTTTACGGAAGCATTGGACGAGTGGACAGAAGCAAGACCGATCTCAATCACGGTACACGAACAATATTGGGAATTTGCAGAGTTCCATCTGAATTACCTTCGGAATGAAAAACCGGAACTGATGAATACGCTGCTGCTCTGCGGAGAGATGGGGGCTTATTTGAATCTGTTGGGAAAGCTGAATGCAACGCTTAAGGATTTTTATTTGGAAGAATATAAACTCGCCTATGGTGAAGTCAGAGAGGACGGTGTTTGGGTCGATGAAGTATTCATACCTGCTATTGAGGAAAGTGCAGAGGAGGCAGCGGATATCTGCTTCTTCTATGAGGACAAATAAGTAGGGAAGTTGAAAAACGTCTGCCGCCCATCAGAAATTTTACAAACAAAATCGTGGAAACTCCTGTTGGAACATGCTATAATTATTTCGTATAAATTATCGCAGAAGGGTACCCTTCTATGCTGTTGCATAACAACATAATGCCCTTTCCATCCTAAAGGAGGAATGTGAAATGAAATGGAAGAAAGCATTGAGTATGTTTCTCTCCGCGGTCATGGTGCTGAACAGTTTCCCGCTGTCGGTATTCGCCCAGGAACAGGAATGCACTCATCACGAACATAATCAAGACTGCGGCTACGTGGAAGCAGTGGCGGAAAGCCCTTGCACCCATGAACACAGCGAGGACTGCTATAGATCCGTGACCAACTGCATCCATGAACATGTGGATTGCGGATATGTTGCGGCAGTGGCAGAAGTGAGCTGCGGCTGTGTGCCTGCCGAGGACGGCACACTGACCCATAGCGAAGGCTGCGGCTATGTTGCTGCGCAGGCAGAGGTTTTATGCGACCACCAATGCAGCACGGAAAGCGGCTGCGTGACCGAGGAAGAAAACTGCCAGCACGTCCATGACGAACTCTGCGGCTACAAGGCAGCTGTGGAAGGCAGTGCTTGCAACTTTGATGCTGAAAACTGCCCAGACTGTTTGGCAGGAGAAATCACCGAGCCTGCCCCGGTCTGTACCTGTGCCGAGCATTGCACCGCTGAGAACTTCAACGAATACTGCGAAGTCTGCAGCTTAGATTATACCCAGTGCGGCGGCACCGAGCGGGCTGTGGGATATGACACAGGCTGGACGATTGAGGATAGCATTCTGAAAGTCACCGGCACCCTCACTGCACTGCCCGTAGTGGAATACAGTGACATTGAGGTGAAAGAAGGCGGAAACCTGAACCTTGGTGCAGCTAAGGTTACCTGTTATGTGAATAACTCTGGTACAATCAGCAGCGGTACTTTCGATGAAATCGTGGATAACTCTGGTACAATCAGCAGTGGTACTTTCGATAGAATCGTGCGTAACTCTGGTACAATCAGCGGCGGTACTTTCATGAGTAACGTGGTTAACGCTGGTACAATCAGCAGCGGTACTTTCGATAAAATCGTGCATAACTCCGGTACAATCAGCGGCGGTACTTTCTCATCGAAGGTATATAATGACTATGGTACCATCAGCAATGCCAAATTTGAGACGGGAGCAAGCCTTGAATTGAGCAGCAAGGCCCCCGAAAGAGTCATCCACTGCGTCAACGGTGAGGACGTTGCCCTGACCTATAACGCCGCTCTATCTGCGGCTCTTGGCGAAGCGGCTGCATGGTATCAGGGTAGTACTAAGGTAACAGACGGCACAGTGCCACTCAACTACACCAGATATGTGGGTGAATACACAATCACCTCTGATACCACCTACGGCAAAGTCAACGTTCCCGCAAACGCAAAATACGGCCATAAGGTTACAATCGCGACGGCTCCCGACGATGGTTATTTGCTGAAGGAACTGACCGTTAAGCAGGGTGATACCAAAGTGGAGGTTGCTGACAATGCCTTCACCATGCCCGCAGGTAATGTTACCATCAGCGCAACCTTTACCCTTTGTGCCCACGTCGGCACCACCGATTCCTACGTCAACGGCTTCTGTCCATACGGCTGCTATGAGCCTGCAACCCAGAACGGGGATGTCTACGAAATCTCCAACGCCGGCCAGCTGTACTGGTTTGTACAGCAGATCAACTCCGGCAACAACACAATCAACGGCAAGTTGACCGCAAATATCGTGGTTAACAAAGGCACCATGACTGCTGAATCCACCGATGCCCGTGCATGGACACTGATCGGATATTATAATAGCAACACGGATAATGTACAATACAACGGCACTTTCGACGGTGCCGGTCACACCATCAGCGGTCTGTACTTCAATAACAGTAGGACCAACTGTGTCGGCCTGTTTGGCAGGAACGGCGGCACCGTGAAGAATGTGGGAGTTATCAACTCTTACTTCAGAGGCGGCACCAATGTCGGCGGCGTGGTGGGCTCTAACAATGGTACCGTGGAAAACTGCTATAACAGCAGTACCGTCACCGGCTACGACCATGTCGGCGGTGTGGCGGGCAGCAGCAATAGCAGCAAAGCTACCGTCCGGAACTGCTACAATACCGGCACTGTCAGCAACACCGACGTCGACATCGACGGCAGCAGGGCTGTCGGCGGCGTGGTGGGCTCTAACGAGGGTTCTACCGTCCGGAACTGCTACAATGTCGGCAGCGTCATCATCAGCGACAAATCCATCGAGTTTGTAAATGTCGGCGGCGTGGTGGGCGGTGGCTTGGGAAGAATAACGAACTGCTACTATCTTGATACCACTGTACCCAGCGGCGTCAATGGTGAGGATAAGGCTGGTCATGTAGAAGCCAAAACCGCTGAGCAGTTTGCGAGTGGTGAGGTGGCTTATCTGCTGAACGGCGATCAGAGCAGCATCGTATTCAAGCAGACCATTGATACAGATACGGTTCCAAAATTCACCGGCGACACCGTTTACTACGGCTACACCTTCTGCGGCGATGACGAGAAGATTTACACCAACAGTTCCTCTGTCTACGACAACAAGCCGGAACACACCCTGACCTACTCCGCAAGCGGCAATGTTATCACTGTTGCCTGCTCCGCAAACTGCGGTTACACCGGTACCGCTACCATCAGTGCAACCGGAAAGACCTATGACGGATCTCCTGTGGCAGCAACCGTAACCGCAAACGGCAAGCTGGAAGGTAATACCATTCCGATCGTTTACGCAGTGAAGGACGGCGAAGCACTGAACGAAGCACCTGTGGAAGTAGGCACTTACACTGCTTCCATTACCGTGGGTGAGGGTGAGAATGCCGCAACCGCAAGCGTGGAGTTTACCATCACAGCGAGACCTGTCGTGGAAACTCCGTCCTATGATGATTCCGATGACGAGGAAGATGTAGAAGAATCCAAAGAGGAGACAATCAAAGTTCCTGTCTCCGGCGATAAGGTTTCCACAAAGACCGAAGCGACGGTCAGCGGCTCAACTGCAACAGTCGAAGTTCCATCTGAGAAGAAACTGGAACAGATCCTGGACAATCCAACCGATATTGGTTCCGTTGAGATTGACCTGAGCGGCTTGAATGATAACGTTGAGAAAGTCAACCTGCCTCTGGAACTGATCGAAAAAGTGGCAGAAGAAGCTGCGAAACCGAACAGTAAGCTGGATTCTCTGGAAGTAAAACTTCCAAGCGGCTCTGTGCTTCTGGATGCGAAAACCCTGCAAACCATCACAGAGGAAGCAGAATGCAACATGATCCGTCTGGTTCTGGATAAAGTGGGCGAAAAACGCCTCAATGAGAAGCAGAAGGATGCTCTGAAAGGCAAGACTGTTTACGGCGGCTATGAGGCTTACCTCTACTGCGTGAAAGGTCAGAAGCGCATCTCTGACTTCGAGGGCGGCGAAGCGACCCTGAGCGTACCATTCAAAGTTCCTGCAGGAAAGTCTGCGGAAAACTTCTCTGTCTGGTACATCAGTGACAGCGGCAATCTGACCCGTCTGCCAACTTGGTTTGACGGCAAGAATATCTGCTGGTCCGTTGGCCACTTCTCTGATTTTGTGATCCTTTACAATGCAAATGCTACTGTGAAGGTCAATCCAAATACTGGCACGGGAGAACACTTCTTTTCGTGAGATAATTTGTGATGTAAAAATTGGAGTTATCTCAAAGAAAATGCTTTACAATCTTCAGGGGGGAGAGTATGATAAAAGAAAAACAGAAGGAAAAGGAGGAAGAGATATGAAAAGAATACTGTGTCTGTTGTTGGTGCTTTGCATGCTGTTTGGTATGGGTGTCAATGCGTATGCGATGCAGATTTTTGTGAAAACTCTGACTGGGAAAACGATCACGCTTGAAGTTGAGCCAAACGACAGCATTGATGATATTAAGGCGAAGATTCAGGAAAAAGAGGGCGTTCCTCCCGATCAGCAACGTTTGATTTTTGCTGGAAAACAACTGGAAGAAGGAAAAACACTGTCTGACTACAATATTCAGAAAGAGAGCACCCTGCATCTGGTATTGAGAGTTCGTGGGAATACATTTGAGTACACAGTTACAGATAGTGAAATATGCGTAGCGACCATTACAAAAGTAAATGGAACAATTGGTGAGGCATTGGTTATTCCGGATAAAATTGACGGTTATTCTGTTATTGCGTTTGAAAAAGATGCTTTATCAAACTGCGACGTTTTGAAGTATGTGAAGCTGGAAGGCTTGAATAGTCAAAACCTCAAACAAATAGCCAACGACGCATTTGTTTTTACCGGTGCAGAGAATCTTGAAGTTGTTTATTTGAATACAGAGGTAACGGACAGTGTTAAAGATAAAATTAAAGTAAACTCTGACGTGAAGATCCTCCAATATGTTTCTCTTTCGGACAAATCCATCGATGCCTCTATAGCACAAAGCAACGGTACAGTGACTATTGAGTTTGAGAATATTATTCCTGATGGTTATGCCGGATATGGGTATAAAGTTGTCCGCACTCCTGCTGATACCAATTCGAATATCAATGAGGAGGAAATCTTTGACAGTAATGCAGATGATAAAACTCACTTTGATATTTCGAATGGTACCGTAACCTTTACGGATACCTCTGGAGTAGCCGGAAAGCAATA
The DNA here is from genome assembly GCA_017439985.1 of Oscillospiraceae bacterium. GTDB lineage: Bacteria > Bacillota > Clostridia > Oscillospirales > Ruminococcaceae > Negativibacillus. The sequence continues at coordinate 26,032 of JAFSIC010000062.1, forward strand.
CACTTATACGATCACAGCGTACGATCCATTTGGCGGGCAGAGTCAGACTGTTACTTGTGAAATTACCATCGAGAGCAATTCCGGCAATGACACTACTGGCGGTAACACCAACTCCGGTGGGGAAGGTACCACCATTCAGCAGCCGTCTACTTCTATTCCGATAGACACTACTACCGATGATTCCTGGTACGAAGCAGAGGGAGAAGATAACCATACCTCTTCCTCCGACATGTCCGAAATCATCGAAGAAACCTCCAAAAACGACACTGACATCACCATTGACGATGTAAACGAAGATACCACCATCTCCAAAAAAGCGATGGAAAAAGCGATTGAAGAAGAACTGGACATCGAATTCAAAGGAGATGACTACACTCTGATTCTGAAAGCGGAAGATGCAGACTTCGTCGGCTTCAAAGGCAACTTCAACCCTTACATCGATACCGATGCAGGTCTGAGCACTACCATGAAATCCGAGCTGAAGAAAAATGATACCGACCCGACTTATGTTCAGGTTGTAAAAACTAAATTCAGCGGTAAGCTACCTGGTAAGATGGTATTGGAAGTTCTTCTCGATAAAGAGCTTCGCGGCAGCGAGGTTTATTTCTACTACTGGAATGCTGAGCTGAAACAGTATGAGCTGATCCCTCATACTGTAAAAGGCAACAAGCTCATCGTTTCTCTGTCTCACTTCTCCACCTACATCATCACCAACGAGCCAATCGTAGGTGCTGTTGTTGTGGAACAGGGTGCGGCAGTAACTGCTCCTGTTGTTTCTGTTGACAAAGCAAATCCGGAAACCGGCGCAAATGATTTCGTGGGTGTAGCAATGGCTCTGGCAGTTGTATCCTCTATCGGTGCAGTAGTGCTGAATAAACGCAAATAACATGTAAAGGGAAGGCTCACTTGGAGCCTTCCTTTTTGTGATGTGCAAGTACAACAGCCATTTCTTCGAGTCGCAGACGATTGAGCGCAGCTCAACTCACAAATTCTTTGAATTTGTGAGGGTGGGGTCATAGGGGCTTGCCCTTGAAGTGGCTGAACCGAAAAGTTCAGCCAGTGCTTGCTATAACAAAGAAAATGGGGGACAAGAGCTGTTGCGGTTCTTTTTCTCAACGGACATCCATATAAATGGAGCAAAGACATCAAAGAGATGAGGTATGTTCGTGCAGAAGAAAGAGTTTGCTGTTAAAGATCCAGAATTGCTGCGGGAAGTAATGCTTCTTATCAACAAAAGGCTACGTGAGAGGAACTGTATTTCAGAAGAAATGTACCATAAAACAAATGAAATACTGATGGCATGAAAAATCCCACCGAAAGGTGGGATTTTTTGATAAAAGAGTCGATAAATGCAGAATTTTTGTATTTGATTGCAAAAACTTGATTCTTATAAAAGTTTATGCTATGATTTTACATAAGGGGGGATATTGATGATCAATACCCATAAACTGAAGAAGAGGGATTTGTATCTGAAAAAAATCATTGCTTTTAAGGATACAGAGCCTGTCAAAGTGGTTACCGGTATTCGCCGTTGCGGTAAATCCAGTTTACTGAAACTGATGGTCGAACACTTAAAAGAAAGCGGTATCAATGACGAGCAAATCATTGAGATGAACTTTGAATCCCACGATTTCAAGAAAATGACAGCTGATGATTTCTATCATTATGTGAAAGCAAGAGTGATTCCGCAGAAGAGAATGTATCTTTTCTTTGATGAGTTGCAGCGAATCAAAAATTGGGAAGACACTGTCAATTCCTTCCGCGTGGATTTTGATTGTGATATCTATATTACCGGTTCCAATGCATATCTGTTGTCCTCGGAGTATGCAACCTATCTGTCCGGACGATGCGTAGAGATCAAAATGCAGCCTCTGTCCTTCAAGGAGTTTCTCTATTTCCATGATTTTGAGATCAGAGAAAGTAAAAGTGCATTGGGTGGAACGAGGATGCAAATTGTGGATCAATCCGGTGAACACTATGAACTCCGCGAAGTATTCGATGCCTATATGCGTTTCGGCGGTATGCCGGGTATTGCGGATGTGGGACTAGATCAGGAAAAGGCAATGGTGCTGTTGGATGGTATTTATTCCACAGTTATCGTTCGAGATATTCTTGAGAGGGAAAAACGCCGTGGTCAAAGACAAATAACGGATCCGATCTTGCTGCGAAAAATCGTTCTGTTTCTTGCTGATAATATCGGCAGCAGTGTTTCCGTGTCATCCATCGGAAACACGCTCGTGAGTGAAGGTTTGTTGGAAGACGGTAAACGAAAGGGAGCTCCGAGCGCTCATACAGTACAGGCCTATGTCAACGCTTTGTTGGAATCTTACTTCTATTATGATATTAAACGTTTTGATATCAAGGGCAGGGAGTATCTGAGGACCCTGGGAAAATACTATATTGTCGATATTGGTCTGCGAAATTATCTTCTTGGTTTTAGAGATCGTGACAGAGGTCATGCCATCGAAAATGTGGTATATTTCGAGTTGCTGCGTAGAGGCTACGACGTAGCAATCGGAAAAGTCGATAATGCAGAAGTCGATTTTATTGCGACGAAAGCGACAGAAAAAATATATGTACAGGTAACAGAATCGATGATCAGCGAAGATGTCCGTCGTCGCGAATTGGCACCGCTGCAGAAAATCAATGATAATTATGAGAAAATTGTTTTGTCACTTGAGCCGGGTCTTGATGCGTCATATGAAGGTATCAAATCGCTCAATCTGATTCAGTGGCTGTTGAACGAAGCATAGAGCAGCATTTAGAACAAAAATCCCACCGAAAGGTGGGATTTTTGTTCTAAAGAGAGGGAAAACGCGGTGTGTTATATCCAGTTTATATTAGTGTTAAATGATTACAATTATAAGTTATCAAGTTTCATAGTAAGAAATCGCTCTTTGGCAACGCGATAGATTTCATGTGTGAGCTGTCCTTCCTCATATAACCTTTGATTTAAGTTGAGCATAATTTCCCGTGCCAGTTCGCTCCGGTTTTCAGTTGGGAGAGTATATTGTTTATGATTTTTCATAGTATCGCCCCTTTCGCTGCTTCCATTATAATTCTTGAAAAAATATGGAGCAAGGGTGAATGTCCCAAGTTTTGGACAAATGGAGCTTGCCGAAAGGAGGATCTTTTGATAAGATATTAGTGAGGTGAAGACTTGATGAATGAGGAAATGAAGAAAAACGAAGAATTGATTCTTGAAAAAATTGACGAGTTAAAAGATTGTATTTGGGGCTTAAATCAGGATATTCATGAGAGTTTTTATGACTATAGTTCAAAAAACGGATATCAATATAATGAGGAAAAAGCTACTGTATTGATTCAATCCATATTGAAGAATTGTGATAAAGATAAACAGTTGTTTTGTGAAGTGATGCCTGTATTTTTAGAGCTCACATTGAAGTTTTTATTTATTGCTTGTAACACGGATGACTGGATTTACTCCAGTTTTGTAAAACTGAGTGAAACCGTGACCAACGGAGGTTTGGGTAGACAAAGTACGTGGGATATCTTAATCGGTGATGAGGAAGAAAATCTAAAACGTGTTTTTGGTGAAGTAATCAATGAAAAATGCCAATATCTCAGTAAAATTATTGCATCAGAGGATTTATCTGACTTTCCAATGTATGTGAAAGAAGCAATCAAAAAGCATCTTAGTGATAATGGTTTGAATTACCTTTGTAGTGATTCTGCGACAGGCGAGATTCTGCATGCACTGGAAACTCTTCAAAATGATCTCTATTGGAATAATAGATTCCGTATTGAATCAAGAGGGCATCAAAAATGATGCCAAATGAGAAAAATAAGAAGCAACCAAAGCTTAATTTGGAATATAATGCGAATTTTCAGAAGTTTATTTTTGATAAGCTGGGGAATGACGAAGAAGAGGGAAGAATTCTTCGCAGGGTGAAGGCTTTTACAGAAGATGATATGAAAGCTCGCTTTGATGGAAGAACGAGACGATGGCTTTTGAAAGAGTTGAACCGATGGAAACAACTTGTGCATAAGGGAGGAACGCACGAAATTAAAGCTACTTTGCAAAATCTTCAAATGCTCTGCAATGCAAGCGACGCAACACCGAATCAGGTTCTTTTATCTAAGATTCCTCCTCAGGATAAAAAAGTAGTAACTTTGTTGTCTTTGGATGCATTACAACAGCTGGAAGATACAATTCGTATTACCAAATTTCAAAATCAGTTCAAAAAATATATCCCTGTTTTTTATAACGAGAGAGCCATGTATTCCGGTGTTTTGCTTGTTATTGGCGAAAGAATAGCTGAGGATATGAATGTGATATTCCAATTTCGACATTACTATTTTAACGGGCAAGAATCATCGGTTCTTTCATCGATGTCCGGTCGGATTATGCCTGCTGCTTATAGTGATAGTAAAAAATATAATATAACACACCTGGAAAAGAATAAGTTTAGCGGCTATATGAGTTTACAGGATTTTTACGAGGAGAATCGTGTGAAAGCTATGAACTACCTGAAACAAGAGAATGACGAGATCCGAAGTTTCTATCAGATGTTTCCGGAATGGACAGCAAAGCAAAAAGAGGCAGGAGAAAATCTCCTGTACTGGATTGAACCTACTGGCGAATCCATGTTGCCTTTGAATGCACAAGAAGTCAAAGCGTTTAAAAAAACAGGAAGTTTTCTGGATTTCAAAACACAAAATGCAGAGACCGCTGCACGAAAAAAATCAAAATAGAAGGATGTTTTGTCCTCCTATCTTTTCTCAGTGTAAGGTAAACAGAACTTTTAATATATTAGAAAATCCCACCGTAAGGTGGGATTTTTATTTTTCTCATCCTAAAAACTATTTACTTCTAAAATAAAATATGGTAATATGAAATCAAAGAAGTAAATGAGAGGAGTTCTGTAATGGATTTATTGATGATTCACGATGCAATTCAAAATGGTAAAACGATCTTTGATCTTAAACTTCGTGTAACCTATTATGCGCGAGTATCAACCGGGAAAGATGCACAGCTTCATTCGCTCAAAGGACAGGTTGATTATTATACGGATTATATCAACAAAAATCCAAATTGGACCTTCGTGCCGGGATACGTGGACGAAGGAATCAGTGGAACGAGTATTAAAAAAAGAGAGAATTTCCTCAAGATGATGGACGATGCAAAGCTGGGTAAATTTGATCTTATTGTGACCAGAGAAATCTCGCGCTTTTCCCGAGATACCATTGATAGTCTCCTGTGTTCCAAGCAACTTTTATCCAATGGGGTCGGTGTTTTCTTTGAAAACGATAATCTTAATACGCTGACGCCGGATGCAGAATTCCGTTTGACAATTATGGCGAGTCTGGCTAAGGAAGAAGTACGAAAAACATCCAAGCGAGTGAAAAGTGGATTGGATCATTCCAGAAACTCCGGAAAGGTGCTGGGCAATGCGAGTATCCTCGGATATGATAAGTGTGATGGTAAATTAACAGTCAACGAAGAACAGGCATCAATTGTAAAAATGATTTTTGAGCAGTATGCAACAGAAAATAAAGGACTGAGAGCGATCAGTACTTGGTTGGCGGAAAATGGTTATCAGAATACAAAGGGAAAGCCATATTCTACCTCGACACTGAAAAATATTATTCAGAACATAAAATATAAAGGTTATTACTGCGGCAACAAGACGACCAAATTGGCTCATGATATGGATGTTGTCATGCACATCCCGAAAGAAGAGTGGATTGTTTATAAGGATGAAAGCGGTGAAGTTGTCCCTGCTATCGTTTCAGAAGAGCTGTGGGATAGGGCAAATGAAATCCTCGCGAATCGCAGTAGAAAAATGTCTGCAGAGGATAAAACCAGTTATCAAAATAAATATGCCTACTCCGGAAAAATTATCTGTACTGAACATGGTTCCGCTTACCATCGCAGTGCTTACAACTATAAAGGCAAGAGCAAAGAAGTTTGGCAGTGCAAAGAATACGTTGCCCATGGTAAAAAAGGCTGTACTATGCCGGTTATTTACACGGCGGAACTGAATGAAATCATGCGGCAAATCTTTGATATGATCGTTCAAGATAAAGATAAAATCATTGAGAAGATGGTGGAGGTCTACAAAAGTATCAGTGCAAAATCGATGATTCAGTCCGATATTGCAAAGCTGGAAGTTGAAATTGGAGTGCTGGAAAAAAGGCAAGATTCTCTTCTGGATTTGTATGGTGACGGAACACTCACCAGAAAAAACTTTGAGAAGAAAAATAATGAGTGCAATGTCAAGATCGAAGAGCTGGAAAAGAAAATCGAGGACTTGAAGGAACAGCAGATCAAGAATGACAAGCTGAATGAGTCGATGGAAACGCTCCGTTCCATCATCACAAAAGAACTGAACTTTGAAGACGGCATGGACAACATGTTGGTCGATAAGTTTGTTGATCGTATCGAAGTCTTCAAGACAGACAAAGAAAAAGAAATCAAGTTAAAAGTGTATGTAAAACCATTAGAAAACAAAATGCTCCCATTCCATATCAAACGAAATCGAGGCAAAGAAGCTTCTGTTTGCTGCGAACAATACACATGATGCGTGCCGATATTACTACGGAGGTTTCGCCCATTGTCGGCAGCGAAAAGCAGTCTGAGGAGCTGGTGAAATATCTGCTCCATGAATTTGAGGAAGATCCGGTAAAGATCTGGGACTCCAACATCTTTGGAAAATCGCTGCACGAATTAGTCAACGAAGGTTTGCACAACAAGCTTTACCGTATGCCCGCCGATGCGCGTCTGCGCCTGCAGGAAACCATCGAGCGTATCATCAACGAGGGCTGTAACGGATTGATTTGCATTATTTTATAACGAAAAAGCTCCCACTGTTCGGTGGGAGCTTTCTTTGTTTACTATATTGTTTTACCGACGGGAAACATCGTCCAACTGCTCGTGGAGCCATGTGGTGTAGAGGGCTTTTTCTTCCTCCGGGAGGGAGCTGGAAGCAACACGATCCAGATGGCGATTGATGGTCACCAGACAGCAGCGGATGATACGCTGATACAGGTCGGGCCATGGGCTGTCCTCAAAGAAGTAGAGATTTGCCATGAGTGCCTCGATCATATTCAGTTTCTTTGGATTCCAAGGCGCACGGGCGATGCTGTCCGGACGGGCATAATAATAGTAGAGTACGGCATCGGTATGAGCCACAGCCTCGCACTGGAACAGTAGCTTATAGGTGGTGAACAGATCCTCCCAGTGTTTACCCACAGGATAACGGATCTCGTTGAACAGATCGCGATGATAGAGGAAACGCCACGCGTAACTGTCTACATCATAATCGTTGTTTTTGGATTTATAATCGTCCACAGGGGAAAGGGCGCGTACACTGAAATCATCGGAGTGGATCTCCGTGCTGTCCACTTCGAAGCGCTGCCAACCACAGCTGGCGATCGGAAGCTTCAAATCCATGGCGCCGTGGTACATGGTTTCCAGAAATTTAGGATGAACCCAGTCGTCACTGTCGATGAAAGCCAACCACTGACTGTCGCTGTGTTCAAAGACCCAGTCGATGCCGCTGTTGCGTGCAGCAGAGAGTCCCTGATTTTCCTGATGAAGGACACGAACGCGAGGATCCTTGCGGGCATATTCCTCGCAGATAACAGGGCAGTTGTCAGGGCTGCCGTCGTTGACCAGCAGCAGTTCAAAGTCGCTGAAGGTTTGCGCTAAAATACTGTCCACACAGCGGGGAAGGAAGGCTTCTACTTTATATACGGGAACGATAACGCTGATGCTTGGCATGATACGAACTCCTAAAAACAAAATCAAAAAGAAAATACCAAAGAACCTCCGGTCTGACCAACCGGAAGGTTCTTTTGCTTTGGGGATAGAAAGGGTATTTGGTTGCTTTTATTATACTCCTCCGCGATAGGAAGAACAAATTGATAATTACTATCTGTTTGTAGATTTGGATAGAGGAAATATTTATTAAAAATTCGGAAAATACAAGGCAAAGTTCTGAGCAGTTTATAGAATTTTTTTGATAAGCTTTGCGTTGCTATTGATAAAGAAAATGAAATTCAATAAGTAAAAGTTACTAAAATCAAGCTGATCGGCAAATATAATAAGATAAAGTTATTATATTTATCAATCTGGGATAAAAATATCGAAAAATAGTAAAACTTTGGTGATTTCATCAGATTATTGACAGGTTATTTTGTAGGATGTTATAATATTTCCGATAATTTTATCACAGGGAAGCGGTGGATCTCCCACTGCCCCAATCTATTCTGAAAGAAGGTAAATACACATGAAACACGGTAAATTCTCTCGTGTTCTGGCTCTGGCTCTGGCAGCTGCTATGATGCTGTCTGCTTGCGGCAGCAGCACCCCTGCAGAAACCCCTGCTGCTCCATCCACCCCAAGCACCGAAACCACCACTCCTGCAGCTCCGGCTACCCCAGCTGCTCCTGCTGCACCGGAAGCAGTTGAGTACAAAACTGAGCTGAATATCGCAATGAACGCAAACCCACCATCTCTGGACGTTCCTGCTGTTAACTCCAACATCGTTGGCGGTATCGGTATGCACATCTTCGAGCCTCTGTTCTCTCTGAACGCTGAAAGCCAGCCAACCGCAGTTCTGGCTGATTCTTACACCGTTTCCGAAGACGGCAAAGTTTACACCATCAAAATCCGTCAGGGCGTTAAATTCCACAACGGTCAGGAAATGGTAGCCGACGACGTTGTTGCTTCCATGACCCGTTGGCTGGAGAAATCCGGTAAAGCTGCTCCACTGCTGGGCGGTTCTACCTTTGAAAAAGTGGATGATTACACCATCACCATGACCATGCCTGAAGCATACTCCGATGCGCTGAACGTACTGGCTGGCAACATCCAGTGGGCAGCTATCATGCCAAAATCCGTAATTGACGCTGCTACTGAAGAAGGCATCGGCGAATACATCGGTACCGGTCCATACAAACTGGCTGAATGGAAACAGGACCAGTATGTACATCTGACCAAATATGAAGACTACCAGCAGCCTGTTGGTGAATCCTCCGGCTTCACCGGCGAAAAACTGGCAGCTACCGAAAATCTGTACTTCCGCGTTGTTACCGACGCTACCACCCGTATTGCAGGTGTTCAGACCGGTCAGTACGACGTAGCAGAAGGTATCCCAGCTGACCAGTACTCCATTCTGGCTGGCGACAGCAACGTAGCTCTGAGCACCAAAACCGCAGGTACTCTGAACCTGTTCTTCAACACCACCGTTGGCGTTATGGCGAACGAAGGCATCCGTGATGCAATCATGATGGCTCTGAACTGCGACGAAATCTCTCTGGGCGCTTACGGCGAACCAGCTCTCTACGTTGTAAATCCAGGCTGGTGCAACCCAGCTGACTCTCAGTGGGGTTCTACCGCTGGTGAAGCAGTTTACAACAAAGGCGACAAAGAAGGCGCAAAAGCTGCTGCTGAAGCTGCAGGCTACAAAGGCGAAGAAATCGTTCTGGTAACCACTCCTGACTACCCAGAAATGTACAATGCTACTCTGGTTGTTACTCAGCAGCTGATCGAAGCAGGCTTCAACGCAACCATCATGGAATCTGACTTCGCTACCTTCATGGAACGCAGAGCAGATCCAAACCAGTTCTCCCTGTTCATCACTTCCAACAGCTACAACCTGTCTCCTGTACAGCTGTCCGTTCTGGGCTCCTCTTGGGCAGGTCTGAATGCTCCGGAAGTTCAGGAAGGCATCCAGAACATCCGTATGGCTGCTTCTGCATCCGAATCCAGAGCTGCTTGGGAAAGCCTGCAGGAATTCCTGTATGAATACGGCGCAGCTTGCGTACTGGGTCACTACAGCGGTGTAATTGCTGCTGATGCTGACGTAGAAGGCTTCGACTACTTCAACTTCCCAGTATACTGGAATGCAAAAGTTCCGGCATAATCTGCGGGAATAATCTGCAAATATAATCCGTGACTTCAGGTGCCGGAGGTGCAGCGCACCTCCGGCATCTTGTTTTATCCATGATACCAACAGAATTTTTGACGAGAAGGGGAAGATAAATGTTATCTTACATCCTGAAACGAATTTTTTCTTTGCTTCCGACTCTGTTCATCGTATCCATCGTGGTCTTTCTCGTTGTTTACATGATTCCGGGCGGACCGGCAACTGCGATCCTCGGTATGGAAGCCACCGCTGAAGAACTGGCAGCTCTCAATGCGGAGCTGGGCTTTGACCGTCCGTTCCTCGTACAGTATGCCGACTGGTTCGGCGGCGTGTTCCAGGGCGACTGGGGACAATCCTACTTCCTGGATATGTCGGTCCTTGATGCCATCGGCGAATACTTCTGGCCGACCTTCAGCCTTGCAATTTATGCAGAGCTGATCTCCCTGCTGCTGTCTGTTCCTCTGGGCATTCTGGCAGCATACAAGCGCGGAACTCTGGTGGATACCGCTACCGTTTCCGTGTCCCTGCTGGGTATTGCCCTGCCGGGCTTCCTGCTCTCCATGTTCCTGATGCTCTTCTTCGGCGTGACCCTTAAATGGCTGCCGGTTGCAGGCTATGTGGAACTGAGCAAAGGCTTCTTTGAACACGTTCGCTACCTGACTCTGCCGGCTCTGTCTCTGGGTCTGGTACAGGCAGCTTACATCACCCGTATGACCCGTTCTTCCATGCTGGATGTGCTCTACATGAACTACATCCGCACCGCAAGAGCAAAAGGTCTGAAAGAAGCTGCTGTGGTATTTGTTTACGGCCTGAAAAACGCAGCTCCAACCGTGCTGACCGTTATCGGTCAGTCCTTCGGTTCTCTGGTGACCGGTACCATCGTTACCGAAAGCATTTTCAATATTCCGGGTCTTGGTATGCTCACCATGAGTGCCATCACACGCCGTGACGTCTTTGTGATTCAGGGCGTTGTTCTGTTCGTAACACTGATCTATGTGCTGGTAAATCTGCTTGTCGACATTCTCTACGGCTTTGTTGACCCACGAATCCAGCTGGGACGTAAATAAGAAGGAGGGAAAGCTATGTCAAAACAGAATACAAATGTTTCTCAGGCAAGCGCAGCCATCCTTCAGGAACAGAAACAGATCCGCCGTGAACAGTTCTTCTCCAATCCGGGCATGGTAGTCGGTCTGATCATCTTTGCACTGATCGTCCTTTCTGCAATTTTCATCCCGATGTTCAACGGAGTGGACCCAAACAAGATGGACGTTATCAACCGTCTGAAACCGCCGAGTCTGGAACACCTCATGGGTACTGACGAGTTCGGCCGTGACCTGCTGACCCGTGTTCTCTACGGCGCACGTTCCTCTCTGGGCGTGGGCTGTTCCGTTGCTCTGCTGTCCTGCCTCTTTGGCACCATCATCGGCATCTATGCCAGCTACTTCAAGGTTCTCGATATGGTCCTGATGCGTATCTGTGAGGGTCTCACTGCGATCCCGGGCGTTCTGCTGGCTATCGCACTGATGGCAGCACTGGGCGCAAGCAACACCAATGTTATCATCGCGCTGACCATCGTTTATACTCCAAGCGTTGCCCGCGTCGTGCGTTCTTCTGCGTTGGTGACCAAAGGTCAGACCTTCGTTGAGGCTGCAAAAGTGCAGGGCGCAAGCTCCGGCCGCATCCTCTGGAAGCTGATCCTGCCAAACGTCATCTCTCCGCTGACCGTACAGGCTTCCTATATCTTCGCACAGGCGATCATTTCCGAGGCTTCCCTGAGCTTCCTGGGCGCAGGTATCCCTGCACCGGCAGCCAGCTGGGGCAATATCCTGCAGGCCAGCAAATCGGTTCTGCAGAAAGCACCATGGACCGTGATCTTCCCGGGCGCAGCGGTAATTCTTTGCGTGCTGAGTCTGAACCTTCTGGGTGACGGTCTCCGCGACTATCTTGATCCTCGTACAGCAGGGAGGAAGAAATAAATGAAAAACGAACTGTTTAATCAAGAACCTTTGCTGCAGATCAAGGATCTGAAAGTAAAATTCCCGGGCAGAAAGAAAATGCTCACCGCGGTGGATAATATCAATCTGTCCATCCGTCCCGGTGAGATCGTAGGCGTTGTTGGTGAATCCGGTTCCGGCAAGAGCGTTATGTCCCAGTCTATTCTGCGTCTGCGTGAATACGATTCCGCTGTAAAATATGAAGGCGAGATCCTCTTTGAGGGCAAGGATATTCTGAAACTGTCCCAGAAAGAAATGCGCGATCTGCGCGGCAACCGTATTGCAGTCATTTTCCAGGATCCAATGACCTCCCTCAGCCCGGTACATACCGTTGAAAAACAGCTGACAGAGGTGCTGGTGCTCCATAAAAACATGAACAAGCAGCAGGCGAAAGACCGTGCCAAGGAAATGCTCTCTCTGGTTGGTATCGCCAATCCGGACAACTGTCTGAAGAAATATCCTTTCGAGCTGTCCGGTGGTATGCAGCAGCGCGTCATGATCGCAATGGCCCTGTCCTGCGAGCCGGCTCTGCTGATTGCCGATGAACCGACCACTGCGCTGGACGTGACCATTCAGGAGCAGATCCTCGATCTGATCGCTGAGCTGAATCGAAAGCTGGGCATGTCCGTGCTCTTCATCACCCACGACCTCGGCGCGATGGCACAGCTTTGCCACAGTGTTCGTGTCATGTATCTGGGCAATCTGGTGGAAGAAGCAGAAACCGAAGAGCTCTTCTCCAACCCGCTGCATCCTTATACCAAGGGTCTGCTGGACTGTATTCCGCGTCTGGATTCTGAGCGCGGCAAAGCGCTGAACACCATTGAAGGTGTGGTTCCGCCGCTGTCCAATATACCGGAAGGCTGCCATTTCTGCACCCGCTGTCCTTATGCCAACGACAAGTGCAGAACACAGAATCCACCATCCGTGGAAGCTGCTCCAAATCATAAAGTGAAATGCTGGAAATTTGTAAAGGAGGAAAAATAAAATGAGAGAACCTCTTTTAGAAATCAAAAATCTCCAGAAAAAATATCCGATTTATGGCCCTCTGGGCAAGCTGTTCCCGCCAAAGACCTATCATAAAGCGGTTTCCAACATGAATCTGAAGCTTTATGAAGGGGAGACCTACGGTCTGGTAGGCGAATCCGGCTGCGGCAAATCCACCACCGGTCGCTCCATTCTGGGTCTGGTTCAGCCTGACTCCGGTGAGATCCTCTACAAAGGCAAAGATCTGACCAAGCTCAGCGATGCGGAGTTCCGCCCACTGCGCCGCGATCTGCAGATGGTGTTCCAGGATACCCTCTCTTCTCTGAATCCACGTCAGAGAATCGGTCAGCTGCTGGAAGAACCGATGATCATTCAGGGCATGGGCGACGCCAATGAACGCCGTCAGAAAGTTCTGGATATTCTGAAAATGGTTGGTCTGGCAGAGGATCACTATTTCCGTTATCCGCACGAACTGTCCGGCGGTCAGGTGCAGCGTCTGGGTATTGCCCGCGCGCTGATCATCGATCCAAAGCTCATCGTCTGCGACGAGCCTGTTTCTGCGCTGGATGTATCCATTCAGTCCCAGATCCTCAATATGCTGACTTCCTTGCAGAAGGAAATGAACCTGAGCCTGCTGTTTATCTCCCATGATATCGGTGTCGTTCGCTACATTTCCAACCGCATCGGCGTTATGTATCTGGGTTCTTTGGTGGAAGAAGCAGAGACCGACGAGCTCTTTGCCAACACCCTGCATCCTTACACTCAGGCGCTGTTTGCCTCCATTCCTGACTTCAAGAAAAAGGAGCGCAAGGTGTCCCTCAGCGGTGAACTGCCGGTTTATACCGATGAGTTCAAAGGCTGTGTGTTCCACACCCGCTGTCCGCACGCCTGCGACAAGTGCCGCGAATGTGCACCGGAGCTGAAAGAAGTAATTCCGGGCCATAAAGTTGCCTGCCATCTGGTAAAATAAATGAGAGAAAAAAGCCTCCGAAAAGGGGGCTTTTTTTGTGCAGTTTTTTAATCTGAATTTGATATGGATATTCTTTACATAAATTCCGAACAAAGCGAAGTGTTTTTGTTGGAAAAATAAAACATTTATCAGCTTAAGTTTGAAGTAAGAAGCTTTTGTTATAGTTGTACAAATGCAAACTTAATATTTATTAAAAATATCAATAAGTTTTGAGCTTTGCAACGAAAATAACAATTTCACTTTCGATTCCTTCTGTGTTAAAGTGAGCTTAAATAAAGGATCCTGATATTATTTGTAGGATCTTGTCAATAGGAGGAATATCCAATGAGCAAACGCATTCTTGCTTTCCTGATGGCTGCTGCTATGACCCTGTCTATGGCTGCTTGCGGCAATCAGGCAGAAGCTGAAACCCCGGCAGCTCCTTCTGCACCTGCAGAGACCCCTGCTGCTCCAAGCACTCCTTCTGCTCCTGCTGAAACTCCGGCAGCTCCAGTGGAGAAAACCGTTGCTGAAATGACCAAAGAAGAACGCATTGAAGCAATGAAAAACGAGCCAATGTACGATGAAACCGTTGTTTACTGGTACGGCGGAGGCAACTGCACCTCTGCTCCATACATTGCACAGGCTCTGGGCATGTACGATGAGTACGGCATCAAAGCAGAAGTCCTCAGCGGCGCTGCAATCAAAGAATCTCTGGGTACCAACGCAGCTCAGATCGGTGTCAGCCACATCGCATCCCTGCTGGTTCCAATCACCAACGGCGTAAACTACAGCTTCGTAGCCGGAGCACATGTTGGCTGCCAGTCTCTGTTCGTTCTGGCAGACAGCCCATACCAGACCACCGCTGACCTGATCGGCAAAAAAATCTCCGTACCAAACGGTATCGGTAACTCTTCTTACAACATCACCGCTCGTTGGCTGGATGCAGATGGCATCGACCCACTGAAAGATGTTGAAATGATCCAGGTTGAAACCGATGCTTGCATCGCTTCCATGGAATCCGGTGAGATCGCTGCTGTTTGTACCGGCGATACCTGGGGCTACGACATGGTAAAAGAGGGCAAACTCCGTGTTATCCGTTCTCTGATCGACCCTGACTTCGTTGTAGAACCATGCTGCGTTGTTGCAATGAACAATGACTTTATCGAAGAAAACCCGGTTATGGCTACTGTTATGACCGAATGCATCAAAGACGCAAGTGTTTGGATGCGTGAAAATCCGGAAGAAGCAGTTCAGATGCTGCTGGATGTCAACCAGCTGTCCGGTTCCTTCGAGAAAAACCTGGAACTGTGGAACACTCTGCAGTTCGGTCTGTCTGACGAAGTGACCGGTGAAGCTCTGTCTCGCATCATTGACGACTACATCCGTCTCGGTCTGATTCCAGAAGGTACTACCAATAAAGAAGATATGCTGGCTGCTGCTTGGAACCCACTGGCTACCTACATGGATGACAGAATGAACGGCACTGCTGTTGCAGAAACCGAAGAAAAACCGGTTGATCTGACTGTTTCTGCTCTGACCGCAGAAGAAATCGAAGCAATGAAATCCGAGCCACAGTACGAAAAAGGCCTGACCTTCCTCTATGGTTCCGGTAACTGCACCTCTGCTCCATACATTGCTAAGAAACTGGGTCTGTTCGACCAGTACGGCATCAAATCCGAACAGCTGAAAGGTGTTTCCACTCTGGAAGCTCTGGGCTCTAACCAGGCACAGGTAAACATCAACCACATCGCTACCATGCTGGTACCTTGCACCAATGGTGTTAACTACACCTTCGTAGGCGGCGCGCACGTCGGCTGCCAGTCCCTGTTCGTTCTTGCAGACAGCCCATACTACACCACCGAAGACCTGAAAGGCAAAGCAATCTCTGCTCCAAACGGTATCGGTAACTCCTCTTACAACATCATGTCCCGTATGTTCGACCATGACGGCATTAACCCACTGACTGACGTGGAAATCACCGTAGTTGACACCGATGCTTGCATCGTTGCAATGGAAAACGAAGAGATCGCAGGTCTGGTTACCTCTGACGTTTGGGCATACAACATGGTAAAAGAGGGTAAACTCCGCGTTATCCGTTCTCTGATGGACGAAGACTTCGCTCAGGAACCATGCTGCGTTATCGTTATGAACAACGATTTCATCAAAGAAAGCCCTAACATGGCAAAAGCTGTTACCGAATGCATCAAAATCGCTTCCGACTGGATGCGTCAGAATCCGGAGGATGCGGTCCAGATGCTGATCGATGACAAACTGCTGCCTGATTCTATCTCCAAAGAAGAACATGTTCAGCTTTGGAAAACCCTGCAGTTCGGTCCAAGCGATGCAATGGCTGAAGAAGCTCTGAAAACCATCATCGATGACTATATCCGTCTGGATCTGCTGACTGCTACCGACGATGCTGCAGAAGTTCTGGCAAAAGCTTGGAACCCACTGCTGCCGGAAGCTGACCTGGGCTACGATGTCAACAACTTCGATGGCTCCTGGTGGGACGGCATTGAAGACGAACCAGCAGCAGAAGCTGCTCCTGCAGTAGACACCATCTGGTGGGACTAATTTTCTGATTCAAATCTTTTCTCTCCTTATTCATAATTGAGAACACCCGGACGCTTGGTGGAGCGTTCGGGTGTTTTTCTGCCCAAAACAGGAAATAATTTGTAAAAACCTGTGCTTAGACACTTGACAAAGACCTTAGACAAAGTTATAATGAAGACAAAGAAGAGTTAGTCGAATGTCTAAACAAGACGAAAGGAGGAAAACAGAATGAAGAAAGACATCGTACATCTGCCAAATTCGGAGCTGGAGCTGATGCTCATCATCTGGGAGGCGGAGGAGCCTGTGACCCGTGCGGACATCGAGGCGAAGCTGGAAGGCCATGATAACTGGGGCCCGACCACAGTGCTGAAGTTCCTGTCCCGTCTGGTGGAGAAGGGTTTCATCAACTGCGAGTCTCAGGGCTGGCGGCAGATGAATCGCTATTCCCCGATCATTAGTGAAGAAGAGTATTTGGCGTCGGAGAGCCGCTCCGTGCTGGGACGTTTTGTCGGCCGATCGGTGACAGGTATGGTGGCAAACCTCTACGAGAACCGGTCCATCGATGACAAGGAGCTGGATGAGCTGCAGGCCTTCATCGACGCAACGAGGAGGAAGAAGTAATGGAAAATATCTTATTGAATCTGCTGGAAGTTTCTTTAGGAGCTTCCGTTGTGATTATTTTGATGACACTGGCGGCGCCGCTGGCAGGAAAGAAATTCTCCGCAAAATGGCGCTACTGGATCTGGATGCTGCTGGCTCTCCGTTTGCTGCTGCCTGTTGAGCTGTCGCTGGATATTCCGAGACCGCAGGTCAGCATCCCGGTACCGCAGCAGCTGACCGTGGAGCAGGATTTTGTTCCAAAAGCACAGGAAGAAAGCGGTCATTTAGATGGCGTACCTGCCATTCCAACCCAGCCGGAAAGCGGCATCGTGGTCGAAACACAGCCAATCGCTCCGGTGATCGAGAGCGAAACCCACTGGACTCCAAGCGGACTGGAACTGCTGTTCATCGTCTGGGCAGTGGGCGCAGTCGGTTCTGCAGCGTGGCAGCTGGTGACCTATCTGCGCTGGAAACATGAGGGAAAAGTCTGGAATCGTCTGGTAGAGGACGGCGCTGTGCTGAATCTCTACTACGAGCTCTGCGCCGAGCAGGGAATCAGCAAATTCCCAACTCTGATGCAGAACAAACGCATCCAAAGCCCAATGATGATGGGTCTGCTGGAACCGACCATTCTGCTGCCGCAGATGGATTACAGCGAAGAGGATTACGCCGTTGTCCTGACTCACGAGCTGAACCACTACAAACGCCACGACCTGTGGTACAAGCTGCTGCTTCTGGCGGCTCGCTGTGTACACTGGTTCAATCCGCTGGTATGGCTTATGCTGAGAGAGGCCGACAACGATCTGGAAATCACCTGCGACGAAGCAGTGGTAAAAAACCGCAGCAACGACGACAGAGCCTTCTATTGCGAGACCATCCTGCGCATCATGTGCCGGGGAAAAGGTCGCTACGCTGTTTTGTCCACCGGCTTTAACGGAGGCAAAAAGGTTCTGCAGCGCCGCTTTGAGGCGGTACTGAACGACAGAGCAAGCAAAGGCTTTGTTCTGGGCGCAGTGAGCATGGCTCTGCTGGTCTTCTTCAGCAGCTTCGTCAGCTGTGACGTGAAGGAGCAGGAGAAACCGACCGATGTGCCTGTTGTAAATGTGGAAGAAGAGATCAAATATAAGGCAATTCCTGAGAGACAAAGATATGTTGCAGAAAATATTCCGGAAGAAGTCAGAACAAGAATCGATACAGACTGTTATTTGAGGACAGATTTCTGGGAAGGCAAGGCGAGGAACTTCTTCCTTGCTGAGTTTGAACTAAGCGAAGAACTTCCATCCAAAGAGTTCGGTAAATTCTTTAACATGGTAGCCGGCGACCAGCAGTTCTATTATGCCGGTGGTTGGAAAATCAACAGCAATTACCAGACTTGTGCTGTGCCGGGCAACGATATTTGGGCTGTTGTTCGTTCTCATCTGCCTGACAGTACTGTTCTTAACTGTGAATTGACGGAAGCTTTCAATGAAAGCGGCGAAACTGATGGTCCATATTATGCGGCTGTTGATGTTTATCACTTTGAAGGTAAAACTCCAAGCTACCCTTCCAAAGCCACCGAGGTCATCAGCTCTGTGAAAGAGGGCGACATCATCACTGTTGAGCTGGCGGCTTACGACATGGACAAATACTACGCCGACCCACAGGTAAAAGAAGTCATCGAGACCTATCGCTTCTCCGTGCGGGTTGCGAAAGACAGCTGGTTCCTGCTGGAGGCGGATTTGAGCGAGACGAAAACTCCGTCTGCTGAAGTCGAGTCCGAAGCCGCAGTACCAAATGTACCAACAGTGACACAACCTGTCATTGTTTCATCCGAATATCGCGGAGGGCCTTTCACCAAGGCCTTCCGTGGCTTGGATGTTCATGCGACCGAGAAGTACGAGACTCTCAATTTCTACACCACGGATGAAAAGGCGATCAAAACACTGCTTTCCGCCTTGGATTGGGAAAACAAAGTGTCGGCACCTCAGAAAAAAGAGCTGTGTACCGATGATATCGACGTGAGCGGACACTTTGTTCGACTCATCACCGACAACATGGAACAGCTCTACATTTTCAAAGACCACGATCAGGCGCTGTACCGCACTATAGCGGGTGAATGTACCTATTACGATGTGGACGACGGTCTGTATGAGCGCATCTTCGGGCTGGTAGAGGAGGTTCACAGCTGGAAGCTGAATCCTGTGACCGATTCCCGTGCGGAGCCTTTCGATGAAAATTACACGACGCTGGACATTTACGCTCCGGGACTGCAGCCGAAGAAATACAGCCTGACCATCCGCACCTTCTGCGAGATGCTCATCGACGACCTGAACTGGGAAGAAACCGCAGTTCGTGATGAGAACATCAGCGAAGCGATGATCGATAAGCTGAAACCATCCGACCCATACGCTCTGCGTATCAGCACCAACACCGGACGCCATCTGTACATTTACGAAGATCACCCATACGGCGTGTACTACACCGGTCACGGCAACGAGCACTACTACAAGCTGCCGGAGAACACTTATCTGAAAATCCAACAGTTGCTGGAAGTTTATTGGAATTACCGCGATATTGACGCTCCGCTGGATGAGTTCCCGTTCCAGCGTGACTTCACACAGGTGAGAGTCAGCCTGCACAACAATGCTGTCAATGAAGAGCCGGAGGCAGTGGCTCTGAATGAGCAGGACAGCTTCCGCATGATGGCGGGCATCCCGACCGGTTATTTCAAGCGCGCAGAGCGCAAGGAAGAGCTGACTCTGGACAAGGGCGAATTTGTTCTCATCGAGAATTTTGACGGACAGAAGCTGGCGATTTACAACGGCAAATCTCAGGCGAAGCACTGGACTGCCGACGGTAAAGTGGCTTACTATGAAATGGGTGCGGACTATTACGACATTGCCAAGGCAGTGGCAAATCGTCTGGCGGGTATGATCAATCCGACAACGTCCATTGGTGACATCAAACTGATTCCGAAACAAGATAGCTGGCCTTATCAGACGGAGCTGATTTACTTTACTTTGGAAAACAACAGTGATTTAACACTGTACGATGATGTATTCAAGCTGGAAAAGCTTGAGAACGGAAAGTGGGTGACTGTAACCCGCCCAGATTTGGATCAGAAAGTCAATCCGGATATCGGTGTTGTTTATGAACCGCATAGTAGTAATCTGATTACTGTAAATCTGCCATACGAGTTTGGTGAGTTAGAACCGGGCAGTTACCGTCTGACCATGACTTCCATCGAAACCAATCCAAGCGCGGAGTTCTGTCTGGAAGACCGAGCCAACCCTGAAACCGCCAAACCGGTCATCTACCTCTACCCGGAGGAGACCATGGACGTATCCATCAAACTGGACTACAACGGTCAGCTGACCACCACCTATCCTGCCTACAACAATGGCTGGACAGTGACCGCTCAGCCGAACGGCACCATCACCAGCGGCGGCAGAGAGTACTATTGTCTCTTCTGGGAGGGCAATTCCGCGGTGGATTATGATTTGTCCAGCGGATTTGTGGTGAAAGGCAGCGAGACCGAGGCTTTTCTGGAGAAATCTCTGAAACAGCTGGGTCTCACCGACAAGGAAGCCAACGAGTTCATCATTTACTGGCTGCCGAAAATGGAAAATAACCCGTACAATCTGATTTCCTTCCAGCAGGAAGTGTACACGGACAATGCCGTTCTGACCATCGAACCGCAGCCTGACAGTCTGCTGCGTGTGTTCATGGCTTGGAAAGGGCTCGATGAGCCAATCAGCGTTCCTGCACAGCAGCTGCCGAGCTTTGAGCGCAGCGGCTTCACGGTTGTGGAGTGGGGCGGAAGCCAGATGAAATAAGAAAAACAAAAAGAACCCCACCTCGGAAGAGGTGGGGTTTGCTATATCTTAGAGGAATTTCACGGTTTCGTCCAGTGGTTTTCTCAGTTCGGCGTGGCGTTCCGGGGAAGCAGGCTCGCAGTCTGCGTAGCCTACAGCCAGCAGGTTCACAGGGACGATGTTTTCCGGCAGGTCGAAGGCTTCACGGAGCACTTCTTCCTTGAACCAGCAGATCCAAAGAGTGCCGAGACCCAGTTCCGTTGCCTGCAGCATCATGTGGTCGGTGACGATGGAAGCATCGATCTGGTAGGAGTTCATGCCGTCGTATTTGCGTTTCCAAGCAGTTTCTTTGTCAGCGCAAACAACCAGCAGGACAGGAGCATCGTAGAAACGGGCAGCATCTTTGGCTTTTTCCAGCGCTTCTTTGGACTGGAGCACCAGCACCTTCTGAGGCTGTGCGTTAGTAGCGGTCGGCGCGATGCGGCCAGCCTCCAGAATTTTCTGCAGCTTTTCAGCTTCAACAGGAGTATCTTTGTACTTGCGGACAGAGTAGCGGGCTTTTGCCATAGAGAGGAAATCCATAGGGTCACGACCTTTCTTTTTTCTTATTCTAAGTATAGCACGGAAGCGCGGTACACGCAATATTCTGCTCTTTGCCCAAAAGCTTTTGGCATAATGCTGATTTTTCTGCCAAAACTTGCACATGGGAAAAAAATCCGTTATAATCTAAGATGGACTGAGTATAAGCTAAACAAGCTTGGAAACGATTCCGAATGTTTTGGTTAAGTACAAACGATAATATATACGAACGAAGGAGATACAGTTTATGGATCATAACGTAAGCCGCGAACAGTTTGAAGAATTGCTGTCCACTGAGCTTGCTTCCATGGGTCGTACCACAAAAAATGCGACCAATGACGAGTTCTATCATGCGACTGCAGCCATCATGCGCCGCATTATGAAAGAAAAACGCGCACACTTCCGCGCAGACTATCAGGCAAGAGGCCGCAAACAGGTCTACTATATGTGTATGGAATTCCTGCTGGGCCGTTCCCTGAAGAACTCCATCTACAACCTGAAAATGCAGGATGTAGTCGGCGATGTTCTGAACAAATTCAACGTGAAAATGGAAAACCTCTTTGAGCTGGAACCGGACGCAGGTCTGGGTAACGGCGGTCTGGGTCGTCTGGCAGCCTGCTTCATGGACGCTCTGGCTACTCAGGAATATCCTGCAATGGGCTACTCCATTCTCTATGAATATGGTATCTTCAAACAGAAGATTATCGACGGCTGGCAGTCCGAGCAGCCTGATAACTGGCTCCCGGGCGGCAAAGTATGGCTGGAAGAAATTCCTGACCACGCTGTTGATATCCACTTCGGCGGTCACATCGAAGAATATTGGGACTACGGCTACCATCATGTTCAGCATAAGGACTACACCGTTGTAAAAGCGGTTCCTTATGACATCATGATCTCCGGTTACGACACCAAAGGTGTCAGCGTGCTCCGTCTGTGGACCGCGAAGAGCCCATCCTTCGATATGGAATCCTTCAACCGCGGTGACTACGCAAATGCTCTCGGCGGCAACACCTCCGCTGAGGTCATCTCCAAGATCCTCTATCCAAACGACAACCATCCACAGGGTAAAGCACTGCGTCTGAAACAGCAGTACTTCCTGACCTCCGCATCCATCCATGATATCATCCGCCGTCATGTTACCACCTACGGCTCCATGGATAACTTTGCTGAGAAAAATGCGATCCATATCAACGATACCCATCCAACTCTGGCAATCCCTGAGCTGATGCGTATGCTGCTAGACGAATTCGATTACAGCTGGGATCAGGCTTGGAACATCGTGACCCGCACCTTCGCTTACACCAACCACACCGTTATGAGTGAAGCGCTGGAATGCTGGAACGAGGATATGTTCCGTGCACTGCTGCCACGTATCTATCAGATCGTCAAAGAAATCGACAACCGCTGGAAACAGCAGCTGTATAAAGAAGCACATCTGGACGGCTACACCGTTTCCAGAATGGCTATCATCGAGAATCATACCATCCACATGGCAAACCTGTCTGTTGTTGGTTCCCACAGCACCAACGGCGTTTCTGCGCTCCACAGCCAGATCCTGAAGGATGACGTTCTCCATGACTTCTATAAAGTGACCCCATACAAATTCAATAACGTAACCAACGGTATTGCATCCCGCCGCTGGCTCTATCAATCCAACCCAAGACTGAATGACATGATCACCGAGCTCATCGGCCCTGACTTCATGAAAGATCAGGAGAAGATGGTCGACCTGCTGAAATTCCAGGATGACAAAGCAGTTCTGGAACGCTTTGCTGCCATCAAACGTGCAAACAAAGTGGACTTCGCTGAGTACATCAAGAAACACACCGGTCAGATCGTGAACCCGGATTCCATCTTCGACGTACAGGTAAAACGTCTCCATGAGTACAAACGTCAGCACTTGAATGCAATGCAGATCCTGACCATGTACAACGAGATCAAGGCAAATCCAAACAAGGATTACCAGCCTGTTACCTTCATCTTCGGTGCAAAAGCGGCTCCTGGCTACTATCTGGCAAAACAGATCATCAAATTCATCTGTTCTCTGGGTCAGCAGATCCAGAACGATCCACAGGTTCGTGATATCCTGAATATCGTTTATCTGGAAGACTACCGTGTTACTCTGTCTGAGCTGCTGATGCCTGCTTCCGAAATCTCCGAGCAGATCTCTCTGGCAGGTACAGAAGCATCCGGTACCGGCAACATGAAGCTGATGCTCAACGGTGCTGTTACTCTGGGTACCTGGGACGGTGCAAACGTTGAAATCGGCGAACACGTTGGCGACGACAACATCTTCGTCTTCGGTATGGATACTCCGGAAGTAAACCGCGTAAAACAGACCGGTTACAATCCATTTGAAATCTACTCCAACCATGCTGAGCTGAATCAGGCCATCAATATGCTGACCAACGGTTCCATCGCAGGCAACACCTTCGATCCGCTGGCAGACAGCCTGAAATTCCGCGACCCATACATGGTTCTGAAAGACTTCGATTCTTACAACCAGACCCGCCGCAAAGCCTTCGAGACCTACGGCGACCTGTACACCTGGCAGAAGATGGCCCTGAACAACACTGCTCAGGCAGGTTACTTCTGTGCAGACCGTTCCATCCGCGAATACGCAAACAATATCTGGGGACTGTAATTTCGATCCCGACAAGGCGGGACAGTCAATCGGCTGTTCCGCCTTTTTTCTGCAAATCCTGCAGAATTCCATGATTCCAAACAGGAAAGGCGGTAACCTTTGTGGACACCTGTATTTTTGACAGCAAACTGACTCAGTATAAAGACCCTTTCGGCGCCTTACCCTCCGGTCAATCTGTGACCTTCCGTGTCTATCTGCCAAAACGTATTGCTGCGGAGCGTGTGGATCTGGTCATCCATACCGATGATTCACCCGATGTGGACGTTCCGATGGAACTGGTCCGCTTTACTGCCGATGAAAACGTGTATCAGTGCGTCTTTTGTCCTGCAAGACCAAAGCTGTACTTCTATAACTTCCGTTTTGTGGATAACGGTGAACAGCACACCCTGACTCCTGATGACTACAAATGTGCGGAGATCGACGGCAGCGGCTCCAGCTGGCAGCTGACCGTTTACGACAAAGATACGAAAACTCCAAGCTGTCTGGGCGACGGTATTCTCTATCAGATCTTCCCGGACCGCTTCTATAACTCCGGTATTCCGAAGATGGGCGTGCCTGCGGACCGTGAGCTCCGCGATGACTGGGGCGAACTGCCTGTTTACCGCGAAAATTCAAAAGGTGTCTTCACCTGCAACGACTACTTCGGCGGCGACCTGAAGGGCATTGAGAAAAAGCTGGACTATCTGGAAGAACTGGGCGTCAGCTGTATCTACCTGAACCCGATTTTCGAGGCTCATGCCAACCACCGTTATAATGTTGCCGACTACATGAAGATCGACCCGCTGCTGGGCACGGAGCAGGATTTCACCGATCTGTGCGAAGCTGCAAAAAAACGCGGAATGTCTGTCATCATTGACGGCGTGTTCAATCATACCGGCAGTGACAGTATCTACTTCAATAAAGAAGGCCGCTACGGTGAAAATACCGGTGCTTACCGCGACCCAAACAGCCCGTACTATCCTTGGTATCAGTTCAAAAATTATCCGGATGACTATGAAAGCTGGTGGGGCTTCAAGACACTGCCGAATGTCAACGAGGACAATAAGGAGTTTCTTGACTTCATCTGCCGTGACGAGGATTCCGTTATCCATCACTGGATGAAAGCCGGCGCTTCCGGTTTCCGTCTGGACGTAGCGGATGAGCTGCCGGATATTATTCTTGACGAAATCAACCGCGCCATCAAGAGCCACGGCGATGATAAGGTCATCATCGGCGAGGTTTGGGAGGACGCGACCAATAAAATCGCATACAGCCGCCGCAGACGCTATCTGCTGGGCGGACAGCTGGACAGCGTTATGAACTATCCGTTCCGCAGCTGCGTACTGGATTATGTTCGTGACGGCAAGGGCAGACAGTTCCTGACAACGGTGAACAGCATCGTGGAGAACTACCCGATGCCGGCACTGAACTGCGCCATGAACCCTCTGTCCACCCACGACACCGAGCGTGCGCTGACGGTTCTGGCCTGCGAGCCATCCAATGGCCGCGACCGCATCTGGCAGGCGGACAACCACTATCTCCACGCCGATGCGTACTGGCAGGGTATCAATTCTCTGAAGCTGGCTGCGACTCTGCAGTACTTCCTGCCGGGTATTCCGAGCCTGTACTACGGCGACGAGGCCGGTCTTTCCGGTTACAGAGACCCGTTCAATCGCTGCTGCTACCCTTGGGGCTATGAAAATGCAGAGCTGGTCGAATGGTTCAAGAAGCTGGGTCAGCTGCGCAAACAGGCAAAATTCCTGAAAGATTGCCAGTTTACTCCGCTTTGCGTCAATGACAACATCTGCTCTTATATTCGCCATCTGGATGAGGAGCATCAGCTGCTGGTTGCCATCAACCGCAGTTATGAGTCTCATTATCTGCCGACCCCGAAGGCCTTCAAGAATGTACGGCCTGTCACCCTCTGTGGCAGCTACAATGACAACGGTCAGCTGGAACATCACAGCGCCGTGGTCTTCCTCATCAACAAAGATGCGGAGAAGGCAAGCGCGAAAATCGCAGAATCTCCGAAAGCTGTTCCTGTGAAAGCCCCAAAAAGCGAAAAATAAAGCATAAAAAATCCCTCTCCAAACGGAGAGGGATTTTTGTTTGGTGTTTTAGTTTTTGACATTTGCCTGTTTGATGATTTCCGGTTTTGGAGAGATTTCGCCGGCTTTCATCAGAGAGATCTTGGTCATCAGAGGACCAAAGAGCTCATAGACCAGTACGGCAAAGAGAACGATGTTTCGGATCAGCTGTCCGTCATCTCCCATGGAAGCGGTTGCTTTCATGGACATACCCAGAGCAACACCTGCCTGAGGCAGCAGGGTAATGCCCAGATATTTGCGGATGGTCGCGCTGCAGTGAGTAATGGTAGAACCCATGGTTGCGCCGAGGATCTTACCGGCGGAGCGGGCAGCGATATAAGCCAGACCAATACCGATAACGGCAATGTTGCTGAAGACAGACAGTTCCAAATCTGCGCCGCTGAGGACGAAGAAGAGAACATAAAGCGGTGCGGTCCATTTGTTGGCACGACCCATCATGTCTTCGGAGAAGTTACAGATGTTGCAGAACACAGTACCCATCATCATGCAAACCAGCAGAGAAGAGAAGCCGATGTGAACACCGCCGATGTCGAAGCTCATCATGGAGAGACCAACGGTAAGCAGAACAAAGGCAATGATAATGGAAAGACGTTTACTGTTGGAATCGAATACTTTTTCCATCAGGTTCAGAATGTAGCCGATGAGAGCGCCGAGGAGCAGGGATACCAGCACTTCCAGAACCGGTTCGACAAGAATGGAAGTCAGGCTGATGGTGCCGTGCATCAGTGCGCGGGCAATGCCGTAGGATACAGCGAAGACAATCAGACAGATCGCATCATCCAGCGCAACGATCGGCAGCAGGATGTCGGTCAGCGGACCTTTGGCTTTGTACTGTTTTACGACCATCAGGGTAGCGGCCGGTGCGGTTGCAGCAGCGATGGCACCCAATACAATGGCTGCAGGCAGGCTGAGCAGATCAGGCATCAGGAAATGCAGAGCGATCATAGCAGCATCAACCAGCAAAGCAGCAGTCAACGCTTCAAAGAAAGCGGTGACGGTAGCCTGACGACCGATGCGCTTCAGCTGGGAAAGACGGAATTCGTTACCGATATCAAAGGCGATGAAGCCGAGGGCAACGTCACAGAAAATCGAGTAATCCTTCACATTTTCAATGCTGTGGAAGCCAAGACCGAGAACACCGAGCTGACCGAGAACGTAAGGACCGATGAGAATACCGGCAACCAGGTAAGCGGTTACAGCAGGGAGCTGCAGTTTTTTGGCAACACGGGAAAGGAGCAGACCGCTGATAACGGCAATGCTCAGACAGAGGAGTTGTTCCATAAAGATTCCTTCTTCTTATACAATTTATGACACTTATAAAAGGCCCGTGTGCAATTATAGTCCTCTGATTTTTGAATTTCAAGAAATAAATTCAACAAATACTTTCAACTTTTCACATTCTCTTTCGATAAAAGAAAATAAACTGATAAAGAAATAACCGAATCTGAGGAAATGCTCAAATTCGGTTAGTATGCTTTTATTTTGTTTTGGTGAAGTCGAAATATTTGCGGATTTTTCGTGCACAGAGTGCCACAGGGAAGCCCATTACATTGAAGTAATCGCCGTGGATTCCCTTGACGAGAAGGGAGCCCTTGCCCTGAATGCCGTAGCCGCCGGCTTTGTCGTAAGGTTCTTCCAGGGAAGCATACCACTGGATCTCCTCTTCGCTGAGTGGGTAGAATTCCACCTCGGTCACGTCGTAGAAGCACTCGGTTTTGCCCTCCAAAGCCAGCGCCACACCGGTATAAACCTGATGACGGCGTCCGGACAGGGAGCGGATCATTTCCACGCAGTGGTCGTGGCTTTTTGGTTTGCCGAGGACCTGATCGTCCACGGCAACGATAGTATCGGAGCCGATGACCAAGTCCTGCGGATGCTGGGCAGCGATTTCTTCGGCTTTGGCTTTGGCCAGAGCCATAACGGTTTCCGCCGGAGTAGCTCTCTCGGGAACGATTTCATCGCCCTTGGCAGGTTCTACGCTGAAATCCGGATGGATCTGTTTCAGCAGCTCAATGCGGCGGGGGGATTTGGATGCTAAAATCAGTTTCATCGCAGCTTCCTCCACGCTAAGAGCGGCCGGTCGAACCGAAGCCGCCGGCACCGCGTTCGGTGTCGGAAAGTTCTTCCACCTGAATGATTTCCGGCAGAGCGACCGGCATCAGCAGCAGCTGTGCCACACGGTCACCGGGATGAACGACGAAATCGGTATTGGAATTGTTGCGGAGAAAGACGCTGATCTCGCCGCGGTAGTCGGAGTCGATGACACCGATGCCGTTGCCCATGGAGATGCCGTATTTATATGCCATGGAGCTGCGGGAGGCAATGATCGCCACATATTCGGCGCTCTCCATTTCAATGGCGATGCCGGTTGGCAGACGTACACCTTCGCCTGCGGGGATGATGAGATCTTCCTCGATGCAGGCGCGCAGATCATGTCCTGCGCTGCCGACGGTTTCACGCTTTGGCAGCTGTGCGCCCTCGCGAACCAGTTTTACTTTTAAGATAGACATAATTTATCCCTCATTTATATTATTAGTCAGTTCATAGGATGGATGATACAGTCCGGTGGGTTCATAAAATTCCTCGCTGATGAAGTGAAAGCCCAGTTTCTCCAGCACACGGCGGGAAGCGATATTGTTCGGATTGTGACCGGCGAAAAGTTTTTCGATTTTCAGAGAGTCAAAGGCATAGCGAATGACCTGCAAAGCGGCTTCGATGGCGTAGCCTTGGTGCCAAAAGGCAGGGCGCAGATGGAAGCCCAATTCCAGACAGCCTTCATTGTGGGGACGCAGACCGCAGCAGCCGATGAGCTCGCCGCATTCCTTGTGGAAGATGGGCCAGTACTGCAGCTGATGGTTCTGCTGATTCTGAATTTCCAGCGCGAGACGGGCTTCGATTTCTTCATCGAGAAAATATTCGCGGGCGCAGATGTAGCGGGTCACCTGCGGGTCTCCCCAGAGAAGCCGTGCCAGCGGCAAGTCCTCGCTGTTCCAATGGGAAAAGATGATGCGTTGAGTTTCCATAAAAGAGAAGCGTTCCATCTTAAACCTCGATTCCAAGTTCAGCTCTTGTTTTCTTTGTCAGAGATTTCGCCACCAGACGATAGGATTCTTCCATCATGTGCCGAATCACATCGGCGGGAACATCGCCATCCAGTTTTACCGAATTCCAGTGGACTTTGTTCATGTAGTAGCCGGGGATGATGTCCGCATACTGCTGACGCAGCAGGTCGCCCTCCAGAGGTTCCAGCTTCAGAGTCAGATAAACCTCCTCGCCGCTGTCGCTGAGGCAGATGGCGGCAAACATCTTTCCGCCGATGAGCCAGCGGTGCCAGTTCCATTCAAACTTAAAATCTTTGACCGACGCCGGGAAAGCAGACAACTCTTCATAGATCCATGTGTTAGCTGTCATCGACTCACCTCCTGTATTGTATTATCTTATCATATTTTTACGGCAGGAACAACGAAAAGTGATGAAAAAAGAAGAAGGGAACGCACCGCATTTCACAAGAAATAAAAAGATGTGAAAAATTTGAAAAAAAGATTTGAATATTCTGTCGCTTCGTGCTATCATTGTTCCATAACAATTATTTGTTTTTGGGAGGACTATTATGGATAACGAAAATCGTGATCTTACTGCTGTTCATCCACAGATGAAAAAGGTTGTCAGCCTTGAAAGCTTTGTCTTCATCGGTCTGTTCATCGCCTTCTTCGGCTGGATCGGCAGCCAGATGGGCATTGTCAACATGCTCAACACCATGATGAATACAGCATTTGACCTGCTGATCAACACCTGCTTCTACATTATGGCGATCGCTGTTCTGGCAGGCGCAATCGCAGCCCTCTTCACCGAGTTCGGTGTGGTTGCGATCATGAACAAGATCCTGTCTCCGCTGATGAAACCGGTTTACGGTCTTCCGGGCGCCAGCGTCATCGGTGTCTTTGCTACTTATCTCTCCGATAACCCTGCGATCCTGACTCTGGCCGATGACCACGGCTTCAGACGTTACTTCAAAAAATATCAGCTGCCTGCACTGTGCAACATCGGTACCGCATTTGGTATGGGTCTGATCATCACCACCTTTATGATGGGTATCCCTTCTCCAAGCGGCGAAAGCTTTGTGACCGCTGCCCTCATCGGTAACCTGGGTGCGATCATCGGTTCCGTTGTCAGCGTACGCATTATGCTGATGTTCACATCTAAATATTATGGTACCACCGAGTTCTGCGATGTTGACCACAGCATGACCGATGCTCAGGTCATGACCGACTACCGTATGGTTCGTCCGGGTTCCGCAGCAGGTCGTTTCATGAATGCCATGCTGGAAGGCGGCAAATCCGGTGTTGACATGGGTATGGCTGTTATCCCTGGCGTACTGATCATCTGTACTGTTGTTATGATGCTGACCAACGGCGCTTCCGCAGACGGCACCTTCACCGGCGCTGCTTACGAAGGCATCGGCTTCCTGCCAATGGTAGGCGAAAAACTCGGCTTTATCCTGGAACCTCTCTTCGGCTTCACCAGCTCCAAAGGTATTGCAGTTCCTGTTACCGCTCTGGGTGCAGCAGGTGCAGCGATCGGTCTGATCCCTGGTATGGTTGCGGATGGTCTGGCTACCGGCAACGATATCGCAGTCTTCACCGCAATGTGCATGTGCTGGTCCGGTTACCTGTCCACTCACGTTGCAATGATGGACTCCCTGAAATGTCCAGAAATGACCGGTAAAGCAATCATCAGCCACACCTTCGGCGGTCTGGTTGCAGGCTTCTCCGCTCACTGGATCTATGTTCTGCTGTCCATGCTGGGCTAATCCTCTTCAATCTGTCTAAAAAATCCCGCGGAATCCCGCGGGATTTCTTTTTTTCGCAGAAAACTGCCCGGATTCACAGTTTGTTTATGGAAAAGAGCTTTCTTTTCTGCTACAATAAGAATATTATGAGATGGTAAGGTGGGAAAGATATGTTTGGTTACATCAAACCCTGTGCTCCCGAACTGAAAGTCAAGGAGCAGGAAGCATATCGCGCTGTCTACTGCGGGCTTTGCAAGGAGCTGGGCAGGAGCTATGGACAGCTGTCCCGCATGACTCTCAGCTATGATTTTGCCTTTCTCTCTGTTCTTGCCATGGGCGTGCGGGGCGATGCGGTGGAGTTCCGGCAGGAGCGCTGTATGGTGCATCCGCTGAAAAAACGAAATATCTGCCAGTCCTGCGGCAGCTTGGAACTGTCGGCGGCCATGGCGATCATTTTGCTCTACCACAAGCTGCAGGATAACATAGCAGATGGCGATGCCGCTGAGAAGGCAGCCTGCCTGTTGGCGTTGCCGGCGGCAAAAGCAGCCTACGATAAGGCGGCGGCAAAACTGCCTGCGTTGGCGAAACTGACGGAGGAGCAAATGGCGTCGCAGGCTGCGCTGGAGAAAGAACGCTGTTCTTCGGTTGACCGTGCGGCAGAACCGACAGCGAAGATTCTGGAGGCGCTGCTGGGCAGTTTGTCTGAGGACGAGACGCAGCAGCTGGTGCTGAAACGGATCGGCTATCTGCTGGGCCGCTGTATCTATCTCATGGACGCATTGGACGATCTGGAAGAGGATATCAAGAAGGATAATTACAATCCCTTCCGCTACTGTGAAGCGCAGGAGGGGGAATCGCCTCAGGAGCAGGCGGTATCCTCGCTGTATCTGACCATCGCGGAACTGATCCGCGCCTACGATTTGCTGGAGGTTCAATATTTCGAGGGCATTTTATCCAATGTCTTTGAGTTGGGGCTGAAGCAGAGCGTGGACCATATCAAAGAGAAACGAATGAATACAAAATAATTCACATAAATTGAAGGAGACTGATGTATGGATCCTTATAAAGTACTGGGTGTTGCACCGGATGCTACCGATGAACAGGTCAAGGCTGCTTATCGCGATCTTGCCCGCAAATATCACCCGGATAATTATGCCAACAATCCTCTGGCTGATCTGGCTCAGGAAAAAATGAAGCAGATCAACGAGGCTTACGATACCATTACCAAACAGCGCAAAGCCTCTCAGAGCAGTGCGGGCAGCTATCAGCAGAGCTACGGCTCTCAGCGCAGCAGCTCCACCTATCAGTATGGTCAGAGCTACGGTCAGAGCGGACAGAGTTCTGCTCAGTTTGCGGATATCCGCCGTCTGATCATGCAGCGCCGCATCGTGGAGGCAGAAGAACTGCTGGACGGCGTGCCGGTGGCGGGGCGCAGTGCGGAATGGTACTTCCTCAAGGGCAATATCCTCTACAACAAAGGCTGGCTGGATGAGGCTTATCGCTACTTCACCAAAGCCTGTCAGCTGGAACCGACCAATCGGGAATATCAGAATGCCATGCAGCAGATTGCTTGGCAGCGCGGCAGCGGACGCCCGACCGGCTATGGCTACGGCGGTCATGTGACCCGCAGTGCCGGCATGGATGCCTGCGATGTGTTCAACACGCTCATCTGCGCGGACTGCTGCTGTGAGTGCATGGGCGGCGACCTGATCGGCTGCTGTTAAAATTTTGTAGGAGTATCGTAGAGTTATGAAAGAAAGAAAAAGTACGCGGGTGGCGCTGGGCGGCATGGCTTCGGCGCTCTGTCTGCTGCTGATGTTTATGACGGGCTTGATCCCCTTCGGCACCTTTGCTCTGCCGGCTATGGCGGGTATTGTGCTCATCGTGGTCGTTGTGGAGATGGGACGTTCCACTGCGGCGCTGGTTTATGCGGCGGTGTCGCTGCTGTCCCTCTTCATGTGCCCCGACAAGGAAGCGGCCATGATGTTTATCGGCTTCTTCGGTTTCTATCCGGTCATCAAGGAACTGCTGGACCGCATCAGACCGAAAATCCTGCAGGGTCTCTGTAAATTCGCCGTGTTCAACGCCGCCATTCTGGCGAGCTATTGGGTCATCATCAACCTCTTTGGTTTGGATGACATCATGGAAGAAATGGGTGCCTTCGGCGACCTGACCCTCTTTGTGACCTGGCTCATGGGCTGCGGCGTGTTTATCATGTTTGATATTGCTCTGGGGCGCATCCACTGGGCGTATAAGCATGTTCTGCGCTATCGCTTCTTCCGAAAGACGAGGTAGCGACAGCTTTCGTTGAATTTTTCCCCAATTTGGGTTATACTTAATCTTAGAAAAGGAGGAGATGCGTATGAAACGCTTTGCGGTACAAATCGGCGATATTACAAAATGTCAGGCGGACGCGCTGGTTCATCCGGTGACGGAACAGCTGGACAGCGCCGGTGTTGTCAGTGAAGAGATCTTCCGCGCGGCGGCTCCTTCTCTCCGTGAGGAACTGAAAGGAATTGCCTCCTGTCAGCCGGGTGCGGTCGTGGTGACCGATGCTCACGGTCTGGCAGTGAAAAAACTCTTCCACACTGTCAATCCAAAATGGCAGGGCGGTGACGCCGATGAAGAGCGTATCCTTGCGGACTGCTACAGAAACTGCCTGCAGAAAGCCGTGGAGCTGGGACTGAAAACTCTTGTCTTTCCGTCCATCAGCACAGGCGCGTATCATTTCCCGGTCAACCTGGCGGCCAATATTGCCGTGCGCACCATTCTGGACTTCCTCAAAACGGACAGCACACTGGAATCCGTACAGCTGGTTTGCCTCGATGCACGTACTACTTTGGTTTATGATATGTGCGCGGCACAGTATCAGCGATAGTGAATAAAATCCAACCCCCTCGCCCATGCTTTGGGTGAGGGGGTCTTTTTATGCACAAACGTATCGTGTTCTTATATTGCGCCATGGTCACACTTGCCATGACGTTGATCCTGCGGGTCTGGCAGCTGTCTTTCAGCGAGGATTTGACGCAGGCGGCGACCAGTCAAAGCTCGTACAGCGTGGAAATTTGCCGCACAAGAGGGGCGATTTATGATTGCAATGGACAGCGTATGACGGAAACCCAGTCCCATGTTGTAGCAGCCATCTCGCCCTCCGCAGAGGCCATGCAGACGGTAGCGGCCAATCTGAAGGGAAGCCAACGCTCTGCGGTGCTGCAGCTGTTGCGGGAGGGGAAACCCTTTCTCTGCAATTTGGGCAGACAGCGGCTTTATGGCGAGGGGATCCGCTGCTTTGATGTGTATGAGCGCTATGGCTCAGAGCCGCTGGCGCCCCATCTCATCGGTTATCTGGATGGTTCCGGTATCGGTGTCAGCGGCTTGGAACAAGCCTTTGAGCAGGAGCTGAGAGCGGCCGGAGAGCAGGTCGTCTTGCGCTATGGTGTGGACATTCAGCAGAAGCCGCTGGAGTCCGTCACAGCAGAGCAAAGCGGTTCTGCGGAGCCACCGAAGGCGGGCTTGGTGCTGACTTTGGACAAGGATATCCAACAGCTCTGTCAGGTCATCGGCAGACAGATGCTGGACAAAGGAGCCATCGTGGTCATGGATGTGGACAGCGGTCAGCTGAAAGCGGTGGTTTCCTTGCCGACCTTCGATCCCGATGACTTGACATCTGCTCTGAACGACGAGGAGAAACCTTTTTTCAACCGCGCTTTTGCGGCGTATAATGTGGGCTCCAGCTTCAAACTGGCGGTAGCAGCCGCAGCGTTGGAACAGGGGATCTCTCCGGATTTTTCCGTCAACTGTGTGGGCGGCGTGGAGATCGCGGGACGGATGATTTATTGTCATCATCGGGCGGGTCACGGCGAGACCGATATGGAGCGAGCCTTGGAACAGTCCTGCAATCCATATTTTATTGCTTTGGGTCGGGAAATCGGCGATGCGAGCATTCTGACCATGGCAGAGCACATGGGCTTCGGGCGAGGCAGTGATTTTGCGGAAGGGTTGTCCGCTTCTGCGGGGAATCTGCCGAAGGCGGCGGCTTCTCCGCTGGAGCTGGCGAATCTTTCCTTCGGTCAGGGGGAGCTGCTGGCAACGCCGCTTCAAATTGCCGCCATGGTTTCCTCTATTGCCAACGGAGGCTATCAGGTGGAAGCGCAGCTGCTTCTTGGTTGGACGGAGGATGGCTCTGTTCCGCAGGCGGCGGAGCAGGCGAAGGAGCGTATTCTCTCAGAACGAACAGCAAAGCGGCTGCAACACGACATGATTCAAGTGGTGGAGGAGGGCAGCGGCACCAACGCAAAGCCTTCCGTGGGCGGCGCCGGAGGAAAGACCGCTTCGGCACAGACGGGACGCTATACGGAAGAGGAGGAGATCGTTCATGCTTGGTTTGCAGGCTTCTATCCTGCCGACGAGCCTCGATATTCCATCGTCGTTCTGGCAGAGGGCATGGAATCCGGCGGAACCTATGCCGCACCTGTCTTTCGGCGCATCTGTGAGCAGATCGCGGTGCTGGAGCAGGAGCGGCAATAAAAAAAGTCCCTCTCCGCGAGGGAGAGGGACCAAAGGTCGTTAACAATTATTTGTTGGAACCAACCAGCTGACGGGTGTGTTCAGCTACCATTTCTGGGGTGATGTCGGTTTTTCTTGCAACGCCGGTTTCGATTGCTACGCGAGCAACGTTAGCAGCAACTGCTGGAGCAACGCGATCATCGAAGGTAGAAGGAATGATGTATTCTGGGTTCAGTTCTTCGTCGGAAACCAGAGAAGCGATTGCTTCAGCAGCAGCCATCTTCATTTCTTCGTTGATCTTTCTTGCGTGAACGTCCAGAGCGCCACGGAAGATACCAGGGAATGCCAGAACGTTGTTGATCTGGTTTGGATAGTCGGAACGACCGGTACCCATGATTGCTACGCCAGCTTCTTTAGCCAGTTCAGGTTTGATTTCTGGATTTGGGTTAGCCATAGCGAATACGATTGGGTTTGGTTTCATGGTTTTAACCATTTCTGGGGTCAGAACGTCAGCAACGGAGCAGCCCAGGAACATGTCAGCGTCTTTAACAACGTCTGCCAGAGTGCCTTTGATCATGTTAGGGTTGGTGATCTCAGCGATAGCAGCGGTAGAGGAACGCATGTTAGCGCGGCCTTTGTAAACAGCACCTTTGGAGTCGCACAGGGTGATGTCTTTAACGCCCAGAGCCATGATCAGTTTGGAAACGGAGATAGCAGCAGCGCCGCAGCCGTTTACAGCAACTTTCAGGTCTTCAGCTTTTTTGCCCTGCAGTTTCAGTGCGTTGATGGTAGCAGCAGCACAAACGATAGCGGTACCGTGCTGGTCATCATGGAATACAGGGATGTCGCAGATTTCTTTCAGTTTTTCTTCGATGTAGAAGCAGTCTGGAGCACCGATGTCTTCCAGGTTAACGCCACCGAAGGTAGGCTCCATCAGTTTAACGGTTCTGATGATTTCTTCAGGATCTTTGGTGTTGAGGCAGATTGGGAAAGCGTCAACGCCGCCGAAGGATTTGAACAGGATGCCTTTACCTTCCATAACTGGAAGGCCAGCGCCTGCGCCGATATCACCGAGGCCCAGAACAGCAGTACCGTTGGTAACTACTGCAACCAGGTTGCCTTTTGCGGTGTAGTCATAGATTTTGTCGTAGTCGTTGTGGATTTCCATGCAAGGTTCAGCAACGCCTGGGGAGTAAGCCAGGGAGAGGTCTTCTCTGGTTTTAACTGGTACTTTGCATTCGATGGAGATTTTACCCTGAGCGTCCTTATGGAGCTTCAGAGCCTGTTCTTTCAGAGTCATGGTAAGCAGCCTCCTTGATTATTGTATAAACAGACACCGGCACAAAACCGGTCCTGTATTCATTATATTGCAAAAACAGTGATAAATCAATGACAAAATACAATTTTTTGCAAGATAAATTTCATAAAGGGATTGAATTTTAGAAATGGGATTGGTATAATTATGTTGACGATGCAAGTATCGCGTCATTTTTGGACAAGTATCACAAATTTACGAAATGAGGTTGAGCATTATGGCATACCGTATTGAAGCCGACTCCATCGGCACCAAAGAAGTACCAGTAGAAGCTTACTATGGCGTACAGTCCATGAGAGGCACCGAAAACTTCCAGATCACCGGCCAGAAAATGCAGCCAGAATTCATCAATTCCATGGCTGAAATCAAAAAAGCTTGCGCTATCTGCAACCACATGGTTGGCGAAATGGATGAAAAAATCAAAGATGCTATCTGCCAGGCTTGCGACGAAATCGTAGAAGGCAAACTTCACGATCAGTTCCTCTGCGACCCAGTACAGGGTGGCGCAGGTACTACTGCAAACATGACCGCTAACGAAGTAATCGCTAACCGCGCTATCGAAATCCTCGGCGGCGAAAAAGGTGACTACTCCATCGTTCATCCTAACGACCATGTAAACAGAGCTCAGTCCACCAACGACGTATTCCCATCTGCAGCTAAAATGACCGCAGCTAAACTGCTGAAAAAAGCTATCGCAGAAATGGTTCGTCTGGAAGCTGCTCTGGCTGTTAAAGAAGAAGAATTCCACGACGTTATCAAAATGGGCCGTACTCAGATGCAGGACGCAGTTCCGATCCGTCTGGGTTCCGAATTCGGTGCATACAGAAGAGCTGTTAAACGCGACATCGACCGTCTGAACATCGCTCTCGAAGGTATGTACGGCGTTAACATGGGTGGTACCGCTGTTGGTACTGCACTGAACGCAAATCCTAAATACGTAGAAGCTCTGGCTCCAGAACTGGCTAAAATCTCCGGTCTGCCACTGTTCAAAGCAGAATGCCTGATCGACGGTACCCAGAACCTGGATGCTTACGCATACGTATCCGCAGCTCTGAAAACCGCTGCTATCTCCCTGTCCAAAATGTCTAACGACTTCCGTCTGATGTCCTCCGGCCCACGCTGCGGCTTCCAGGAAATCAACCTGCCAGGCAAACAGAATGGTTCTTCCATCATGCCAGGTAAAGTAAACCCAGTTATCCCAGAAGTTGTTTCTCAGGCTGCATTCCTGATCATGGGTAACGACGTTACCATCACCATGGCTGCTGAAGCTGGCCAGCTGGAACTGAACTACGCAGAACCAGTTCTCTACCACAGACTGTTCGAATCCATCAACGCTCTGAAAGGTGCTGTTGAAACCCTGATCGACAACTGTGTTGTTGGTATCACTGCTAACGTTGAACGCTGCCGCGCTCTGGTTGACGGCTCTGTTGGTGTTATCACCGCTATCTGCCCAACCGTAGGTTACAAAGTATCCGCTGATATCGCTAAAACCGCTATCAAAACCGGCGAATCCGTTCGTGACGTTCTGAAATCCAAAAACATCTACACCGACGAAGAAATCGAAGCTATCCTGGATCCATTCACCATGGTATAATCGATATTCTTACATAACCTGTAGAATAGAGAAAGACCACCCGCAAGGGTGGTCTTTTTTTAGTATGTGCCGTATGGTGTTGGGATCAGCGGCGGAGTAACAGGAGCGGGAACAGTGCCCAGCTTCTGCACGGTCAGAACAGCGTTGTCGAAAATTGCACCGATTTCAGGAACCACCACACTGAGGGTTGCGGGAACGGTGGTCACGGTGACAGCGGTGGTGAAGGCGTAGGACGCCGAATCGGTGCTGACAGCGAAGGTATTGCCTGCGCTTGCTCCGGGCACCGCGGTACCGTTGAGACGCAGTTCCACTTCTACCGTATCGGGAAGCTCTGCGGCAGCGGCGGGAGTAGCCGTTCCGTGGAAGCTGACCAGATACACACCGGGGGTGTTCAGGCTGACGATGCCGGTACCGGCGGCGTGGCTGATGTCCGTGCCAACACTGACACTGTTCAGCTCAAAGGGGAGAGTACCTCCGGCAGCAACAGCGGTGGCGGTGGTGCTGGCAGTGCTTAAAACACTGAGGCCGCGGGGCTGTGGAGGGAAAGGTGGCTGCGGAGGCAGACCGGGCAGACCTTGCGGTGGGCAGCAGCAGGTTGGGTAACAGCAGCAGCGTGGGGGACGGGGTGGTCTCTGGGGAGAGGAGCAGCCGTAGCTGTGCTCAAAGGAATGATAGATCATACAAAAACCTCCTTCTGAGAATCTGCCGATGACAGGGTTCGGCACTATCATTCTATGGCGGAGTTCCCAAGGCGGTGACTTTTTTCGTTTGCTACTTTTCTTTTGAGCGAAAACAAGCTATAATAGGTCTGTAAAAGATTTGCGGTAAGCAAAACCGTAGTCAAAAGGAAAGTAGGTAACGATTATGGAAAATTGAAACAACGCGCTCCCGGTCTGCTTCTTTGTCTGGCTATCGCCATTCCTTGCTGGCTGTTGGGCAAACAGTTCCCTGTCATCGGCGGTCCTGTTTTTGCCATTCTGGCAGGTATGATTTTGACCCTGATGCTGAAAAACAAAGGTAAGACCAAAGACGGTATTACATACACCTCCAAGAAAATTCTGCAGTATGCAGTTATTCTTCTCGGTTTTGGTCTGAATCTGTCTGAAATCGCAAAAGTCGGCGCACAGTCTTTGCCGATCATCATCTCTACCATCTCCATTTCTCTGATCATTTCCTTCGTGCTTTGTAAAGCCATGAAGATGCCATCCAACATCTCCACTCTGGTGGGCGTTGGCTCCTCCATCTGCGGCGGCTCTGCCATTGCGGCAACAGCTCCGGTTATCGGTGCAGACGACGAAGAAATCGCGCAGGCGATCTCTGTTATCTTCCTGTTCAATGTCATTGCGGCGCTGATATTCCCAACTCTGGGCGGTATGCTGGGTCTGAGCAACGAGGGCTTTGGTCTCTTTGCCGGCACTGCCATCAATGACACCTCCTCCGTTACTGCGGCAGCAACTGCTTGGGACGGTCTCCATCCGGGCGCAAATACGCTGGATATCGCTACCATCGTTAAACTGACCCGTACTCTGGCGATCATTCCAATCACCTTGGTTCTGGCTCTGTGGAAGAGCAGCAAAGCGAAAAAAGAAGGCGGCGCAGAGGCTCAGTCCTTCAGCCTGAAACGCGCTTTCCCAACCTTTATTCTTTTCTTCGTGCTGGCTTCCGTTATCACCACCGTCTGCACCATGAGCGGTATGGATGCATCCCTCTTCAAACCGCTGAAAGAGCTGTCCAAGTTCTTCATCATCATGGCAATGGCAGCCATTGGTCTCAACACCAACATTGTGAAACTGATCAAAAGCGGCGGCAAACCGATTTTCATGGGCTTCTGCTGCTGGGTCGGCATCGCTTGTGTCAGCCTGCTGATGCAGAGCATCATGGGTATCATGTAGCAATCAAAAATCCCTCTCCAAACGGAGAGGGATTTTTTTGTCTTATAATGCTCGGGTGATGTAGCGGAGTTTGCTGGCGATGCGGAGCATTTTCTCTTGGTCCACCTTGCGGACGCGGCGGTCGTAGGTGTAGAAGCCGTTGATCTCCTCCTCCACATCGGAAAGCTGGGTGTAGATACAGCCGCAGCAGCCGTCCTGAATAGCAGGGAAAATCATTTTCTCGTACATCTCAACGATGCGCTCAGTCAGCTCATCCATGTTTTTGCAGGCGCCGTAGCCGTACTGTTTTTCCTTGTTGTAGAGATGACCCTCCACAGCCATGGTGTAGCCGCCGCATTCGCTGACAAGCAGGGGTCTCTGCTGTGGTTTCAGCTTTTTCAGGCGGAAATAGATATGCTGGCTGTCGAAGTCGTTCTCTTTCTGAGCAAACCAACCGGAGGTGGAGTCGTAAAGGCGGCTTGGGTCAGTGGCTTTTGCCAATTGATACAGCTCATCGCTGTTGTGCTGTCCCCAGCCCTCGTTGAAGATGGTATAAGCCACCACAGAGGGATGACTGCGCAGGTGGCGAATGGTGTCCAGCATCTGCTGACGGAAGAAATCTGTTCGTTTGTCACCACTGTGCTTGTCGGAGCGTTTCAGGAAACCGACGGTAGGCAGGGCGGTGTCCCGCAGGAATGAGTAAGAGCCGATGTTGACCATGTCCTGCATGACCAGCATGCCCAGACGATCACAGGCGTGGTAGAACTGCTCCGGCTCGATTTTGATGTGCTTGCGGAGAAGATTGAAGCCCAGCCCCTTCATGCGAAGAATATCGCGCTCGTATTCTTCCGCTTCGGCAGGGAGGAAGATACCGTCGGAGAAATAGCCCTGATCCAGCACACCGTGAAGGAAGATCGGTGTGCCGTTGAGCAGAACGCGGTTGACACCGGATTTCTGCTTGATTTCGATCGTTCGCAGAGCGAAGTAGCTTTCGATACGGTCTTCGGCGGTGGTGATGACAAGAGGATAGAGATGGGGCTGTTCCGGCGTCCAGAGGATAGGGTCTTCAATGGTGAGACGGCCGCTGTTGCCTCCGAAGGTGGTCTTTTTGCCGTCGATGTCTGCGATGAATCCACCGTTAATGCCCTCCAGAGTGATGGTGACTCCGTTGAGGTCGCAGTCCAGCGTGATTCCGTGAATGTAATTTTCCGGCACGGATTCCAGCCAGACGCTCTGCCAGATGCCGCTGACCGGTGTGTACCACATACCGCCCGGCGTTTTGGTTTGCTTTCCATAAGGATAGCTTGGGTCCAGCGTGTCAGTGACGAGGACTTTCAGCTGATTGGCGGAATCCTTGCGGATAACATCGCTGATGTCAAAGCAGAAAGGCAGATAGCCGCCCTCATGCTTGCCGAGGAACTGCTCGTTGAGCCAAACCTCGGCGATCTGATCCACAGCGCCGAAGTGAAGCAGCGTCCTTGCCTCTCTGAACTGTTCGGGATAGGAGAAGCTCAGCTCGTAGCAGAGCTGTTCCGGTACGTCGCCTTGGAAGCCTGACAGGCGGGACTGCGGCGGATACGGCACAGTGACTGTCTGCCCATTCAAGTTCCAGCGGCCGTTGAGACTTTGCCACTGCTCTCGTTTCATCTGTGGTCTTGGGTGGATATTCCATGGTGTGTTAGTCATATTCAGGGCCTTCTTTCCTGCTTACTGCTTTGACGATGGCGCGCTTATACTGGCAGGTCTTATCCTGACAATGGGCGCACTGTAAGGTTTTGTTGGAGCCGCTCCAGAAGCGTTCCGGATGTTTGGCGTAGGTTACTTCCCAGTGGATGAGCACCACTGCGGAGGTGAAGAATAAACTCCAGCTGAAGAAATTGCGGATGAAAAGCATCGGTGTGAACATCATAAAATGTCCCCAGTCGTAGATGCGGCAGTTGACACAGCATTTGTTTTTCATAATGCCCGTCTGGAAGGGGCAGAAGAAGAGGATGCAGATGTAGTCGCAGAGATAGAAGAAGACCGTCAGCATCAAAAGGTCTGCATTGCAGAGAATATCCATCAGATAGAGAAGCCCTACCACGCCGTTGCCAAAGAGCCAGACCAGCATGACTATCCACGCTCGGATATTCTGCTGCTGAACGAAGCGGAGCAGGTCGATTTCCTTATGTTCCTGCGCTTGATAGTGCTGTTGGCAGGATTTACGCATGGCCATAGGCAGGCGTTCGTTGGGGAACAGATGGGCCAGCATCATGACCATGAAGATGAGCCAGATAATATGCAGGAGATTGATGCCCAGCTGAATGGGTTGGGTCGCCAGCTGATACATGAGGTTTTTGTCGTAGAGGTACAGACTCAGCACAGTGAAAAAGACCAGCAGACGGAAGCAAAACTGAAGGGTCTGCCGCTTCAGCATGGGTGTTTTCTGAATTGCCATGAAGATTTCCTTTCTGAAGGGAGTTTATTGTTTTATTATACTGTACTGCACAAAATTTTTCAACGGATTCACAGTGATATTGTGGAGAATTTATGAAGAAAACGCACCCGAACAGCGGGTGCGTTTGTGTCAGAGCGTGATATGATATTGTTTGATCTCGCTGTTGGGGTCGCTTTCATCCTCCAAAACACTGCGTAGAAAGCGAGCGCCGCAGCGTTCCATGGTTTTCCATGAGCCGATGTTGCTGCTGTATGCACCGAGAAGCACCTCGTTCAAGCCGCGGGCTTTGGCCTCCTGCAGCATGGTCTGCAGAGCAAGGGCAGCGTAGCCTTTTCTGCGCTCCGAGGGGCGGATGCCGTAGCCGATGTGTCCCCAAAGCTGTCCGTCCGTGTCGTTGAGCCAATGGCGTAGATTGCAGGCGCCGATGAGCTTGTCGCGCTCCTCATCGTAAAGCCACCAGGTGCTGTTGGGAGCGAAGTCTCCGATGTTTTCACCGCGCTCCACTTCCTCACAGCGGGCAACAAGAGCGGCAAAATCCTCCGCGGAGACATAGGGCAGGTGCAGCGTCCACGGCGCGATGCGGGAGCCGTCGGCCAGCCATTCATCCAGCATCTCCCGATACTGAGAGTGGTATGTTACGTTGGGTTTGATGAACTGCATGTTACTTTCTCTCCAGCAGGCAGATATTTTCGCAGTGGTCGGTGTGAGGGAAGAGGTCCACAGGCTGGATCTTGGTCACACGGTAGCCCAGCTTGGTGATGAGGGCAAGGTCGCGGGCCTGTGTGTTCGGGTCGCAGGAAATGTAAACGATTTTCTTCGGCGCCATTTTTGCGGCGGCGCGGAGAAAGTCCGGAGTGCTGCCGCTGCGAGGAGGGTCCATGAAGATGACATCCACCTTCTCGCCGTGAGAAGCCAGTTCCGTCATGAATTTGGTGGCGTCGCCCTCGATGAAGCGGGCGTTGCCGATTTTGTTGCGTTTGGCATTGTGAGCCGCATCACGAACGGCGTCGCCGTTGATCTCCACACCCAGCACATCCTTGCAGGAGGCTGCGGCGCAGAGACCGATGGTGCCGATGCCGCAGTAGGTGTCCAGCACAGACTCCGTTCCGTTGAGTTCTGCCATTTCAATGGCTTTGCGGTAGAGTTTCTCCGTCTGGATTGGATTCACCTGATAGAAGGAACGGGAGGACAGGGAGAACTGCAGCCCGCAGAGCTCATCCACAATATAGCCGCTGCCGTAAAGCACCTTATAGTACGGGCTGAGCACGGCGGAAGTTTTGGCAGGGTTGATGTTCTGCACCACGGAAGTCACCTGTGGGGAACGTTTTCGCAGAGCTTTTACAAAGTTATTGCTGCCGGGGAAGTTCTGCTGTGCGGTGACGATGGTGCAGAGCACCTCGCCGCTCAGTTTGCTGCTGCGCAGCACCACATGACGAAGCAGACCGCTGCGGCGATCCTCGTCATAGGCCTGCATGTGGCATTCCTTCGCTGCCAAAGCCACGGATTCCAGCACCTGATTGAGGTTTTCGTCCTGCAGCAGACAGTCCTTCACCGGAATGACGCGATGGCTGTTTTTGGCGTAGATGCCCAGTACAAACTGGTTCTTGCCCACAGGCGCAAAGGTAGCGATGGCCTTGTTGCGGTAGTGGTATGGCTCCTCCATGCCGATGATGGGAGCGCACTTGCCGTAGGGAGACATCAGCTTTGCAACGGCTTCCTGCTTTTTGGCAAGTTGTTTTTCATAAGGGAACAGCAGCTGCTGACAGCCGCCGCAGGTTTTAACATAAGGACAGGTTTTCTGTGCCATGAGATCACTCTTTCTGTGAAACTGCTACCAGACAAACGGCAGCAGACGGTATTTTACTTTTCGCTTATATTCTTTGTAGCCGGCAAGGCTCGCTTCCAGAAGGGCTTCTTCGTTGTTGATGCG
This sequence comes from Oscillospiraceae bacterium, assembly GCA_017439985.1. Classification (GTDB taxonomy): domain Bacteria; phylum Bacillota; class Clostridia; order Oscillospirales; family Ruminococcaceae; genus Negativibacillus. Next base: position 70,557 of record JAFSIC010000062.1, read on the forward strand.
CTGCACCAGAAGCAAAGGGTAAGGCAGCATCACGAAAAAGGCCGGTAAGCTGCCAAGCACCAGCGGAATGGACAGGAACAGCAGGATTGTCGATGTGTACATCGGGTGGCGGACGATGCCATACAGCCCCGTGTCAATGAGCTTCTGCCCCTCCTGTACTTCAACGGTGCGGGAGAGATAGGCGTTTTCCCGCATGACTTCGGCGTAAAGACCGTAGGACAGCAGAAGGATCACGCTTGCTGTGCCAACGACCATCGGAGGAAGATGGCTCCAGCCAAAGCGGAAGTCCAGTGCCGCCAGCAGAAAGCTCAGCAGAAACTGCAAAGCGGACAGGCCGACCACTTTCTTCTGGGCGCTCTCTTTTTCCTTGGTATTCAGGCGTTTGGCCAGCAGGTCGGGAGCTTTCAGCAGGAGGAACAGCCCCAGAAAGAACATGGGCACAAAGAGCAGTGCAATAAACAGCCAGCCGTTGGGATAGGCGATGCTTCCCGCCGGAACAAAGAGCAGAACGGCTACCAGGATCAGTCCGGCTATGTATTTGCTCACAGCGGAGATCAGCAGTTGTTTCTTCATGGAATCCCCTCCTTTTCTCTGTTCATTGTAGCACAAATCAGCCCATGAGAAAAGCCACCCCCAAAAGGGTGGCTTCTGCTATTTCTTCAGATTGGATAAGGCGAGGCAGAAGAGAGCGATGCCTGTCATGCCGCAGGCGGAGCTGCTGTCCAGTACGTTCAGCAGGGAACATACAAACAGCGCCACACCCATGGCCAGTGGAATGACCTTGAGGATCAAATCGATGATGCGTTCTGTTTCGGAAGTTATTTCTTTCGTTTCGCAGGAACCCATCAGCTCCTCAACGGAAAGCTCCAGAATGTCGGCCAGTGTTGGAATGGAAGCCACATCGGGAATGGACAGATTACGCTCCCATTTGGAAACAGCCTTGTCGGTGACGTTCATTTTGTCAGCCAAATCTTTCTGTGTCATGCCCAGAGCTTTTCTGCGTTCGGCGATGATTTCACCCATGTTGTATTTCATAGTTTCACGCTCCTTTTCTTGTTTTCATCGTAGCACGAAGCACGAAAACGGTAAACCGACCTGCAGTTGAGCGGCGGTCGAGGGCGGTTTACCGCTATTTCTTCTTTTTCTTTTTGATGGCTTTCCTGATTTTTAGGCGCATATTATGGAGAATCGCCAGCGTCTTTTTGTCCTCGGGGAAGAGGAAACGCAGCAGCGTGATGGCGATGGCGATGGTGACGATTTTCTCCGGAGAGATGGGCAGCCAGAGAAAAGCCAGATAGGCGCCGGAAGCGGCAATGAGCCACTCCAGCTCAAAATAAGTACCCAAGGCAAAGGTCAGATAAGACCAGCCGTTGGTGATGAGCCAGGCGATGCCCAGACAGAGCAGCAGCCTTGGATTCAGGAAGAATTGGAGCGTTTTTTTGATTCTATGCTTGGTTTTTTCTTTCATGGTTCTGCGTTTCGTTGTCCTGCGCGATGCGGGAGCCGGTGGCACCTCGCTGTCCCTGATACTTGCCGCGGTAAGGCTTGTCCGCCTTGCTGTCCATTTTAGCAAAGACCAGCTGACCCACGCGGCGTCCGGCCTTCAGCTCGATGGCACAGCGGTTGGCATTGAACAATTCCAAAGTGATCTCACCTTCAAAGCCGGGGTCCACCCAGCCGGCATTCTGAATGAAGAGACCCATGCGGCCCAGAGAGCTGCGTCCCTCCACAAAGGCGGTCAGGTCGTCGGGCAGGCGGAAGTATTCTTTGGTGGTCGCCAGAACAAACTGTCCCGGCAGGAGCAGGTAGGTGTCGGTGTGGATGGTTTTATAGGAAATATCCTTGTCCATGGTGATGATACCGCTGGAGGAGTCCTCCACGACGGAGAAGCTGTCCCCCAGACGAATATCCACGCTGGCAGGCTGGATCTGTTCCTCGTCGATGGGTTCGATGCCCAAGGTGCCTTCTGCCAGCATGGCTTTGATGGTTTTGTCGGATAAAATCATAAACGGCTCTCCTTAGTATTTCATGACCAGCGGAATGACTTTCGCAGCAATTTTATAGAGGGGCGTTTCCAGTTCCTTGCGGGCATTCTGCAGCTCCTGACGGATGGCAATGCCCTGTGGGCAGTGCTGTTCGCACTTGCCGCAGCCGATGCAGTTGGAGGCAGCGGTGGCGTCTTTGCGGAGCGCGGTGCATTTCAGATATTCCCACATGGCGGCGGTGGCGCCGTCAGTCTGGCGTGTATTGTAGGCGGAGAAAGTACCGGGGATGTCCACTTTTTTCGGACAAGGCATACAGTAGCCGCAGCCGGTGCAGCCCACCTTCATTTTCTCTTTGATAGCAGAAACAACGCCCTGCAGCAGAGTTTCTTCTGCTTCACCGAACTCACCGATGCGGGAGCTGTCGGCAGCGGCGCAGTTTTCCTGCACCATTTCCAGAGAGTTCATACCCGACAGCACACAGGTGACTTCCGGCTGATTCCACAGCCAGCGGAAACTCCATTCGGCGGGACTGCGTTTGACGGGATAGCTGTCGAACAATTTGGTGGCTTTGTCA
>JAFSIC010000005.1 GCA_017439985.1 Oscillospiraceae bacterium
CCGGTCTGGAGGATGAAATCGAAGGTTTGAATGCAGGCGCCGACTATTACTTAACCAAGCCTTTTGACAGCCGCAAGCTGTTGGCCTGTATCAATGCTCTGCTCCGCAGACAGGGGCCGCAGGTGAACGAACTGGTTTTGGGAAATACTTCTCTCGACCTCTCCGCCTGCACGCTGAACTGCGGCGGCAGTCATATTCGTCTTTCTGCAAAAGAGTTTGATGTGATGCGCTTTCTTATGTCCTCCCACGGGCAGATCCTGCCAAAAGAATTGATCCTGTGCCGAGTCTGGGGCTTTGATTCCACTGCTGTGGAGAATCATGTGGAAGTCTATGTAGGCCTGCTGCGGAAGAAGCTGGCGCACATCGGCTCCAACATCCGCATCGAGGCTAAGCGACGTCTGGGATACCTGGTAGAGGCGGTGGACGAATGATTCGAAAATTACAAGTCAAGTTTATCTTTATCAACATGACCATGATCACGGTCATGCTGTGTGTGATCTTCGGGCTGGTCTATAACTTCACGCGAAACAATCTGGAAACCGAAAGCATCAGCATGATGAAGACCATCGCCGCAGAGCCTTTCCGGTTGGGTCGTCCCAATGAGCCGTCCCCCGATCTGCGCCTGCCTTATTTCACGCTCCAGCTGGGTATGAGAGGCGAGCTGATTTCCACTGGCGGTGGATACTATGATCTGTCCGACAAGGAGTTTCTGAAGGATCTGATTGACGAATCGGTGGGAAGCCCACAGGAGACCGGCGTTCTGGAAGAACATAATCTGCGCTTCTGCCGTGTGGCAACACCCCGTGGAACGGTGCTTGTATTTGCTGACATGTCCAGCGAGAATACAACACTGGACAATCTAATCAAAACTTCGGCGTTCATCGGCTTATTCAGCTTTCTGGTTTTTCTGTGCATCAGCATTTTCCTCTCCCGCTGGGCGGTCAAGCCGGTTGCGGCGGCATGGCTCCGGCAGAAGCAGTTTGTAGCAGACGCATCCCATGAGTTGAAAACGCCTCTCACTGTCATCATGACCAATGCGGAACTGCTCCAAGGTGATGAATATGATGACACAGAGCGGAAGCAGTTTTCCAAGGGTATCCTGCAGATGAGCCAGCAGATGAAGCTGTTGGTGGAAAATATGCTGGAGCTTGCCAGATCGGATGCAGAACAGACCAGGCAGCAGATGTGGCCGGTGAACTTCAGCAAACTTGTACTGGACTCGGCTATTTCTTTTGAAGGTGTATTCGTGGAAAGCGGTCTGGCATTGGAAAGCGCCGTAGAACCCGAGATTGCCGTGCAGGGCAATGAACAAGCGCTGCAACAGGTAGTGGATATTCTGCTGGACAACGCACGGAAGTATTCTCACCCTGGCGGCGAGACCATAGTGCGCCTGTACGGTGTCGGATCGAACAAGTGCCAGTTGAAAGTTTCCAATCCCGGTGCAGAGATCCCAACCGAGGATCTGAAAAAGATATTCCAGCGATTCTACCGCATGGACAAGGCTCGCAGCCGTGACGGCAGTTTCGGCCTGGGCCTGTCCATTGCCGAAAGCATCGTGACCCAGCATAGGGGCAAGATCTGGGCGGAAAGTAAAGACGGATGCAACTCTTTTTATGTTGAACTTCACACGGTGAGATAAAATCAAATTGTGATAGCTTTCTTGAATCTTCTGTGCTATTGTGTCTTGCTAACAGGAGGCGAGGTACATGAACGAACTACTGAAAGCGCTATACGACAGCTTCTACGAAAAACTTCCCGCAACACAGCTAAAAGCCGAGATCGAGCAATGCCATCAGGAACTCATCGCAAAGCTGGAGAAGCCAGAGAGAAAACTGGTGTTGCAAATCATCGATTGCAAAGACCAGATCGCTGAGGATCTGTCCATCGACAGCTTCATCGCCGGTTTCCGGCTGGCGTGGAAACTGAGCCAGGAACTAAATATCTACGAAAAAGAGC